>CANQGE010000002.1 GCA_947601495.1 uncultured Clostridia bacterium | reverse complement strand
AAAATGGCAGAGAAAGAAGTTGTAAATGTTATAAAATTACAAATAGAAGCTGGAAAAGCTACACCAGCTCCACCAGTAGGACCAGCATTAGGATCAAGTGGTGTAAATATCATGCAATTCGTAAAAGAATTTAATGATAGAACAGCAAATCAACCTGGAATGATAATACCAGTTGTAATTTCAGTATATAAAGATAAATCATTCTCATTTATTACAAAAGTTCCACCTGTTGCAGTTCTTATAAAGAAAACAATAGGAATAAAAAGCGGTTCAGGAAAACCAAATAAAGATAAAGTTGCAAACATAACAAAAGCACAAGTTAAAGCAATCGCTGAACAAAAAATGGCTGACTTAAACGCAGCATCAATAGAAGCTGCAATGAGTATGGTTGAAGGTACAGCTAGATCTATGGGTGTAGTTGTAGTAGATTAATTTTAGGAATTTATAAATTATTTATAAATTTAAATATTTTGGGAGAATTAAGAAATTAATTCGTTAGTACCACGGGAGGAAAAAATGAAAAGAGGAAAAAGATATCAAGAAGCTGCTAAATTAGTAGACAGCACAAAATCTTATGAAGCTAAAGAAGCTTTAGAAATTATCGAAAAAATGCCAAAAACAAAATTTGATGAAACAGTTGAATTACACGTTAAATTAGGTGTTGATTCAAAACATGCTGATCAACAAGTTAGAGGTACAGTTGTTTTACCTAATGGAACAGGTAAATCACAAAAAGTTTTAGTATTTGCAAAAGGAGACAAAGCTAAAGAAGCTGAAGCTGCTGGAGCAGATTATGTAGGAGCTGAAGAATTAGTTCCAAAAATTGAAAAAGAAAATTGGTTTGATTATGACGTTATAGTTGCTACACCTGATATGATGGGTGTAATTGGTAGATTAGGTAAAGTTTTAGGACCAAAAGGATTAATGCCAAACCCTAAATCTGGAACAGTAACAATGGATGTTACAAAAGCTATATCAGAAATTAAATCTGGTAAAGTTGAATACAGATTAGATAAAACAAATATTATCCACTTAGGAATTGGAAAAGTTTCTTTTGGAGCAGAAAAATTAAACGAAAACTATGAAACAATTTTAGAAGCAATTATAAAAGCAAAACCATCTGCTGCTAAAGGACAATACATTAAAAGTGTTGCTTTAACAACAACAATGGGACCTAGCATTCGTATAAATCAAAAATAAAATTTGAATATTAGCCTAAGACAGTAGGTGCAAAGATAAATCCTACCGAGGTAAAATTATAAAGAGAAAGTTTTAAGGCTCTTTATTACCTTGGTGTTTTAGGTAATAAAGAGTTTTTTATATTGCAATTATAGGTGTTAATATAAAAAATTAAAAAAGTCTTTAAATTTTTAATATAAAAATTATTTATATTGGAGGTGAAATTAAATTGGCTAACGAGAAAATAATTAAACGTAAAGAAGAAGAAGTAAAAGAATTAGCTGCTAAAATGAATGGCGCTAGCTTAGTACTTTTAGTTGATTACAGAGGAATCAATGTTGCAGATGTAACTGAATTAAGAAAAACTGTAAGAGAAATTGGTGCTGAGTATTCTGTTATTAAAAATAACATTACAAGAAGAGCTTTAAAAGAATGTGGAATAGATTCATTAGATGAAGCTCTAGAAGGACCAACAGCAGTTATTATTGCAAAAGAAGAATACCTACCAGCATTAAAAGCAATTTATAAATTTGCTAAAGCTAATGACTATTACAAAATTAAAGCTGGTGTATTAGAAGGAAAAGTTTCTTCAGTAGAAGAATTAACAACACTTGCACAACTTCCATCAAGAGAAGAACTTATCGCAAAACTTGCTGGATGCTTACTTGCAAATGTTTCAAAACTTGCTGCTACACTTGATGCAGTTAGAGTAAAAAAAGAAGCAGAAGAAAAATAATGCTTTAAAAAAGTTATGATTTACATCATAACAAACTTAAACAAAACAGTTTAAGTTTTAAAAATCAAGAATCTAAAAAGCATAATAATTTAAAAATCTAAAAAATGATTAAAAATTAAAACTCAAAAAAATTAAAAAATAAAAAAATTTAGGAGGATTTAAAAATGAGTGAAAAAACAGATAAAATGTTAGAAGAAATTGATAAATTAACAGTAGTTGAATTATCAGAATTAGTAAAAGGAATTGAAGAAAAATACGGAGTAACAGCAGCAGCTGTTGCAGCACCAGCAGCTGGAGGAGCTACAGCAGAAGCTGCAGCTGAAAAATCATCTTTTGATGTTGTATTAACAGAAGCTGGAGGAAATAAAATAGCTGTAATTAAAGTTGTTAGAGATGCTACAGGATTAGGATTAAAAGAAGCTAAAGATTTAGTTGATGGAGCACCAAAAACAATTAAAGAAGGTGTAGCTAAAGAAGAAGCTGAAGAATTAAAAGCTAAATTCGTAGAAGCTGGAGCTACAGTTGAATTAAAATAATTTAATTTCACAAACAATAAAAGTTTTAAGCTAGGTAGTAATTAAACTACCTAGTTTTTCTTCTTTTAGGCTATTTGTTGAAAAAAGTTCCAAAATGTGATATATTTGATTAGAAATTATTTAAAATTTAAGGAATATAAAATGAAATCTAATAAAAATTCTTTAATTGTAAATTTATCTATATATGTTATAGTATTTGCAATAACAGTTTGTGTTATTGCTTGTATTATGAGCTATTTTTATAAAAATATAGAAAAAATGAATTTAAGTTTAAAGGTATCTTCAGATTATAGTAAATTAAATTTATATTTTTTAAAAACAACTAAACTAGATAATATAACAGTAAATGATTATGGACTAGTTGATAATGAAGATAATTCAAGCTATTATATAACGTTTGCTAAAAGCGATGGAACTACGAATACTTTTGTAAAAATAGGTGATATGATATATTTTGATAAAATAAAAATATGTGAAAATGTAGAAGAGTTTAAAATTATTGTAGATAAAACAGAACGTGAAAGTGTGTCTGTTGAAGCTAAAATTGGAGAAAAAACTTTTAAAACACAATATGTGTTATAAAATTAGCTTTAAAGAGAAATTAACCCAAAATAAGGTAAATTTATAAAACTAATATATTAAAACAGAGAAAGAGGGATAACTTGAAAAAGAAAATAGTAGCTTGCTTAAGCTTTTTAATTTTAATAGTTATAATGACAGCAATTATATTATTCTTTAAAGAAGATAGCAATGTGAAAAACGATAATAAATTACAAATAGTTGCAACATTATTTCCACAATATGATTTTGCAAAGCAAATAGTGGGTGATAAAGCAGAAGTCAAATTATTATTAAATTCTGGTGTTGAAGCACACAACTATGAGCCAACTGCAAAAGATATGATAACTATTTTAAATAATAGTGACATGTTTTTATATAATGGAACAGTTTTAGAACCATGGACAACAAAGATTGTAGAAAATTTGGAAGAATATAATTGCAGCATTGTTGATGTTTCAAAAAATATAGACTTAATAAAAATAGAAGAATTTGAAGAAAAAAATATAAATTCAGAAATTTTAAACGAAGATGAAGAACATAAAAAAGAAGAAATTTATGATGAACATATTTGGATGAATCCAGAAAATGCTGTAATAATGATAAATAATATATTAGATGCAGTTTGTAAAATAGATCCAGAAAATGAAAGTTATTATACAGCTAATGCAGAGAATTACAAAAAAGAAATATTAAATTTAAATCAAAAATATAAAGAATTAATAGAAAATTCAAGCAGAAAAGAAATTGCAGTTGGAGGCGAATTTGCATATAGCTATTTAGTTGATTACTATAATTTAAAATTTGTAAGCGTATATACAAATTGCGGAGAAGGTGAAGATCCTAGTATTGCAAAAGTTAAGTCTGTAATTGACTATATAAATAAATACAAAATACCAGTAGTATATTATGAAGAACTTTCAGAAGGAACTGTTGCGAAAATGATTGCAGAAGAAACTAAGGCTAAGCCACTTGTTTTGTATTCAATTCATAATGGAAATCCAGAAACAGATACTTTTTTATCTTTAATGGAAAAAAATTTTGAAAACTTAAAACAAGGTTTAGAAAGCACAAATTAATATAAAAATTAAAATTTAAACTATAAATTATTCGGAAGGCTCAAATTAAAAAACTTAAAAAGTTTATAAATATAAAATATAGAAAAATATAAATTTAGGAGAGGAAAATGACAGTATTAGAAGTAGAGAACTTAAAAGTTTCATATTCAAATCACACTGCACTTGAAAATATTAATTTTAAAATAAATGAGGGAGAATATGTTTGCTTAGTTGGAGAAAATGGCTCTGGTAAAAGCACTTTGGTAAAAACAATAGTTGGACTATTAAAACAAGATGAAGGAAAAATAAATTTAAACATTTCTTTAGATGAAGTTGCTTATTTATCACAAACTAATTTAAAAGACCTAGATTTTCCAGCAACTTCAAAGGAAATAATAATGTCTGGAGTTCAAAAACATAAAAAGCTTCCTTTTTATACAAAACAAGATAAAAAAGATTATGAAGAAGTAATAAAAAAATTAAAAATTGAAGATATTCAAAATAGAAGAATAGGAGATTTATCAGGAGGACAAAAACAAAGAGTATTAATAGGAAGAGCTTTAATTAGAAATCCTAAACTTTTAATTTTAGATGAACCAACAACAGGGTTAGACTATAATATTACTAAAGAATTATATAAAATTTTAGAAAATTTAAATAAAGAAAATAACATGACAATAATACTTGCAACACACGATATTGATGAAATAAATGAAACAAAACCAAGAATAATTTATTTAGCTAAAACTATAAAATATGATGGAAATTTAGAAGGCTGGAAAGGATTTTAAAATGAGTGAAATATTAAACATATTATCATATACATTTATGCAAAGAGCTGTAATTTGCGGAATAGCAATATCTTTTTCAGCAGCTTTAATAGGAGTTATTTTAACACTTAAAAATTATTCTATGATAGGACATGGACTTGGAGAAGTTGGTTTTGCAGCAATTTCACTTGCAATTGCACTTAATTTGCCACCAATTTCTATATCTATACCAATAGTAATAATTGCAGCAATAATAATAATGATAATAAGTCAAAAAAAGGGCGAATCAGCAGACATAATAATTGCTTTAGTTGCAACTGGAGCACTAGCAATAGGTGTAATCATAACAACAGCTACCAGTGGATTTAGCACAGATAGCTACAACTATATGTTTGGAAGTATTTTAGCTATGACTCAAAGCGATGTACTATTAAGTATTGCTATAACAATACTTTCAATAATAATATATATTGTTTTTTATAATAGATTATTTTTAGTAACTTTTGATGAAAAATATGCAAAAGCAACAGGAATAAATGTGAGTTTTTATCAATTCTTAATTGCTTTAATTACTGCTTTGGTTGTTGTAGTTGGAATGAGAATGATGGGAACAATGCTTATTTCAAGTTTAATCGTTTTCCCAGCAATTATTGCAAAAAAATTTACAACTAGTTTTAAAGGATTAGTTACAATGTCTGTTTTAACATCAGTAATTTGCTTTATAATAGGAATTTTTACATCATTCTTCTTAAATATGCCAACAGGAGCAGGAATTGTTTTAGTTTATATTATTCTTTTAATTATAAGTAGTTTATGTTGTAAACTTGCAAAAATCTAAAATCTTAAGCTCAAGTATTTTTTATGTTATTAATTAATCTATTATAATGTTTATATATAATTTTATAAGTGACGCGTAAGCGACCAACCGAAGCGTAAGCGGAGGGCGATTGGAGCAATCTTCCTTTTTCTTTATTTTAAAAAAAGAAGATTGCTTTCGCCAAGTCACGATTAAAATTATATATAAACATTATAATAGATTATTAAATTTCTTAAATAAAAATACTGAAACTAAAGATTTTAGATTTTTTGCTTTTTTTATATGATAATGATATAATAACGTAAATTTAGACTAAGGGGGAATTACAATGATACCAGCAAAATTAAAATCAGGAGATGAAGTAAGAATTATAGCTCCATCTAGAAGTATGATAATGCTAGGAGAAGATTGCAAAAAAATAGCAACTGAAAGATTAGAAGCTTTGGGACTAAAAGTAACTTTTGGAAAATATGTTATGGAAGCAGATAGCGATTATTTAAGCACATCTGTTGAACATAGAGCTCAAGATTTAAACGATGCATTTAGAGATAAAAATGTGAAGGCAATTTTAACTGTAATTGGTGGATTTAATTCAAATCAATTATTAAATTATATAGATTATGAAAATATAAAAGAAAATCCAAAAATATTTTGTGGATTTTCAGATATAACAGCTTTATCAAATGCAATTCATGCAAAAACAGGATTGGTAACATATTCTGGACCTCATTATTCTAGTTTTGGAATGTTAAAAGGATTCGAATATTCTTTAGAATATTTTAAAAAGATGTTTTTCCAAGATGAAGAATTTGAAGTATTATCATCAGAAAAATGGAGTGATGATGCATGGTTTATTGACCAAGAAAATAGAGAATTTATAGATAATGAAGGTATGTTTATTATAAATGAAGGAAAAGCAGAAGGAAATATAGTTGGAGGAAATCTTTGCACTTTAAATTTATTGCAAGGAACTCCATATATGCCAGACATTTCAAATAAAGTGCTATTTTTAGAAGATGATGATATGGCAGGAAAAATTTATTTAATGGAATTTGATAGAAATCTTCAAAGTTTAATGCATATGCCAGAATTCAAAACAGTAAAAGGAATAGTTTTAGGAAGAAGTCAAAAAGCAACTGAAATGAATAAAGAAAAATGGTTTAAATTAATAAAAAATAAGCCAGAATTAAAAGATATTCCTGTTATTGCAGGAGTAGATTTTGGACATTCAACACCGATAATAACTTTCC
Source organism: uncultured Clostridia bacterium (assembly GCA_947601495.1). Lineage (GTDB taxonomy): Bacteria > Bacillota > Clostridia > TANB77 > CAG-508 > Scatovivens. Next base: position 218,921 of record CANQGE010000002.1, on the reverse strand, counting down.
CAATAGGTGGATATGCAAAATTAGAAGCAAGCAATAATAAAATTAAACTAACAATTAAAGGATAAAATGTAAGGAAAAGAGAAATATAAATGATATATGAATTTGAAGTTATAGGAGAGATAAAAGGAAAAGCAAGACCAAGATTAAATACTTATACAGGAAATATATACACAGATAGCAATACTAAAAATTATGAAAATCTTATTAAACAATACTTTAAAGTAAAATATCCAAGATATGTTCCTTTTGAAAATAGAGTTAAAGTAAAAATTATAATATATTTAAAAATACCACAAAATACAACTAAGAAAAACAGAAAATTAATTGAAGAAGGAATTTTAAGCCCTACAAAAAAGCCAGACATAGATAATGTAGTAAAAATTGTTTTAGACGCATTAAATAAAATGGCATTTAATGATGATAATCAAATTACACAATTAGAAGTAGAGAAAACATATAGTGAAGAAGAAAAACTATATATAAAATTAGAAGAATATTAAGTTCTAGTACGACCTCTAAATGAATAAACTTAAACAAAGTTATTCGTTTGGAGGTTTACTTTATTATGAGAGGTTTATCAATAGAAGAACGTGCAATAGCTGTTGCACAATACATAGTAGAAACAGAAGATACAGTAAGAGGTGCTGCTAAAAAATTTGGAATTAGCAAAAGTAGTATACATAAAGATGTAAGTCAACGTTTACTTAAAATTAATTATCCATTAGCAATGGAAGTTAGAAAAGTGTTAGATAAAAATAAAGCAGAGCGACACATAAGAGGAGGAATGGCAACAAAATTAAAATATAGTCATAATAAAGACAATTTGAAAAGTGTATAAAAATAAAGAAAAAATGATGTTACAAAAATGAAATAAATATGTAATAAAAATGATAAAGAAGCACAAGAAAATTGCAAATTCCTAGAGAAAAGCCATGTTCAAGGAATGAACACCAGGTCGGTTTTTTTGACTTTTTAGTTCATCCGTGATATAAAAAATTCATCAAATCGAAAGAAGTAGGTGATTGGAAATGGGAATTTACAGATCTGAAATTGCAGACTTAAGAAAAAATATTGAGGAAAACATAGGACAAAAAATTATAATAAAAGAATCACCAGGAAAAAGAAGCAAGCCTCAAGAAAAATTGGCAACAATTGAAAATGTTTATAATAGCTATTTTAGAGTTAAATTTGATGAGGCAAATAGAGTTGGTTCTTATAATTACACAGATTTATTTACAAGGTCTGTAGAAGTTAGTATGTATAATGGCGAAACATACGAACCATTAGTACAACCACAACTAGAAGTAAAAAAGCCTAAAGCTCAAGAAGCTACATTAATAGAAAATTCCTAATTTTTAGGAATTTTTTTTTATAATCCTCATATAGTGGTATTAATAGATATCAGTTAAGGAGGATTTTTTTATGGAGAAAAATATTGTCACTATAAATAAAAAAATTGCAAGTAATACAAAAAATGTAGAAGTATTAGGAGATATAATTGTTCCAGATATAAAGCCAGATATAGTGAATATTGTTAATGCAAACGGAATGCCATTTATTTATAAAGAAGAGGTAAATTCTGGAAGAATTAGAATAGATGGAAATATAGATACATATATTGTATATTTGGCAGATAATGGAGAAAACAGAAGTATTCAAACAACATTAAGTTTTTCTGAAAGTATAGAAAATAGTGAAATTTTGGAAAGCTCTCTAGTAAAAGAAAATTTAACATTGGAAAATATCGAAGCAAAAGTTTTAAATGAAAGAAAAATTTCAATAAAAGCAGTAGTAAAAATTAAAAGTGAAATTTATGAAAAAAGTGAAATAGAAATTAATAGTGATTATGAAAATTTAGAAAATGTTGAAAAATTAAAAGAAACTATAAATATAAAATCTATAGTTAATTCAAACAAAGTGAAAACTTCAATTAAAGAAGATGTGGCTGTAGATAATAGTTTTGAGGTTTCTGAAATTCTAAAAACTAGTATTAAAGTGAGCAATATAGAAAACAAAATTAGCTTTAACAAAGTTTTAGCAAAAGCAGATGCTAATGTGAAAATAATTTTTTTAGCTGAAGATGGCAGAATTGGAATAGCAGATTCTAAAATTCCAATTATGAGTTTTATAGATATGGACAAAATAACAGATAAAAATATATGCAGTGTAGATTACAGCATTAGAAATATGCTATTTAAAGTAAATTCAAAAGAAATGCATTCAATAAATTGTCAAATAGAATTTGAAGTAAATTGTATATCTTATGAAAATAAAGAAATTGAAATTGTGCAAGATATGTATGGATTAAAATCTAATGTTAATTTTACTAAAAAAGATATTGATGTAGAAACTAGCACAGATGAAATAATGGAAAAAATTAATGTAAATGAAAGTTTTCAGGTGGAAGATATTTTGAACGTTCTTGATGTTGAAAGTTATCCAAGAGTAGTAAACACAACAAAGTCTGGCAACTTTTATAATCATGAATGTGAGCTAAATTTGAACATATATTATGAGGCAGATAACAGAAATGGATTAAATGTTAAAAAAGTAAGTATTCCATTTATGATAAAAAATGAAATAGAAGATGATTTAGAATTTAAAATTAATCAAAATCAATTTTCTGTTAGCAATGAAAATGTAAATTGCGATATAGATGTTTTTTATAAGAAAAACAATAACAATTTAAAGAAAATAACTATCATAGAAAATGTAACTAATGATGAATTAGAAGAGGAAAATGAATATAAAATGTGCATATATTTTGTAAGACCAGGAGATACAATTTGGAAAATAGCTAAAAATTTTAGAGTTTGTATGAATGATATTATAAGTGTAAATAGTATTGAAAATCCAGAAAAAATAAATGTTGGAGATAGACTATATATTATGAAATAAAGACGGAAAAATCCGTCTTTTTTAAATAAAAGGGAGGATAATGAAAGATAAATTATATTCAAGAAAAAAAATAAGATTGCCCAATTTTAGTAGATTACGAGAAATAAGCAGTTTTAAAATTCTATTATTAATATTGCTTTTTACTATAATTTTAGCAATAACAGTTTTCATAAGAAGTGCATATCCAGTTTTGAAAACAACTTGTGAAACTACGGCAAGTTCCAAAGGGAACAAAATTGTAAATGATAAAGTAAGTGAAGTAATGAAAGAATACACATATGATAGCTTAATAAAAATTGAAAAAGATGTTAATGGAAAAATTAGTTTTATAGAAACAAATAGTACAAAAATGAATGAAGTGGTTGGTAAAATTGTTGCTAATATTCAAGAAGAATTTGATAAAATCCCTAGAATAAAGGTGTATTTAAATATGGGCTCTATAAGTGGAATAAGCATATTAAAAAATTTTAAACCACAATTTGAAATAGAACTTGAAAGTGCTGGAAATATTGAAGCAACTGTAAAAACAGAGTTTGAATCTGTTGGAATTAATCAAACACTACATAAAATATATTTAGATATAAATACAAAAGTTGGAATTTTAACACCTTTTGCTACATTTGGAAAAGATGTTAATTCAGATGTTTTGCTCACAGAAGCAATTATTGTTGGTGAAGTTCCAGAAACATATTATAATTTAACTGGATTAGAAAGTGCAGATGAAACATATAATTTTGTGCAGTAAAAATTAATTAGAAAATGATTAAATTTAAAGGAAAACAGATAAAATTTAAAATAATTTCATATTAAAATTTGTAAAATTATGAAAAAAAAGGAATGTAATGAAAACTTAATAAAAGCAAAAGCTAGTATTCCCTAGAAACCGCTTTAAAAAGGTAATATAACTGTAATTGCTATTTTTAAAAATAAGCTGTATATTTGTGCTAACTTAAAAATAGAAATTAAAAATAAAGGAGCAAAAAATATGGAATTGTTAAATATTGCTGAAAATCATTTCAATAATTTTATAGAAAAAATAGGAAAAGAACTATCTTTAGTAATGTGGGTTACTATAGTTTTTATACTTATTTTATGCTCCTATATCTCAAGTCGAAATGAAATCTTGAAAAAAGCTGATTTAAGCTCTAGTCAAAAATTAACAGTAAGTCAAGAATATAGAATTGAAATTTAAAAAATAATTATATTTTTTTAATGAAAAATAAATAATATAAAAAACCTATAAAGTTTTAAAGCAAATCAAAATTGTTAGACTAAAAGTTTAACCAAAAGGATTCACTTTAAAGTTTTATAGGTTTTTTTAGTACTCTGTTGCATATAAAAAGTAATATGGTCACTAATAAAGGTTAGAAAATAGAGTAAAAATTAATTTTGTGTAGAAAAATCAAAATAAATGTGTTATACTTATTATGCTTTACAATTTAATGAAAGGATAAAAAAATGGAAAACGAGGAAACACTTGAGAGAGTAACACACACACACACACACACACACGTATATAATTTAAGTGAAGAAAAAAATACTAACACTAAAAGAGAGATGAATATAGAACTACTTAGAATTATTTGTATGTTGCTTATAATATCATCTCACTGCATTTTAAATACAGACTTGGTTCAGAAAACAACTGAGTTTTCAGCCAATTGGTATTTGCTAGAAACTATTAGAATATTAACAAGGTTTTCTGTAAATGTCTTTGTAATAATAACAGGATATTTTATGGTTAAATCAAAATTCAAAATAAAAAAAGTATTTAAAATATGGGGCACAACTTTGTTCTATTCACTTATTTCTTTACTAATAGCAATAATCTTTTTTGAAGAAAAAATAAAAATTACTGTTATTATAAAAAATTGTTTACCATTTTCTTCAGGAGCTTATTGGTTTATAACGGTCTATTTAGCTCTATACATTTTTTCTCCATATATAAATAAGCTAATAAAACAACTAAATAAAAAACAATTTCTAATTGCATTACTATTATATTTCTTTATGGTTTCTATAGCTAAAACATTTTTCCCAGGGAATTTATTTATAGAACCCAATAATGGTTGCAATCTTTTATTTTTTATCTATTTATATATGATAGGAGCCTATATTAGATTATATTATAACAAAGAAATTAATAAAAATTGGTATCTAATTATCGTAAGTTTAATGACAATAATTACTCTTTTTTTAAGAGTTTTATCATTAAAATTCTTAAATAAGGATCTTAATATATTATTACAACTTAATAGCTTTTTTAATATGATATCAACAGTAGCAATATTTTTATATTTTAGAAAAATCAAAATAAAAAGCAAATTAGCCAATAAAACTATATTTTTAATATCACCAACTGTATTAGGTATATATTTAATGCATGATCATTTATTAACATGGAAACATTATGTGAAATTTTTAATTGGAGATTGTTCGTATGCAAATACTCTTATTTCAATTCCACGTTTTATAGGGGTTGTTTTATTAGTATTTATAGTGTGCTTTATAATTGAAAAAATAAGAAGCAAAATTACAAAGATAATTGAAAAAATGAAAATATTAAAAAAAATTGAAAAAATAAAACAAATAAAAAAAATTTCTAATATACTCTTAAATATAAATGAAATAATGGAACAATAGTTATATTAAAAGGAGAAAATATGAAAATAAAAGAAATTACTGTAGTTGGAGCAAATGGAGCTTTAGGAGTTGGAGTTTCTGGAATATTTGCATCATTTGGAGATGTTAAAGTTAATATGATTTCAAGGAGTTTAGAAAAATCTAAAATTGCTATTGAAAAAGCTGGAAATTCTGTTAAAGCTTTAAAAGTCTGCGACAACATGAAACCATATACATATGACAATTTGGAAGAATGTTTAAAAAATTCAGATTATATAATTGAAACAATTGTTGAAGATTATAGTGAAAAGGAAAGAATACATAAATTAATTAATAAATATATGAAAGCAGATGCTATTTCTTCATCTGTAACATCAGGAATTTCAATTAACGGTTTGGCAAGTTGTTATAGTGAAGCTCATAAAAAGTCTTTTTTAGGAATACATTTTTTTAACCCACCATATAGTTTGCCACTATGCGAAGTAATTCCATCAAAATTTACAAATAAAGATATAGCAAAATTTATAAAAAATTATTTATCCAAAATACTTAATAGAAAAGTAATAGTTGTAAAAGATGAACCAGCATTCTTAGCAAATAGAATTGGTTTCATGTTTATTAATCAAGCAATGCAATATGCAGAAGATTATAAGGATAATGGAGGTATCGATTATATAGATACTATTTTAGGAAAATTTACAGGAAGAAATATGGCTCCAATGGAAACCGCAGATTTTGTTGGACTAGACGTTCATAAAGCAATTGTAGACAATGTTTATGAACATACAAATGATTATGCACACGAAAAATTTAAATTGCCAAATTATGTTTTAGACTTAATTGAAGATGGTAGATATGGAACAAAATCTGGAGAAGGATTATATAGAAACAGCGATGAAGTGTATGATATAAAAACAGAAGAATATAGAAAAAAGAAAAATTATAAAATAGATTTTATAGATAAAGTTATAGAAGATTTTAAAATAGGGGAATATGAAAAAGGACTAGAAACTATTTTATTAGATAATTCTATTGAATCAGAAATTTGCATAAGATTTTTAGTAGATTACATAGTTTATTCTTTAACAATTTCTAAGGAAATTGCAGAAAACATAACAGATTGTGATATAGCTATGGCAGAAGGATTTAATTGGATTCCACCAATTGCTTTATTAGAATTCATAGGAAAAGAAAAATTTAAAGAACTAACATCAAAATACGGTTATGATAAATTAATGAATAATATAAACATTCAAAACTTAAAAAGCAATTATCAATATGAAAAATTTTTGAAAGCCAAGAGGTAAAATATGGAGAAAGTATATATTTTAGGTGGAGCTCAAACAGATTTTGAAAGAAACTGGTTTAAAGAAGGAAAAAATGTAATAGCTTTATTAAAAGAAGTTATAAATAGTGCTCTTAAAAATACAAATTTATCTTATGAAAAAATAAAAAAATTGAATAAAGAAAATAAAATTGCAGTTTGCATAGGAAATTTTGCAGCAGAATACTATATAAACCAAGGGCATTTAGGTCCATTACTAACAGAAGTAAATGAAGCATTCTATGGAGTGCCTTCTGCAAGATATGAGGCAGCATGTGCTTCTGGATCTGTTGCTATTGATAGTGCTATGTCAAAAATTAGATTAGGAGATTATGATTTAGTACTTGTAGTAGGATTTGAACTTATGAAAACAGTTAATGCCAAAATATGTGGAGACTATTTAGGAAGAGCAGCAATTTATGAAAAAGAAGCAAAAGGTGTGGAATTTCCATTTCCCAAACTATTTGGAAAATTAGCTGATGAATATGTTAAAAAATATAATTTAGATGAGGAAAGATTTAAAAAGAACTTAGCAAAAATTTCTTGTATAAATTATGCAAATGCTAAAAGAAACCCTAATGCACAAACAAGAAAATGGTTTATGAACGAAAAGCAAGCAAATTTTAGAGGAAATCCAACAAATGAAAAAATAGGTAATATGCTTGGAATTTCAGACTGCTCACAAGTTACAGATGGTGCGGCAGTGGTTGTTCTTGCAAGTGAAAAATATGCTAAAGAAAACAATTTAGAAAACAAACCAATTATAAAAGGATATGGTCACAGAGTAGCGCCTTATGAATTTAGTAAGAAAATGTTAGAAAGTAAAAATAGTCAATATATTCTTCCATGGACAAGAGAAGCCGTATGCGATGCATATAAAAGAGCAAATTTAAGTTTGAAAGATATAGATGTATTTGAAACTCACGATTGCTTTACTTCAAGCGAATATATGGCAATTTCCGCATTTGGAATAACAGAGCCTGGAAAAGAATATGAAGCAATTGAAAATGGAACAATAGATTTTACTGGAAATAAGCCAATTAATCCTAGTGGAGGACTAATTGGATGTGGGCATCCTGTTGGTGCATCTGGCGTTAGAATGATGCTTGATTTATATAAACAAGTTGCAAATGAAGCAGGAGATTATCAAATAAAAAACGCTAAAAATGCTTTAATGCTTAACATTGGAGGATCTGCAACAACAAATTATGTATTTATTGTAGGAAAGTAAAAATAAAAAGTTATAATAGCTATAAACTTAAGCTATTATAACTTTTTTTTAAAATAAACAATTTTTATTAGTTGAATAATACTAATAGTAAAGTTTAGAACTTCACTTATATATATTGAGATTATATAGCCTATTAATCCAAGTTTTGGAACTAAAAAATATATGAAACTAGTGCTTATTACTAAATCTAATATATTTATAATCATTACTCCAACTTGAGCATCTAGTCCTCGTAAAACACTATCTACTACTGTGTCAACATAAATAAAAGTTGCAAGTGGAGATAGTATTTTTATGTAAAATCCAATATGTATATCTTTGTAAATAAATTTTCCAAGTAAATTAGAAAATATAAATAATGAGCAAGTAAGGAGCAATGATATTCCTAAAATTGAAAGTAGTAGAATTTTAGTAACCTGTTGTATTCTTTTATAATCTTTTTTTGCATTGTATCTTGAAAACTCTGGTATTAAAAGGCTTGCAAAGGATTTCACTAAAATGTCTGGGAACATTATAATGGGAAGAGCCATTCCATTTATAATTCCATATTTTGCAAGAGACTCAGAACAGTTTATTCCACTTTTTTCTAAACTTGAAGGTATAATTAATTGTTTAAAAGTACTAAGACCAGAACGAATATAAGAAGTAATTGCTATTGGCATAGATATTCTTATAACTTTATAAGTGTAATCTTTCTTAAGAACAGTTTCTGGAAAGCGATTATACCTTTTTTTATCTAAAACAAAAATTACGTAAATATAAATAAAAGAAATTATTTCGGAAATAACATCACCTAAAATTAATGCAAAGCATGAATATTCTAATCCATTTGGAAGATAGTGCATTAAAATAAGAGCAGTAACAATAACTTTTGCAACATGTTCTATAAATTGCCCAATTGCATTTTTATAAACTCTACGCACACCAGCAAAATAGCCAGATATTGCAGAACTCATAGAAATTAATGGTAAAGCCAAACAAACTAAGTAAATAACATACCTACTTACTTTACTGTGTAAACATTTAAAAATAATAAAATCTGTATTAAAATATAAAATTAAACTTGATGTAATACTTGTAATTAAAGTAATGTAAATACACCTTTTCATAATTTTTAAAATGCCTTTTGGATTATCTAAAGCCAGTTCTTCTGAAATAACTCTAGTAACAGCAAGATTAATTCCAGAAGTAGAAAGAGTAATTCCAAAAAGATAAACACTCATTATTAATTGATATATTCCAACATTTTCACTTCCAATTTTTGATGCAATGTATGCAGTAAAATAAATATCTATTGCTCTAAAAACAAGAGAAGTTATTATAAGAATAGAAGTATTAAAAATAAAAATTTTAAAACGTTTCAATTAATAATCTCCTAAAAAATAATTTTTATTAGAATATATGAAATTGAAAAATAAAATAGAATAGATTACTAAAAGTAAAGTAAAAAATGTCTCAAAAAACTTGAACCCGTAAAAGAATTATGCTATAATAGTTACAATTGCTGTATGTCAAGTATTTAAGCAAAAAAGGAAATTTTTATATGTATCAAATATTATAAAAATATACTTAAAAAATGAAGATAAATTTTATACAGACTACATAAAAGAACATAAAAATGGAGTGAAAAAATGCTAAATATAGCTGTAATTACAAGTGGATATTTACCAGTTCCACCAACTAAGGGAGGAGCAGTAGAAAACATAATATATAACCTAGTAAAGAAAAATGAAGAATATGGAAAGTGCTTTATAACAGTTTATTCTATTGAGGATGAAGAACATAGTTCTTTTAAAAATGCAAAAATAGAGTATATAAAGCCTTCAAAATTATCAAAACTTCTTGATAAAATATTGTATTTTTGTGCTAAAAAAATTTTTAGAAAAAAGCATTTAATATCATATAGATATTTTTTTCAACGTATGGAATTTTATAGAAAAGTTGGAAAAGAAATAAATAAAAAAGATTATGACAGAATAATACTAGAAAACAATGTTGTTATGTTTGAATCTTTGAAATATAAAGATAATTTCAAAAAATATGATAATAAAATTATTTATCATGCACATAATGAATTAGCTATAACTTTGGGAAATAAAAAATATTTAAATAAAGCAAGAAAAATTATAGCAGTATCAGATTTTATTACTAATAAATACAAAGAATATATAAATTCTACTAAAGTTGAATTTGAAACAGTACATAACAGGGTGGATGAAAAAGTTTTTAATAAAGATTTATCAATTAAAGAAAAGAACGATTTGATTAAAAAGTTAAATATAAATTCACAATATCCAATTTTACTATTTGCTGGAAGAATATCTGAAGAAAAGGGAATACTTGAATTACTAAAAGCTTTATCTATATTAGATACTCATGAATATAATTTACTAATATTAGGAAAGCCTTTTTATGGAACAGATGTTAAAGATGAATTAGAGGAGAAGTTACAAGATTTAGCTAAAAACATTAAGGGAAATATAATATTTACAGGATTAATTAATCATAATGAAATGTATAAATATTATAAAATGGCGGATTTATGTATTTTGCCATCAATATGGAACGAACCATGCAGTTTGGCTATTGTTGAAAGTATAGTAAGTAAAGCAGCATTAATTACAACAAACACTGGCGGAACACCAGAACTTGTTACTAAATCAACAATAATGTTGGACGTTGATAATATAGTTAATGAACTAAAGGAAACATTAGAAAACTTACTAAATAATAAAAAAGAATTAGAAGAACTAAAACAAAAAACTAAAAAAGAAAATTTTAAGTTTGGTTCATTAGATGATTACTATTTTAATTTTATGAAAGCTTTAGAATAGAGGGGAGCATATAAATGACAAAAGTAAAGTATTTAATTCTTGGAGCAGGTATTTCTGGACTAAGCTTTGCTAATTATTTGGATTCAAAAGATTATATTATATTAGAAAAAGAAAATGAGCCAGGAGGACTTTGTAGAACTCACAAAATTGACGAATACGTTTGGGATTATGCAGGACATTTTTTTCATTTTAAAAATGAAGATTCTAAAAACTTTTTTAAACCAACTTTAAATAATGAAAAATGTGTTGAACAAATTAAAACAACTAAAATATATTTCAAAAATAATTATATAGATTATCCATTTCAAAAAAATATTCATCAATTAGAAAAAGAAGATTTTATAGATTGCTTATATTATCTTTTCTTTAAAAATGAAAAAGAAGATTATTCATCTTTTAAAGACATGTTATTTGGTAAATTTGGAAAAGGAATTTGCGAACGATTTTTAATTCCTTATAATGAAAAATTATATGCATGTGATTTAGACTATTTAGATAAAGATGCTATGGGAAGATTTTTCCCATATGCTAATATTGAAGATATTATTAAAAATATGAAAAATAAAAGTAATAGTTCATATAATGATACTTTTATTTACCCTATTAATGGAGCACAAACTGTAATATCATATTTAATGTCAAAACTTGAAAAAAGCAATGTTCATTTAAATGAAGAGGTAATAGACATAGATGTTACTAATAAAATTGTAAAAACAAAAAATGAAACATATAAATTTGAATATTTAATAAATTCTATTCCATTTAATATATTTAATAAATTATGTAATGGGGAAGAATTAGAACTTTCTTGGAATAGAGTGCTTGTTTTTAATATTGGATTTGATTTACCAGCAATAGATAAAACTATTCATTGGATATACTTTCCAGAAAAAGAATATAACTTTTATCGAGTTGGATTTTATAACAATATTCTAAAAAAAGAAAAATTGAGCATTTATGTTGAAATTGGTTTTAATAAAGATGAACCTATTAACATTGATGAGCAATATCAAAAAACTTTGGAAAATTTAAAAAAGTGCGGAATAATAGAAAATCATAAAGTTGTAGCGAAAGAAAGCATTTTAATGGATCCAGCTTATGTTCATATATCAAATAAATCAAATGAAGATGTTAGTAAAGTAATTGAAAAACTAAGTCAAAACAATGTTTACACAATCGGAAGATATGGGTCATGGACTTATAGTTCAATGGAAGACTGCTATATGCAAGCAAAAAATTTAGCATATACAATAGGAAAGGAAAATATATAATGAAAACTTTAACTGTTTCAATAGCTGCTTATAATGTTGAAAACTATATTGAAGAAACACTACAATCGCTATGCGATACTAGATATATCAACGATATTGAAGTTTTAATAATAGATGATGGTTCTAAAGATAACACTGGAAATATATCTATGAAATATCAAGAAATGTATCCAGATTCAATACACTATATAAAAAAGGAAAATGGAGGTCATGGATCTACTATAAATAAAGGAATAGAACTAGCCACTGGAAAGTATTTTAGAGTACTAGATGGAGATGATTATGTAGACTGTGATAACTTTTATAGTTACATTGAAAAACTAAAAAAATGCGATTTGGATCTTGTAATAACTAATTATTGTTGGGTAGATAATTCAAGAAATAAATTTAAACATAATCATAAAATATTTGATGAATTACAAACAAATACAGAGCTTGAATTTAACCAAAAATACGATAGCTCATTATTTGGACTAAGTACTTTAAGCATAAAAACAAACTTACTAAAAGAATCTAATTTAAAAATTACAGAAAAATGTTTTTATGTAGATGTTGAATTTTTAATATGGGCAATTTATTTATCAAAAACATATACCTATTTTAACGATGAAGTTTATATGTATAGATGTGTTTCTACTAATCAAAATAGTGTAAGTAAAAAAAATATGATTCGTAATATAGATATGCAAAAGAAAGTTGCTTTAAAATTATGTACTCTATTTGAAGAATTTCAAAAAAATAATATTGATGAAGACAAAAAAAAGATTATTTTAGACAGAATTACAATGAGTATAGGGGCAGTATATAGAACATATTTATTATTTGATTCATATGGTGAATGTAAGAAAAATATATTAAAATTTAATGAAGATTTAACAGCCTTTAAGGAAATCTATGATTATACAAGTAAGAATCTTTTTATATCATTCCTTAGATTTAATAAAAGCTTTAATATTTTTATTTTTAGAATGATTTACAACATTTATTTAAAAATAAAAAATATTTTTACTAAGAGGTGAAAAAATGTTATTCTACCTAATTATTACTATATTAAGTTCATTAATTATGTATTTTATACAATACAAAAGAAAAAGAGTATTTGTAGAAGAAGATGGAATTTATGATGCAAAAAAATATAAATATTTATATTTATTACCATTTATTCCACTATTTTTAGTTTCAGCACTGCGATATGGAATAGGCACTGATTATTTTTATACATATTATCCAGCGTTTCAAAAATTTAGACAAGGTATTATAGTAAAAAATCAATTTGAAATTGGATATGTAGTTTTAAATTTAATTGTTGCTAGATTTTCCGATAATTTTGTCTGGGTTACAACTTTTTGTGCATTTCTATTTTTTATATTTTTAGCAAAGGCAATAATGGAGCAGTCAGACAATCCTGCAATTAGTATTCTTTTATTAGTTGGTACAGGATTATTTTCATTTTCAATGAATGGAATGAGACAAGCTATTGCTATAGCTATTTGGATTTATTCTATAAAATATATAAAGCAAAAGAAGTTTAAAACATATCTTTTTCTAATGCTATTAGCAAGCTTATTTCACATGAGCGCATTCATTATGATTCCTTTTTACTTTATTTATACTAGAGTAAAAATTAAGCCACTATCTTCAATAATAATTACTGTAGCAACTGTTATTTTTTCTAGCACATTAAGAAAAATATTATTATTCTTTGCTTCTTTTACAAAGTATTATAATAAATTTATAGGAACAGTATTGGTTAATGGAGATTTTGCTATTTCGTCTACTATAATACTTGTTTTGGTGTTATTATATACTATTTATTTATATAAAAACTTAAAAAAATATTGGGAATATAACTTTTTATTGATGTCAGTTACCATAGCTTCATGTCTTTCTATAGTAACAAAGGATATATATATAGCTGCTAGAATTTTAGTGTTTTTTCAATATTTACCAGCAATATATTTCCCAATGACTTTAAAAGCATTTGAACGTAAAAGTAGTAAACTTGTTTCTTTTTTATTTGTACTAGCTTATTTTGCTTCTATTTGGTTTATGGTAGGTTATTTAAAGAAAGGGGCAACTGTACCATATTGTTCAATATTTAACATAAAAGGATTTTAATAATGAATTTAGCAAAAAAAATTAAAGATAAATATAAAAATTTAAGTCAAATTACCAAAGTTTCACTTTGGTATACTTTTTCTAACTTTGTTCAAAAAATAATAGTAGTAATAGGTGTTCCTATTCTTACTAGAATTTTGACTGTTGCTGAATATGGAACATATAGTGTATATAATTCTTGGTTTGAAATTATATACAATATTTGTACACTTTCATTAGCATCAGGTGGATATTTTGTAGGAATGAAAAAACATGAGAAGGAGAAAGACAAATACGATTCTGCTATATCTTCACTATGTATTAGCATTACTATTTTATTATTTGCTTTGTTTTTAGTATTACCAGGAGTTTGGAAGCTAATTTTAGCACTTCCTCTTAATTATCAAATACCTATGCTTATTGGAATAATATCTGGTTGTCCACGTGATTTTTGGGCAACAAGTGAAAGATATAATCAAAAATATAAAAAGTTAGTAATAGTAACGTTATTAACTTCTGTTGGCGTTTTAATATTACAAAGCATAAGTGCTCTAATTTTTAAGGGAGAAAACAGGGTACTAATTGTTATACTAGGAGGACTTATTCCTTCAGTTATTGTAGGTATACCTATTTTAATATTAACTTTTAAAAAAGGTAAAACCTTTTTTTCAAAAGAAATATGGAAAGAAACAATAGCTTTTAATGTAGTATTAATACCATACTATATGTCAATAACTTTCTTAAATCAAATTGACAGAGTAATGATAGATAGATTTATTGATGCTTCCCATGCAGCTTATTATAGCGTAGCTTATAGAGCCGCTAGTACAATAAATATTTTTACTGTAGCTCTAAACCAAAGCTTAATGCCATGGATATTTCAAAAACTAAAAGAAAATAAAAAAGAAGACTTGAAAAAAACGGTTTCTTCTATATTAATTTTACCATTTTTGATTAGTTTATTTTTAATACTAATGGCTCCAGAAGTTATATGGATTTTAAGCGGAAAAGAATATTTAAAGGCATCAGGTATTATTCCGTCAGTTGCTATTGGAATGTGTTTACGTTTTGTTTCTCAAATTTTTATAGATTTTGAAATGTATTATGAAAAAAATAATATAATTACAATTTCAACTATTTGTATTGCAGGATTAAACTTTATTCTAAACTGGATATTTATTCCAATTTATGGATTTTTAAGTGCAGGATATACAACTTTAGTTTGTTTTGCACTACAAGCAATAGTTCATTCTATTATTGTAAGAAAATATTGTAAAGAAAAAGAAGTATTTAACTTTAAAGTTATATGGACTATAATAGGAATAATAATTGTTATTTCTTTATTACTTTCTTTAATATATGATAGTTTAATTATTAGATATTGTTTAATGCTAATTGCACTAATATGTGCTTTTCTAAATAGAAGAAAAATAATTTATTTACTAAGAGAAATGAAGAGAAAATAATAAAACATAAATTACTAATGAAATTTATGAAAAGATATTATTGAGAGGTTAAAATGATTATAGGATCATGTGGATATGGAGCTACAGGCTCATCTGTAATAACAGATTTATTAAGAGAATATGATGATATGCAAGTGTATGATAACTTTGAATTTTGGATAGCCTATGCAATTGATGGATTAGAAGATTTAGAATATCATTTAATGAAACAATATGCAAGAGGAGAGTCTTGTGATAAAGCAATAAAAAGATTTTTAAGATTAGCTCGTTTTTATAAATTACCTTTTGTGAATAAACCTTGTAATGGAAAGAGATTTTATAAAATTTCAAAGGAATTTATTGAAAAAATTACGCAGTTCAAGTTCAAAGGTTTATATACAGTTGATGTTTGCTCAGGATATTTTGTTAAGGATTTCTTTGCTTTTGCTTCAAAAAAAATCTTTATGCCTAAATTTGTTGAAAAAATAGTTAAAAAAAGAGTTTATCTTTGGCCATGTAAAGAAAAATATTTTTCTATCGAGCCAGATAACTTTTATACTGCGGTTAAAGAATATACCTCAGATATAATTAGGGAGATGGGGGCTGATTTATCTAAGCCAATTTGCTTTGATCAACCATTTTCTGGAAATACTCCAGAGAATAGTATGAAATTTTTTGAAGACCCATATGCAATAGTAATAGATAGAGATCCTAGAGACTTATACTTATCTGGAAAATATACTAAATTGCCTGATATTAAATTTTATCCTATAGATGATGTAGATAAATTTATTATTTACTATAAAAACCTAAGAAAAAAACAGCCTGAAAATGAAAGAATATTAAGACTAAGATTTGAAGATTTAATTTATAATTATGAAGAAAGTATTAGTAAGATTGAAAAATTTTTAAAATTAGGAGAACATAAAAGAAAAAAAGAAATTTTTGATCCTAGCAAATCGATAAATAATACCCAGTTGATACGTTTACATCCAGAGGATGCTGAAGATATTAAAAAAATAGAAAAAGAACTAAAAGAATTTTTATTTCCATTTGAAAATTACTCTAATACGGAATTTAATGGAAAACCATTTGATGGCGCTGCTAGAAAACAAGTTTCTCAGTAGTAATAATAATAAAAGCACTTCAAGATGAAGTGCTTTTATTTTATAATATTTTAAACAATTAATATATTACCAATTACTTGTGCATCGACTTCTTCGATAACTTTATTAGCTTTATCAAAATCTTTTATTTTTGTTTTCATCTTAGATGAGATAAGCAACGTATTTTTTTGAACCTTAGAAAAGATTAGAGAATTTGGATTATCAAAAATATTTTTAGAATTAATAATTACAATATTATAATCATTTTCTAATTTATTGATTATAGTTTGTATTTGGCTTTCTATTAGATTTACTTCGCTTGAAGAACCTAGTAATAATAAGTCTAAGCTATTATTGGTAGATTTAGAAATATATTTTGTTATATCTTTATCTTGAGCTTTACTATTAATAAAATCTACTAAACCCTTTCCATTTTGCTTTTTTGAAAGTTCTGATTCATTAGAAGTTAAATCAATAAGTAATACTTTTTCTTTATTGTTAGCATATGAAATAGCTAAATTATTTGAAACGTAAGATGTATCTGTGTAGCTATCTGCGCTTGTGATTAATAAAGTTTTTAATTTTGATAATCGTATACTTAAAGTTTTAAACACATTGCTATTATTTTTTTCTTTATTTATTTTATCTAATAAATTATATTTTTCTAAATAAGACTCACTTTTTATTGTATCATCAAAAATTGTTACAAATAAAACAACTATCATACAAGAAAATAAAAAGACTACAATTACTGTTATAGATGTGTATCTGACTATTAGTTCTATTGAATTTTCAAAATTACTAGAAGCGATTTCCTTTGATATTAAATATGCGGAATCTAAAACAGATATTTTATCCATAGGATATATTTTTTCCATATTTTTAGTAAACTTAGACATTAACAAATCTGCAATTTTAACGGCAGTTTCTCCATCTGTATAAGAAACTATAACTTTAATAATTGCACTATTTTCTTCTGGTGAAAAAGATATTAAATTTGATAATTGGTTTTCATCAATTTTTAAATTTAGTTCTTCTATTATTTTATTTAAAGTTGTTGGAGATTTCATAATGCTAAGATAAGTTTGTGATAATAAGTCACTTGTTGTAATTCTAGTATTTGTTTCAATTTTTGAAATAACATTTTCACTATTAAACTCTGCATATTGAGTATTAGAAGTTCCAACAATAAAGCTGGTTTGAGCAAAATATAGTTGCTCTGTATTTAAATTATCAAATAGATTATACTTTACAGATAAAAAAACAAGAGCTATTACTGCAGATATAAAAGTTGCTAATATTATAATTAATTTTCTTTTCCAAAGTAGTTGAAAAATATCTTTTAAATCAATTTCTTCCATAACTTATTTCCTTTATAAGAACTTCATAATTTTAATCTTTTGTATATAAAGAAAACAATGTAATTATACTACGCTTTTTTAAAAAAATCAAGAAAAAATACACTATTAAGGATAATTTTTGATTTTAAAAAATTTACTTTTTGTTTAAAAATTTATGATATAATAATATTGAATAATAATTTGGGTTATAGGTAGTCCTTTAAAACCTAAATATGATTATATAAGGAAAGAATATGGATAATCAAAAACACAATTTTTTTCAAACTAAATTTTATTCTTCAAAATATAAAGGAAAGTTTGAATGTTATAAAAATACAAAGATTGCAATAAGTAAAACGGCGCAAGTTGAAATTGGTGGAATTCTTAGACTTGGAGCTAAAGAGAATCCAAAATCTAGAATAGAAACTAGATTTAGCATAGAAGGTTCTGGAAGAGTAGATGTAAATGGAGATTTTTTAATAGGTGCTGGTTCAGATGTGAGAGTTTATAATAACGCGAAACTAGTATTAAATAGTGGATATTGTAATGGATTTGTTCAAATCATTTGCACAGATAAAGTAGAGATAGGGGAAGATGTGGCAATAGCTAGAGATGTTATAATTAGAGACACCGACTCGCATAAAATTGTAGCAGAAAATCACAAAGTAACTGCTCCAGTAAAAATAGGAAATCATGTGTGGATTGGAACAAGAGCAATTATTATGAAGGGGGTTACAGTGGGAGATGGTGCAGTAATAGCAGCAGGTGCTGTTGTAACTAAAGATGTTCCGCCAAAAACAATAGTAGCTGGAGTTCCAGCAAAAGTTATACGAGAAAATATAGAATGGAAAAAGTAATAAAAAACTAGAAATAATTTATATTATTTCTAGTTTTTTTATTATTTTTCAGGTTCATCAGGATGTGAATTACTTGGCATTGTATTTGAATTTGAAGAACTAGGAGAGTCTGAACTTGGAACAGAACTTCCTAATGTTTTTTGTAGTTTTTCTATTTTTTTAGAAATACCGCTCACAATAGATTTATGAATTAGATAGGTTAAATGCTCTGGCTCTGGAGAATATTCTTCAGGTATTGCGGCTAGTACAAATTTGTCTCTAATACTATATCTAGTAATTTTTCCATTTTCATCAGTTTTTCTAGATAAATGATCTAATAAAGAACCAATATCAATAGGAAAGCCATGTTCTCTAGAAAATATAGTAGCAAAAGTTAAAGTTGTTCTAGTGTTTCCATCTCTAAATGGATGGATTAGCCAAAGTTGAGCAAGTTGCCTAGTAAATTCTGCTGACTTTTCTTCTAAAGGCATTGATTCCCAATTTGTGCTATTCATTTTTTCTAAAACACTTTTTAATCTTGAAGGAATTTCTTTTGGTTTTGCATAATCTAAACTAAGTCCTGGTAAAACAACTTCTTCTTTTACAATAGGAACATTTCTAAACTCTCCAGCCCAATCAAAAATATCTTCAAAAATATGTTTATGAATTGATTTAAAAAAATCTATATCAAATTTAGTATTAAAAGTTTCACCAATATTAAGAAATTTAGAAAAAGTTATATCTTTTTCTGCTGAAACTAGCTCATTATAATCTGTAATTCCAAGTTTGTTTTTTAAAACGCCAGTTTTTGGCTGAATGTATGGATCTTTCATTTATATTTCACCATCCTTTTTATAAAGTGAAATAATTTTTTTCTGAACATCTTCTAGTTCAGTAATTCCATTTACATATTCTTTTACTATTTGAATAGTTTTATCTGTTGGAAAATCACTTCCAGATAAAGATATTGCAAGTGCATTTTTTACAATTTCTTTTCTTTCTTCACGAGTAGTATTTTTTATTGATAAATCCATATATTTTCTCCTTTAAATTAATACATATATTATATCATTTTTAGCGTGATAAAGCAATTGTAATAAGAGATTAGATAACAAAAGCATTCCTGTAAAAAAATAATTGTTAGATAAAGCTATCTAACAATTAAATATGTTACTATTGCATGACTATCTAAATTATCATGTATAATTTTATCATTCAAAACAATGTTATATTCTTTATTAAAATTGTTTTTATTTAATAAAACAATAGCAATACTTCCATCAACATTTTCAAAAGCAGTAAGTTCAATATCTGTAGAATATGTGCTAAATGCTATTTTCTTAGCATTTGGTTTTATAAATTTACTAAAATGAGTAATATAGTAAAAGCTCAAATTTTTTATATAGTCTGTTTTTTCTTTATTTATCATTATAGGACTATTGCAATAATTTAATTTGTGATTAGGTCCGCCTTTATAATTTAAAACTAAATTCCAATCAATATATCCGTTTACTCCGGAATTCAAGTCACCTAAGATATCATGAGAATAAATTTCTGCGTTGTGAACTTCGTCGTTAGGGTTAAATTTTGAATAACCAGTGCAACCTTCTGTATGAATTAAAATTTTTCCAGGAAAAGCTTCTTGAACAAGTTTTATGTTTTCAAAATGGTCACCAGTGTACAAGTGAAAAGCAAAACCAGAAATAGCATTTAATGCTTCATTACTATCTAATTCTTTTTTTGCTCTAGTATATAATTTTTCTTTATTATGATCCCATACTAATATTTTTGTTTTTATATTATATTTTAAAAAAGTGAGGTAAAGGTAGTTTACTGCAAAATCTTTTTCTTCTTCAGGTGAGTACAAGCAAGATTCCCAGGTTTGAGTAGCATTAGGTTCATTTTGAACTGTCATGTAATTAATACATATATTTTCTTTTTGATATTCTAATATAAATTTTGACAAATATTCAGCCCAAACTTGTTTATAATTATTTAATAATTTTCCACCTAAAATAAGCATCTTATTAGATTTCATAAATTTAGGAGGGCTCCAAGGAGAAGCTAAAAATTTTATATTGGGATTTAATTTTTGTGCTTTTTTAATCATAGGTATAACATATTTTTTATCTTGCTCAATACTAAAATCAGATAAATCTTGCTTTTGAGAATAAGAATAAGATTTTAGTGAAAAATCTGAACTTCCAATAGGAATTCTACAAAAAGAGTAATTTGCATTATTTTCTAAAAAATAATCGTTAATAATATCTTCTTGTTTTTCTTGTGAAAGCAAAGATAACGAATAGCCAGAAGATTCTGTGAAAGCACCACCAAATCCAATGAAACTTTGATATTTTATTTCAGGATAAATATTTATAACTTTGCTTTCTATTTTTTCTGAATAAGACTTAAAAGAAGATTTTGTTTTATTCAAAAACATTTTTCTTTTATAATTAGTTTCAAATTTTAAAATATTCATAATTTATATTCCTTAATTTATTTTATAGAGTTATTATATTATATATAATTAATAAAATAAATATTATAAACATAAATTTAAAAGGAGAAAATTGCTATGGGAATAATAGAAATCATACTAATTGGAATAGGATTAGCAATGGATGCTTTTGCAGTTTCAATTTGTAAGGGATTATCTATGAAAAAAATGGAATGGAAAAAAGCAATAATAATAGGACTTTATTTTGGAATTTTTCAGGGATTAATGCCACTTATAGGATATGTTTTTGGTATTGGTTTTGAAAATAAAATAAAAAGTATTGACCATTGGATTGCTTTCATTTTGCTATGTTTTATTGGAATAAATATGATAAAAGAATCTTTCAAAAAAAATGATAAAGATGCAGATGACAAAATTGATTTTAAAACAATGATAATACTGGCAATTGCAACAAGCATAGATGCACTTACAGTTGGAGTAACATTTGCATTTTTAGATGTGAATATTTTATTATCAGTTATTATAATTTCTGTTATTACATTTTTCCTTTCTATTATAGGTGTAAAAATAGGAAATGTTTTTGGAGATAAATATGAATCTAAAGCAGAATTTACAGGTGGAATAATATTAATTCTAATAGGACTAAAAACTTTAATAGAACATTTAGAAATTTTCTAGAAATTTTAATTTTTTTGTGATATATTTTAAAATGTAAAAATAATTGAAGCAAAAAAAGGAGCAATTGAAGAAAAATGAAAAAATATATTAATATATTTTTTATTATTATGATTTGTATCATAATAATAATTGCATTTATTTTGATAAATAAAAAATCTACAAAAACTAATGCAGAACCGGAAAATAAAGGAAATGAGGGAATGAAGGTTACATTAATTGGTGGCAGTAATATGAAAGATAAAGGAGACATAAATTCTGCAGGTTATGTAATAAGAAGTAAGAATGGTGAATTAATAATTGTAGACGGCGGTAGAGACATAGATAGTGAGCTTATATTAAGCTACATAAATAAATACGGAAATGGAAAGGTAGATCACTGGTATATTACTCACGCACATGAAGACCATATTGGCGCTCTTTTAAAATTATTAACAGATGAAAATGTTAATATACAAATTGAAAATTTGTATTATAACTTATTAACAGATGACTGGTATAAAAAATATGATGAAAGGGGATATGAAACAGAACATGCAATGCTTGAAAATTTAAATAATTCAAAAATAGTAAATTCTATCAGCTGTGAAAAAGGTCAAGAAATTACTATGGATAACATTAAATGCGAAATAATAAGAATTGCAAACCCTGAAATTACAAATTCAGATAATGGAAATGAAACTAGTATGGTGTTTAAAATGACAGCAACAGATGTAAATAAAAGCATAATATTTTTAGGAGATGCATTCACTAAAACAACCCAAGAATTATTAAAAGAAGATCCTTCAAAGTTAAAAGCTGATGCTGTTCAAATGTCTCATCATGGACAAAATGGTGTTTCTAAAGAAGTATATCAAATAATAGACCCAGATGTTTGCTTTTTTAATGCACCACAATGGTTATATGATAATAACTTTAATAATCAAGGATATAATACTGGAAATTGGCACAGTATAGAAGTAAGAGGATGGCTAGAAGAAATGGGAACAACAAATTATGTGGCAGCAGATGGAGATCAAACAATTAGCTTTACTTCAAACGGATTAGAGAAAATAGAAGAATAAACAATATAGAAATACAGAATAGACAAAATAAAAAAATAGATATAATATACAACATAGGAAATGATAATGTAGCAGATGTGGTTTTGCCACCAAACTCTACACAGAATAACTGTGAGAAAGAGAGGTGGTGTTTATGGTTAAAGTAATACTGTTTATAATAATAACATTTACGTCTTCTTTAACATTAAACGTTGCCCTAATAACAGCCCTATATGTGAACTGGATTAACAGGCAACTACATAAATAAAAAAGAAAACCATTCTGCTCTAAACCCGAATGGTTTTCTTTAAAATATTTCGGGCAAAACCACGTTTGTGGATTTGTCATTTCCTATTTTTATTATAATAGGCTTTATCAAAAAAGTCAATATTTAATAGAAATACATAAAAAACCTCTTTGATTTATACAAAGAGGTTTTAAAATATAATTATCTCTTACTAAATTGTGGAGCTTTTCTAGCTTTTTTAAGACCGTATTTCTTTCTTTCTTTCATTCTTGGATCTCTTGTTAAGAATCCATTAGCTTTTAATACTGGTCTAAATTCTGAATTAGCTTCATTTAGTGCTCTTGAAATACCATGTCTAATAGCTCCGGCTTGACCTGAAAGACCGCCACCAACAACTTTTACTATAACATCATATTTTCCAACTGTGTTTGTAACAGCAAAAGGTTGATTAACTATAACTTTTAATATTTCTGAACCGAAATATTCATCTAATTTTTCACCATTAATTGTTATATTACCTTTACCAGCCATTAATCTAACTCTAGCAATTGATTGTTTTCTTCTTCCTGTTCCTTGGAATACTATATTTTCAGATTTTTTTGCCATATTATTTTACCTCCCAAACTTCTGGTTTTTGAGCTATATTTTCATGTTCTGCGTTTGCATAAACTCTTAATTTTTTAATCATTTGGTTTCCTAATTTTGTATGAGGAAGCATTCCTTTAATTGCTAAAAACATAGCTTTTTCAGGAGATTTTTCCATCATTACTCTAGCTGGAGTTTCGTTTAATCCTCCAATATATCCTGAATGATGTCTATACATTTTTTGATCTAATTTATGACCTGTTAAAACAGCGTCTTTACAATTTATTATTATAACATAATCACCAGTATCTTCATTTGGTGTAAATGTTGGTTTATGTTTTCCTCTTAAAAGTTTTGCAGCTTCAGTAGCAACTCTACCTAAAGATTTATTTGCTGCATCTATTACATACCATTTTTTTTCTATTTCACCCTTTTTAGGACTATATGTAGTGTTATTCATGGTAATAATACCCTCCATTTCAAATTTTAAATATTTGTGCAATTTTTACTTAAAATTAAAGGACTACCGGGGAGAAGTCACTTCAAATAAGTAAACTCTTACACATAATGCTTAATTATTTTAATACAAATTGACATAAAAGTCAAGGTTTAAAAGAAAAATTATTAAAAAAATAAGCTAATTTAAAATATTGCTTGATTTTAAATAAAATTGTGATACAATATAGCAAAAATATGTTTGGTTAAAGGAGATAAATATGTTTGCTTATATAAAAGGTTCATTAGAAGAAAAGGGAAGTAATTATGTTGTTATAGATGTTTCTGGAATAGGATATAAAATATTTATGTCAGATAATTCTATTCAATCTATTGGAGAGTTAGGAGAAAAAGTAAAAGTACACACATACTATTATGTAAGAGAAGATAACATTAGTTTATATGGCTTTCTTTCAAAAGAAGAACTTAAAATGTTTGAACTTTTGCTATCTGTAAGTGGAATTGGTGCAAAATCTGCAATATCTATGCTTTCAAATATAACTCCTTCAAGTTTCGCTTTTGCAGTAATTTCAAATGATGTAGCAACTTTAAAAGGACTTCCAGGAATAGGAGCCAAAACAGCTCAAAGAATTATTTTAGAATTACAAGATAAATTAAAAACTGAAGAAAAATTGGCAGTGGAAGGTGCTAAAGAACAAATTGAAACAGAAATTTATAATAGTGAAAATGTAAAAGAGGCAATTCAAGCACTTCAAATTCTAGGTTATAATAAGAAAGAAATAGATAAAGCTATGCAAAAACTAAAAGATGAAAACTTAAGTGTTGAAGAACTAATTAAAAAAGGACTTGCTTTATTATCTCGTTAGTAAAAACTAACAAAGCAAATCAAAATTTATAAAAATAAAAGAAAGGTAATTACTATGGATTTAAATCAGCCATTAGCTTTTAGAGTTAGACCAAAAACTCTAGAAGAATTTGTTGGGCAAGAGCATGTTGTTGGAAAAGATAAATTACTATATAGAACAATAAAAGCAGATAGATTATCAAGTTTAATTCTATGGGGTCCACCAGGATGTGGAAAAACATCTCTTGCAAAAGTTATTAGTGAAACAACAAAATATAAGTTCACTAAAATTAATGCTGTAACATCAGGTGTTGCAGATATAAAAAGAGCTATAGAAGAAGCGGATAATCCACTTTTAAATCCAAGTGGAAAATGTATTTTGTTTATAGATGAAATACACAGATTCAACAAACTTCAACAAGATGCACTTCTTCCATTTGTAGAAAACGGAACAGTAATTCTAATTGGAGCAACAACAGAAAATCCATATTTTGAAGTAAATAAGGCTTTAATTTCAAGGTCAATGGTTATTAAACTAGAGCCATTAAAAAAAGAAGACATACTTAAAATTTTAAAAAATGCTCTTACAAATAAAGAAGGTTTAGGAACTTTCAATATTAAAATTTCTGAAGAAACATTAGAAACAATTGCAGAAGTTTCTAATGGAGATGTGAGAACAGCTTTAAATGGATTAGAAGTTGCAGTTCTTACAACGAAAATGAATTCAGATGGAGTTATTGAAATAACAAATGAAATTGCAAGTCAAAGCTTGAATAAAAGAAAAGCCATGTTCGATAAAACTGGAGATAGTCATTATGATAATATTAGTGCTTTCATAAAATCAATGAGAGGTAGCGATAGTGATGCAGCAATTTTTTATCTAGCAAGAGCATTAAATGGTGGAGAAGATCCAGTATTTTTAGCAAGAAGAATTGTTATTTGTGCATCAGAAGATGTTGGACTAGCAAATCCAAATGCTTTAGTTATTGCAACATCTGCTATGCAGGCAGTTACTATGGTAGGAATGCCAGAAGCTAGAATTATTTTAGCTGAGGCAGCAGTTTATGTAGCAAAATCTAAAAAGTCTAATACAACATATAATGCAATTAATAAAGCTTTAGAAGATGTAGCCTCAAAAGATACAGGAACAATTCCTATGCATATTAGAAATGCTCCAGCAGAAGGAATGCAAGATTTTGGATATGGACAAGGCTATAAATATCCACATGATTTTCCAGGTCATTGGGTAGAACAGCAATATTTGCCAGATAAAATGCTTGGAACAAAATATGTAGTAAAAGGTGAAAACGACGTAGATTTATAATTTTAAAGTGAATTTGAATAAAATTTAATATAATAGTTAAAAATACCGATATGAATAAAAATTTATTTAAAAATATTTGTATCGGTTTTTTTGCGGGATTAATTAGCGGGTTTTTAGGTGCTGGTGGAGGATTAATACTTGTTCCATTTATGACTATTTTTTTGAAAGAAGACGAAGTAATTTCAAGAGCTACAACGATATTTTGCATATTTTTTATGGTTTTAACAAGTAGCTTTTTTTATTTTAACAAAAATTCAATAGATTGGCTTTTATCTTTAAAATGTGCTATTGGAGGAATAATTGGAGGATATGTTGGTTCAAAACTTTTAATAAATTTAGATACAAAAATTTTAAAAATATTATTCATTATTTTTTTAGTTTATTCAGGAATAAAAATGATTATGTAGGAGAAAAATGGAAGACATATTATTTGGATTTATATCTGGAATTATTGCAGCTCTCGGAATGGGAGGAGGAACAATTCTAATACTATTACTTAATTTATTTAAAAATTTAGATCAGCATTTAATTCAAGGAACAAACCTAATTTTCTTTATTCCAACATCAATTGTAGCAATTTTTATGAATGTAAAAAATAAAACAATTGATTATAATTTATCAAAAATAATAATTGCATCTGGAATAGTAGGGGCAATAGTAGGAAGCAAACTTTCTTTTAAAATTGAAAACACTACTTTAAAAAAGTATTTTGGAATTTTTTTACTTTTTATATCATTTTTTGAAATTTATTCATTTTTTAGACAGTATATAAAAAATAAAAAAGAAGATAATAATTAATATAAAAGTTAAATCTAATATAAAGGGGGAAAATAAAATGAATTTTATGAAAGGCGTAATGATAGGAAGTTTAATTACAGCTGGAACAATGATGATGTATTCAGAGGGAATAGATAATAGTAAAAAAATGTTACTTAGAAAAGGAAAAAAATTTATGAAAAAAATGAGAACATCAATGTAAAAAAAGTGGGCTTGAAATTCAAGCCCATTTTTTAGCAACCACAGTCTTCATCATCATATTCCATTTTTGGTTCTTCATCACATTCTTTTTCACAATTTAGCTCAACACCTTTTAAGCATTTTCCTTTTCTATCACAAGTTTTACAGATTTTAACATGTTTTACTCTATTTACCCAAATTTCAATAGAATAAGATTTATTAGGACAAAGAGGACCAAAAACAAATTCACCTTCTTCATCAGTGAATGTATGAGAAACTGGTTTTCTTTCATCAAAGCAAACTTCAACTAGCTTAACAACAGCATCACTAACAGGTTTTCCATGACTATCTCTAATAACTCCATAAACAACATTTCTGTCATCTTCAGGTAATTTCAAATCTAAATCGAATTGCTTTCCTGTTTCAATAACTCCATCAACATCAACTATAACTTTTTTATCAAATTCCATAACATTAAATCCTTTCAAAATTAATATAAACAATTAAATATTGTTCATATTAAAGTTTATGACAAATTACATAATTTTGTTATTTGAGTATTAAAATTTTTCCCTAATTTTGAAATATGATATGTTTTAAGTTTTAAACTAATGACAAATTTTTATTAATTAAAAAAACAACTTTTTCTATTTGTTATATATAGTTTTTTAGTGGCGCGTAAGCGACCAACCGAAGCGTAAGCGAAGGGCGATTGGAGCAATCTTCATATTTTTATTTTTAATAAAAGAAGATTGCGACACCAAGCCACTATAAAACTATATATAACAAGTAGAAAAAGTTATCTAATATTTACAAAAATTTTAAAAAGTTGTATATTGTTTTTGGAAAAAGTAATTTTGAAAAGTAATTTTTGAAAAAAAGTTATTTTGAAAAAATTGTTTTGACAAAAAATAATTTTTTAGCAATACGAATTGTCAAACATATAATAATAGTAATTTTTAAAAATACATAAAGAGAGGAAAATATATGGAGTTTGAAGACTTAAGAAAAAAATATCCAAATTTTATATATAAAAATTATAAGATATTTGAAGATGAAAGCAAAATCTATATAGAGTATAATTTTGAAATTGAAAACTTGTCAAAATTTAATCCTAAAATAGAAATATTGAAAAAGAACTTTAAATTTAAGAACATAAATTCAAATATTGTAAAGAACATGGTTTTTAATTTTGGAATGATAGAAGCAATAAGTTATTTTAAAGCAACTTGTTCCACAAATTTCATTATAGAATGTGGAAAAATAGATAGTTTTCAAGAAAATTGGTTTAGAAAACTTTTTTATTTAGGACTTGGGGAATTTAGATATAAAAATAATATCAAAATTTCTGAAAAAGATTTTATAAAATTTATTTCTAATGGAGAAGAAATAGAAATTGATGGAAATGAAGAATCCCTAGATGGATTTGTTGTTCCAGTAGGTGGTGGAAAAGACTCTAATGTTACTTTAGATATATTGAAAAATTATAAAGATAAAACTTTAGCTTTTAATATTGGCAGTAAATTTGTTCCAATGGAATGTGCTAGAATTGCAGGTTTTAAAGATGATGAAATAATAGAAGTAAAAAGAACAATAGATAAAAATTTATTAGATTTAAATTCAAAAGGACTTTTAAATGGCCATACTCCATTTTCAGCAATAGTAGCATTTATAACATATTTGATTTCATATTTGCTAAATAAAAAATATGTTATTTTATCAAATGAAAGTAGTGCAAATGAAACAAATGTAAATGGAGAAAATATAAATCATCAATATTCTAAAACAATTGAATTTGAAAATGATTTTAGAGAATATGCAGAAAAATATTTAAAAGCAAATGTAGAATATTTTAGTTTATTAAGACCTATTAGTGAAATTCAGATTGCTATGATTTTTTCAAAACTTGAAAAATATCATAAGGTATTTAATAGTTGCAATGTAGGAAGCAAAGAGGAGCCATGGCATTGGTGCTTAAATTGTCCAAAATGTTTATTTGTTTATATTATTTTAAGTCCATTTTTATATAAAGAAAAATTACTAAACATTTTTGGAGATGACTTATTTGAAAAAGAAAATTTACTTAAAACATTTATTGAACTTTGTGGATATGGAGAAACAAAGCCATTTGAATGTGTGGGAACTTTCGATGAAGTAAAATTTGCAATATCTAAAACAATAGAAAAAATAGAAAAAGAGAATAAAGAATTACCATATTTACTAAAATATTATAAAGAAAATTTTGAAATGTTTAATCAAAATTTATTAGAATATTATAATAATAACAATAATGTACCAGAAGAATTTGAAAAACTTTTAAAAGAAAGATTAGAAAACATAAAAGGATAAAAAATATGTTAGAAAAATTATTAAATTATTTAGAAAATAAAAAAATATTAATATTAGGATTTGGACTAGAAGGGCAGTCAACATATAGATTTTTAAGAAAACATTTTCCAGAAAAAATGCTATATGTAGCAGATGCAAATAAAGATTTGCTAGAAACAAAAAAAGAATTGATAGAAGATATAAAAGTAGAAATTTCTTTAGGACCAAATTATTTAAATGGAATAGAAGATTTTGATTTAATAATAAAAGCACCAGGAATTTCTTTAAAAGAAGTAGATATAACAAAATTTCAAAATAAAATTTCAAGCGGATTAGAACTTTTTTTAGAATTTGTAGATGTGTTTTCTATAGGTGTTACTGGAACAAAAGGAAAGAGCACAACAAGTTCATTAATTTATAAAATGTTAATAGATCAAGGAAAAGATGCATATATTTTAGGAAACATTGGAGAACCTATTTTTAATGATATAGAACTACTAAAGCCAAATAGTATTGTTGTTTTAGAACTTTCATCACATGCATTAGAATATGTAAAAAAATCGCCAAATATTGGAATAATATTAGACATTTTTGAGGAGCATCTTGACCACTATAAATCTTTTGAAAAATATATTGAAGCCAAATACAATATTGGAAAATATCAAAATGAAGAAGACTTTTTAATTTATAACTACGACAACATAAATATGAAAAATTTTAAATTTGATTATAAAGAAAATGATTATGCTATTTCTTTAGAAACAATTCCAAACACTAAAAACAAGTTATATCTAAAGAATGATAATATTTATTTTAATAATGAGCAAATAATGAATATAAATGAAAAAACAAATTTAAAAGGATTGCATAATATAAATAACATAATGTTTGTGCTAGGGGTAAGCTTTATTTTAAATTTAGAAGTAAATAAATCTATAAAATCAATAAAAAATTTTAAGCCATTAGAGCATAGATTAGAATATGTTGGAAATTTTGATAATATTGATTATTATAACGATTCTATAGCCACAATACCAGAAGCAACAATTAATGGAATAAATGCAATTAAAAATATAAACACAATTATAATTGGTGGAAAAGATAGGGGAGTTAATTTAAACAATTTAATTGAATTTTTAAAAACAAGTGAAGTTGAAAATATAATATGCTTACCTAAAACAGGTGAATATATAAAAAATGGATTATCTGGCTCATCTAAAAATGTAATTTATGTAGAAAGCTTAGAAGAGGCAGTAAAAATTGCAAAAAAAGTTACAAAGAAAAATAGTGTTTGTATGCTATCTCCAGCTGCTGCAAGTTATGGATATTTTAAGAATTTTGAAGAAAGAGGAAATCTATTTAAAAAGTATGTAAAAGAGAATTAAAAAGAAAAATAGGAACAAATTTACGCGAATTAACATAAACTAAAATAGGTTTACAAATAATAAGTTTACAAATAATTCTATATAAAAAGCCATAAAATTAATAAAAATATTAATAAAAAATGTAAAAAATATGAAAAATATCCAATTTTATGTAGACAAAAGAAGAAAATTGTGCTATAATATAATTGTTTTTAGGCAAAAAACGATTATTAGTATACACATTATATGTAGAATAC
The DNA here is from genome assembly GCA_947601495.1 of uncultured Clostridia bacterium. Lineage (GTDB taxonomy): Bacteria > Bacillota > Clostridia > TANB77 > CAG-508 > Scatovivens. Next base: position 187,379 of record CANQGE010000002.1, on the reverse strand, counting down.
AGCAGATAAATTTTAAGGAGGAATTAAAATTGAATACAAATTATTCAGAAAACAATCACTTAGTATTAATAGGAAAAATAGTAAGTGAAAAAAGTTACAGTCATGAAATTTATGGCGAAAAATTTTATGTGTTTAATCTAGAAGTCGTTAGACTAAGCTCAACAGTAGACATTATACCAATTACAATATCAGAAAGATTATTAACAACTTTAGATATTGAAATAGGTAAAAAAGTTACTGTAGAAGGTCAATTTAGATCTTACAATAATTATGAAAATGATAAGAACAGATTAGTTTTAACAGTATTTGCAAAAGAAATTAAAGAAATTGAAAATGAAGAAGAAGAAAAAGACCAAGTAACAAATGAAGTTGTTTTAGTAGGTTATGTTTGCAAAAAGCCTATATACAGACAAACTCCATTTGGAAGAGAAATAGCAGATGTTTTACTAGCAGTTAACAGAGCATATAACAAATCAGATTACATACCAAGTATTGCTTGGGGAAGAAATGCAAGATTTTGTCAAAATATGGAAGTTGGAACTGAAGTAAAAATTACTGGTAGAGTTCAATCTAGAACTTATGAGAAAAAATTTGAAGATGGAACATCTGAAACTAGAGTAGCTTATGAAGTTTCAATTGCAAGTATGGAAGTTGTAAATAAAGAAGATCAAGAAACTGAATCAGAAGCAGTTGTTTAATAAATTAAGTATATAATTTTAAATTATATAAATTTTAGCAAATTATGTAATGTCCATGTGCTAACAAAAGTTAGTATGTGGGCGTTTTCTTTTTTATAAGAAAATTGTCTATTAATTTTTTTATAAAAGTATATATTTTTTTCAACTTATTTGATATAATTTGATAAATTTATGATATAAAGGAGATTATGATGAATACTGATACTCAAGAAAAAAGTAACGCAAAAAAAATAAAAATTAAAGCAATTATTTTTCATATAGTAGCTATTATTTGTATTTCTTTATTTTGTGCTGCAATATCACCTAAAAAACTACAAAATGACACTTTTTATACAATAACAATAGGAAAATATATTTTTGAAAATGGTTGCTCAGATTTAACTAAAGATTTATATTCTATACATGATCTACCATATACTTATCCACATTGGCTTTATGACTTGGGAATGTATATAGTTTATCATAATTTCGGTCAACCAGGAATATATGCTTCAACAATGATTTTAAGTGCAATACTTGGAATTTCTGTATATGCACTTTGTAATAAAAAATCCAAAAATAAAGTTGTTTCTTTTGCTGTAACTATAGGAGCTATGTATTTAGTAAAATCGTTTATAGCAGCTAGAGCTCAACTTGTAACATTTATATTGTTTGTATGGACAGTTTTTGCAATAGAAGGATTCTTAGAAACTAAAAAGAAAAGATATGCTCTTGCACTAATTTTAATACCATTATTAATTGCGAATTTGCACTGCGCTGTATGGCCATTCTATTTTGTTTTATTTTTGCCATATATAGCAGAATATTTGCTTGTATCTTTAGAAGATTTCAATATATGGTTTAGAATTAGAAAACTATTTTTAAATTTAAGAAAAAAATTAACTAAAAAAGAAGAAAAGAAATTAAAAATTGATGAAAAAATAAAACAAATTACAAAAAATAAAGATATAAGAAATGAAAAAGTAAAAAAATTAAGAGAAAATCCATATAGAGTAAAAGTAGAAAAAAATCATACAGTACTATTACTTATTGCAATAATGGGTATAGCAGTTTTTACAGGATTTTTAAATCCAGCAGGAAATGGTGCATTTACTTATCTTTACAAAATAATGAAAGGAAATACTACAAACTCAATTAATGAGCATCTTCCACTTACTTTAATTGATAACACAGAATTTTCTTATACTGTAGTAATTTTCTTATTATTCTTAATATTTACAGATACAAAATTAAAATTACCAGATGTATTTATGCTTGGAGGAATAACTTTTCTAGCATTTAAAACTAGAAGACAAGTTTCAATGTTTGCTATCCTTTGTGGACCAATACTTGCTTCTATGGTTTCTTATGTTTTCAATAAATACGATAAAGAAACTATATTAAAAATTGAACGATTTGTTTCTGGTTGGTTTGGCACAATTGTTATAATTTGCTTGTTTATTATTTGGAGCACAAATCTAGTAAAACCAGTAATGAATGTAGACTATATAGATACATCTTCATATCCAGTAGAAGCTTCAGATTGGATTTTAGAAAACTTAGATGTAAAAAATATAAGATTGTTTAATGAATATAATTATGGAAGTTATCTTCTATATAGAGGAATACCAGTATTTATAGATTCTAGATGCGATTTATATTCACCAGAATTTAATGGAACATACAATAAAGAAACTAAAAAATATGATGGTAGAGACATTTTCTCAGATGCATTAAATATGGCAGGAATTGTTAACAATTATGAAGCAAAATTTAAAGAATATAATGTAACACATATTATTTTATATCAAAATACAAAACTTGCTATGCTTTTAGAAAAAGACTCAAATTATAAGAGAATATATTATAAAGGAAATTTCAAAATATTTGAAAGACTATCTGCTCAGCAAGAACAAACAGAAAACAAAGAGTAATTTGGAGGTCTTATTTTGAAAAATAAAATTGTAAAAATAATTATTATAATATCAATTATAATAATATTAATAGACCAAGTAAGCAAAATATTAGTTTCTAATTTTGTAAAAGAACCTATAGGGAATGAATATTTTAAAATAGAAATTGTAACAAACACTGGAATGGCATTTGGCTTTAATAAAGGAAATGTTAGCAATATTATTATAACAATATTTATTTTAGCAATAATAATTAGATTTATTATAAGTCAAATAGAAAGAATAGATAAAAAAACAGCAGTTGCAATTGCTTTAGTTTTAGGAGGAGCAATAGGCAATCTTCTAGATAGATTTTTTAGGAGTAGTGTTTTAGACTTTATAAAAATCTATAAAATACCAAACTTCAATTTTGCAGATTTTTCAATAATAATAGGTTGGATTTTAATAGTAATATTTTTAATAGATTTTTCAAGAAAAATAGAGGTGTAATTTTGCGTAATACAGTTAGAATACTGGGAATCGATATAGATAATATTGATATCGACGAGGCAGGAAACATAACAAAAGATTTAATTGAAAATAGTAATAAAAGTTGCAAATTAGTAGTAGCACCAAACACAGAATTTATTATGATGGCACAAAAAGATAAAGAATTCTACGACATTTTAAGAAGTGCAGACTTGGCAACACCAGATAGTGTAGGAGTAATGATTGGTGGAAAATTACAAAAAAAGCCATTCAAGCAAAGAATCCCGGGACAAGCATACTTTAGAAAAATTTTAGAAATAGGGGAAAAAGAAGGCTGGACTTTTTATTTGCTAGGTGGAGAAGGAGACGTGCCAAAACTTACTGTAGAACACATTAAAAAAGACTATCCTAAGTTAAAAATAGTAGGATATCATGAAGGCTTTTTTAAAGAGGATTCAGAAGAAACAGTTATAAAAGAAATAAATTCTTTAAAGCCAAATGTTTTGTTTGTTGCAATGGGTGCTCCACTACAAGAAAAATGGATGGCAAAACACAAAAATGAGTTACAAGTTGACATTTCAGCTGGACAAGGTGGAACTTTTGACTATGAATCAGGAAAAATAAAAAGAGCTCCTAAAATTGCTCAAAAATTAGGTATTGAATGGTTATGGAGACTTATTTTGCAACCAAAAAGAATAAAAAGAATGATAGCATTACCTGTTTATCTATTCAAAATTGTATTCACAAAAGATATAACTAAAGGAAGTTTTGATAAATAGAGGAAGTAAAATTGGAAAAAGAAGAATATAAAGTTAGTGAAGATTTAGCAGGAATAAGACTAGATAAAGCAATAAGTAAAAGAAATACAGATTTTTCTAGAATGACAATTCAGAGATTAATAGATGAAGAAAAAATTTTTGTAAATGGTAAGAAAGCTAAGTCTTCTTATAAATTAAATTTAAATGATATAATTACAATTATAAAAGAAGAACCAAAAGAAGTGGAAATTAAACCAGAAAATATACCATTAGATGTTGTTTATGAAGATAATGACATACTTGTTGTAAATAAGCAAAAAGGTTTAGTTGTTCACCCAGGAAATGGAAATCCTGATGGTACTTTAGTAAATGCTATTATGGCAAGATGTAAAGACAGCCTTTCTGGTATTGGTGGAGAAATTAGACCAGGAATAGTTCATAGAATAGATAAAGACACATCAGGACTTTTAATTGTTGCTAAAAATGATAAATCACATATAAATATTAGTAATCAAATAAAAAATCATGAAGTGAAAAAAACATATATTGCTCTAGTAAGAGGATATTTAAAAGAAAATGAAGCAACAATAGATATGCCAATTGCTAGAAGCACAAAAGATAGAACTAAAATGGCGGTATCAAAAACAGGAAAAAGTGCAGTAACACACATAAAAGTAATAGAAAGATTTAAAAATTATACATTACTAGAAGTTAACATAGAAACTGGTAGAACTCATCAAATTAGAGTTCATTTATCTCAAATAGGCTATCCAATAGTTGGTGACTATGTTTACTCAAATGGAAAAAATCCATTTGGAGTTGAAGGACAAATGCTTCATAGTATGAAACTAGAATTTGTTCATCCAACTACTGGTAAGAAAATGAATTTAAAAGCAGATTTGCCAGAATACTTTGAAAAAGTATTAGAAACTTTAAGAAAAGAAGAGAAAATTTAATAAGTACTAAAATTTTATAGGAGAGAAAATGGAAAAAATTAGACTTCAAAAATTTTTAGCTGAAAATGATGTAGCTTCTAGAAGAAAATGTGAAGAACTTATTATTAATGGTGAAATAAAAGTTAATGGTTTAATTGCGCAAATAGGTGCAAAAGTAGATCCAGAAAAAGATAAAGTAGAATATAATGGAAAAATAATAAAAAATAAAAATAAAGAATATACATATATTTTATTAAATAAACCTATTGGAGTTGTAACAACTGTTGATGACCAATTTAATAGACAAACAGTTATAGATCTAATAAATATAAAAGAAAAACGAATTCTGCCAGTAGGAAGACTAGATATGTATACATCAGGAGCTTTAATTTTAACAGATGATGGCGATTTTATATATAAGGTTACACATCCAAAACATGAAATAAATAAAGTTTATAATGCAACAGTTAAGGGAATTATTTCAAAAGAAGATGTAGAAAAACTTCAAAAAGGCGTTATGATAGATAATTCTTATATAACAAGAGAAGCAAAAGTTAAGATTTTGAAAATAGACGAAGAAAATAATACTTCTAGAGTAGAAATAACAATACATGAAGGAAAAAATAGAGAAGTAAGAAAAATGTGTGAGGCAATAGGAAAAAAAGTTTTAGCTTTGCATAGAGCAAAAATAGGAAACATTGATGTAAAAGACTTGAAAATAGGTAAATGGAGATATTTAACTAAAGAAGAAATAGAAAGCATACTAAAGTAATTTTAAAAATAAATATTTTTAAAAAAATTCACAAATGAGGAGAAAAATATGGAATACCAAAGATTTATTCCAGAAGGCTGGAATGAAACAAAAGACGAATTAGATAATAATTTATTAAATAAAGCCTTTTTAAGCGGAGATATTCTGCAAGGATATGTAAACAATTGCGATTCAAACTATAACTTACATATAGACTTAGGAAATAATATAAAAGGTATAATACCTAGAAATGAATTAGAAGAAATTAATACAGATGAATTTGGATTTTGTAGTCCTAGTATTTGCAGAAATAAAGTAAACAATTTTGTTCAATTTAAAATAAAAGAAATATATAATGATAAAAATGTACTTCTATCTAGAAAGAACGTTCAAAAACAAGCTTTAGAATGGGTAAAAAACGAATTAAAACCAGGAATGGTAGTTAATCGGCATTGTAAGAAATATGAGAAAATTTGGAGCATTTGTTGAAATAGGAGGCGGAATAGTTGGACTTCTTCATATAGAAGATATTTCTATTTCTAGAATAAAATCTCCAGAAGAACGTTTTTATATTGGACAAAAAATCAATGTTATGATAAAATCAATAGACACTGATAATGATAAAATTGTTTTATCATATAAAGAACTTTTGGGAAATTGGGAAGAAAATATTGAAGAATATAATGAAAAAACAATTGTAGAAGGAATAGTGAAAGAAACAGACAAATATAAAAATGGAATTTTTATTGAGCTTAAGCCAAATTTAGTTGGCTTGGCTGAATATAAAGAAGGTCTTGAATATGGACAGAAAGTAAATGTCTATATTAAAAAAATAATAAAAGACAGAAAAAAAATTAAACTTTTAATTGTTTAAGGAGGTTATTAGAAAATGGTAGAGGATCAAGAAATTAAAACTACCGTTTCTCCATTCGCTATTAGAGAGGGAGAAATAAAAACATTTGATGGCAAGGATGGATATGTATCTGTTAATCAGATTATCCATAAAATAAACTTAGGCCATATAACAGATGTGCATTTCAAAATACTAGATTTAGTAAATGAATTTGAATTTCTAACATCAAGACAAATTTTTCAAATACTTAAATATAAGGGAGTAGAAATAAAATCACAAGATAAATTAAATACTAAACTAGAGCAATTAATTAAAACAAAAATATTAACAAGATACTATTTTACATCAGAAGAGGGAAAAGGAATCTATAGAGTTTATTGTATGGAAAAAATGGGCAAATATTTGCTTAACTCTAAAGAAGTAGAATGTAAATGGCAACCTACAGACAATACAAAACCAGTTGCTTTAATTAAGAAAAGATTAGCAGGAAACCAAGTTATAATTGCATATATGAGAAAAGCTAAAAACTTTAATAATTATAAAGTAAAAACTTCAATTACAGCTAAAATGAATGGAAAAACATTTAAAGGACATGGAGAAGTTAAAATAGCAAAATCTGGAAAATCTTTAAGTTTAATCTTTGAATGTGTTAGAAGAGAAGAAGACTGGGAAGAAAAAATTGCTGAAAGAATGAGATTATATAAAGATTTCTTAGAAAACTTTGTTCCATTTGATTCTGGATATGAAGCAAAACCACAATTAATTTTAGTTTGTGAAGATGATAAACATATGGTAGAAACATTTAAAGTAATAGTAAAAAATAGTTTGGAAATTGAAAAAACAAAATTATATTTTACAACAGATTTAAAACAAAATTCAGAATCTTTAGAAAAATCTTTAACAGAATTTGTGAAAAACGAAGATACTGGAAAGTTTTCAGCACATAATGTTGAATTTAAAATATTAGAGTAGGCATATGCATAATTTAAAATAATAAAAAAGCTCTGTGGTTTTATTACCACAGAGCAATTTTTATTTTTATTAATTAGTTCTTTTTGGATTGAATGGTGCAATTGGATCTTCATCATCGAAATGATAATTTATGTCAGAATTATTTTTTTGAATTGGGTCAATTTCTTCAGATCTATCTAAGTCAGAATTTATATTTTTCAAATCAAATGATGGTTTCTTTCGAGATGAAGTATCTGTAACAGAAGAACTACTATTTAAATTAACAAACTTTTCAAAATTATACGTTTTTATTTTTTGTTTTTCTTTATATTTAGATTCAAGGAAGTCTATTTTAGCTTGACCTACTAAAGTCTTACCTTTTAAGTCTTTTGTTTTATAAATAATTGTTTTGAATTTTAAAGACTGAACTTTTCCTGCTTTATACCATGGAATCCATTGCCACTTAATTCCTTTATAAGTTGGGTCATATTGACCTTGATCTGTTTTATAATCATGTGAGAATACCCAACGTCTCTTATCTCCAAATTCTTTTTCCCACCATTCATTATCTTCTGGTGTGTTGTTACCAAATACTATTTTAGTTGTACAGTTAGCAAGTAATGTTTGTCTAAAGTTATAATCATTTTTAATACCAAATTGTGATAAGTTTTGAGAAGATATTATAGTTCCAACTCTATATTTTCTATATAGTGTGAAAATGTCTTCTGTAGCTTTACAAACAAAAGGTGGAAATTCATCTATATATAAGAAGTGAGGAATTCTAGTTTTTTCATTTCCAGGTCTAGATAAAACAGATTGTTGCATTAATAATATGAAGAACAATCCAAAGGCTTTATGAACACTAGCACCTAAATCTCCACGTCTTGTACAAACTAGAGTAACATCACCATCAGAAAGTGCATGGTCATAATTTAAATTATTTGATCTATTACATAAAATGCTTCTAACTCCTGGATATCTTAGTAAGTTTTCAAGTTGTGCAGCAGAAGCTTGTAAGTATTTTGCAGTTTCTTCTCTATTATATGCTGTTTTATAAAATGTTTTCTTAAAGTATCCTAGTTGAATTTTATATTGTTCAGCAAGTTCTGGATATTCTTTTATTTGCTCTGACATTTCTTCTATTTTATCAAAATCATTTAATAATTCTAGTAAGTCTTCTAATGTAGGAATAGATCCTTCATGAAGTTTTGGATAAAATTCTTTTAATACTAAAACTAAATTTTCAATTGCTTGAGTAACTATGTTTTGCATGAATGCTTCATCATGATTTCCAAAGTTAGGAACTTCTTCAGATGCATACATTCTTTTCAATATTGAAGATATAGCAATAGATGTTTTAATAGGATCTTCATATGTGAAAGGATTTAATCCTATTGAATGTTCACTATCATTAGGATCTATAATGTTATATTTTATACCAAAGTTTTCGGCAACTTCTCTAATATGTGATATTGATTCGTAATCTGGTGCCATATATGTTATACCCAAGTTTTTATAAATTGTGTTTTTACCATCATAATTATAAATAAGTTTAGAAAAATATGTTTTAAAGACAGCTTCTTTAGTAGGAACTGGTGTAAGCATATTTAAAGTAAAGTTTTCATTTATATAACCATTAGAATAAGGACAGTTTAAAGTTGCTATATGAGTTTTTATTGCCGTATATCCCAATTCCTTTGAAGTTTCTCTAAAGAAAAATTTCTTTTCTATATCTCTAGCAATCATTGGTTCAAATACCATAGAAGTTTTTCCTGAACCAGAAACACCAACGATTAAAGTAGATTCAAATCTTCTATTTTCAGGAGTTTTAATTGATTTACCAGTTTCTCTATCTTTAGCTATAAACATTTCACAAGTATATGGTCCCATACCAATAGATTTATCTGATAAATCTATTCCGCCATAATCCCAAATAGATTCTCTAATATATAGAGTATCGTTAACAACTGTATATAACCATTTAAATAGTGGATAGAATGAGCAAACTGGAATGTACCAAGCAAAAGATGAAAAAGCTGGCTTAATTAAATCCATAAAAGTAGTAACAATGTAAGAATAATTAGGAACAGAGAATAATAAAAGCCAACCAATATGATTTATCCATTGAACAACCATTGAACATACTACTACATATAAAGCAACAGCATACATATGAAAGAAAGTTTCTTTTGTATATTTATCTGTTGCAAATTTTGAAGCAGGCGAGAAGTAAAATGCAAATACTGGACAAGCAATAGCAAGTGTATATTTTATTGGCCCCCAATATGAAACAGATAAACCAGAAAACATAATAAGTAGTACTTCTGAAATTCTATCAATACATATGTATATTGTAAGCAAAGTTAGTATGTATGTTACGAATGTATTCCTATCCGTTTTTAATAACTTTAAAAATTTATCTATATATTTCATCTTTTCTATCCTTTTTTATTTTTTAAAACTATACATATATATTATCTAACAAAAATGAAAAAAAATCAAGCTTTTTGCGTAAAAAATAAGCATTTAAAGGGAAAAAAAGACAAATTTAATGAATATAAAAAACAAATATTAATAAAATTATTATGAAAGTGAGTGAAAAAAGTGAAAAAAGTCTTTTCTAACTTCATACAAGGCATAATTTCTTTAGTAAGTTCACAAATTTTAATAAAAATATTTGGAGCTATGTATAGCATATATATGACTAATAAATCTGGCTTTGGAGATGAAGGAAATGCAATATATATGAGTGGATATCAAATATATGCATTACTTCTTACAATATCTTCTATAGGAATTCCAAATGCAATATCTAAAATTATATCAGAAAAAAATTCCACAAAAGATTATAGAAACCTTGAAAAAACTGTAAAAACAGCAATATTTTTATTTTCAATTGTAGGATTTTTAGGATGTATATTTTTATTTGCAAGCTCTAAATTTATAGCAGAAAAAGTTTTAGAAATTCCTGAGGCAAAGCTAAGTTTAATGGTGCTATCACCAGCTATTTTCTTTGTTTCTATAACATCAGTTATAAGAGGTTTTTGTAATGGGGAAAATAAAATATCAATAACTGCAAAATCTCAATTTATAGAGCAAGTTTTAAAAACATTTTTTACAATATTATTTGTAGAAATAATATCTAAAACTCCTAATAATTCTACTGAAAAAATGGCAGCAATTGCAAATTTTGCAACTACAGTAGCAACATTTTTAAGTTTTATTTACATAGTACATAAGTATTTAATAATAAAAGGAAAGAAAATAAATTTAGATGGAAATTATTATCAAAATGAGAGAATAATAAATATAATAAAGAAAATATTAAAAATATCTATTCCAATGACAGCAACAGCTATTTTGGGAACATTAGGAAAAAATATAGATTCAGTAACTGTTGTAAGAATTTTAAAAAAATATATTACTGAAGAAGAGGCAATTATAAAATATGGTATATTAAGCTCCAAAGTAGATATAATAATGGTATTGCCACTTTCTTTTAATATAGCAATAGCAACAGCACTAATTCCAGAAATTTCTAGAAGAAAAGTACAGAATGATTTAAACGGTATAATTAAAAAAATAAAATTTTCTATATTTATAACTATTATGATAGCAATTCCAGCAACTGCAGGAATGTTTGCATATTCTAGTCAAATATTTTATTTACTATTTCCAAATGCACAAAATGGTAGTGAATTATTAAAACTTGCTTCTTTAGGAATAGTTTTTTCCTTACTAACACAAACAATAAATGGAATACTTCAAGGCTTAGGGAAAAACAAGATTCCAGTTTATGCTTCTCTATTGGGTATAATTATAAAAATAATTTGCAATATAATGCTTATACCTATAAATGGAATATATGAAAAGGGAGCAGTAATAGGAAATATTTTATCTTCAATAGCTTCTTTTACAGTTGTATTAATTACTTTAAAGAATGTGATAAATATAAAAATAGATTTAATAAAGATGTTTTTTAAACCTATTTTATCTAGTATTATAATGATAATAGTTTCTTTAAATTTATATAATTTTTTAATTATTAATAATGTAAACAATAAAATTAGTACTTTAATTAGCATTCTAATAGCTATAATTATATACGTTATATGTGGTTTTGTAACAAAAATGTTAAATAAAAATCAATTTCTTGAAAGCATTGAAAATACTGCATTTTAGAAAAACGATTTAAGAAAAAAGTTTAAAAATAAGGAAAAAATAAAAAAAAAGAAGGATTTAAGCATATTTTGGCGAATAGAAATATTGTAGAACAAAATATTCTACATAAAAACTAAAATCTTAGGAGGTAATTTTAAAATGAACAAAGCTGAATTAATCGCAGCAATAGCTGCAAAAACAGGAAACACAAAGAAAGCTGCAGAAGAATCTGTAAACGCTTTTGTTAGCACAGTAACAGAATCTTTAGAAAAAGGTGAAAAAGTTCAATTAGTTGGATTTGGATCTTTTGAAGTAAGAAAAAGAGCAGCTAGAAAAGGAAGAAACCCACAAACTAAAGAAGAAATCAAAATACCTGCATCAAAAGCTCCAGTATTTAAAGCTGGAAAAGCATTAAAAGATTTAGTAAATAAAAAATAGAATTTTATATAAACATATATGAATTCATAGAAAGATACGTACAAACTACGTATCTTTTTTTATGCTTTTTGGAATTTCTACTTTACATTACTTTATATTATATTTAATTTTTAAACATAATATAATTATAACAGTAGCTTGCTGTCGCAATTTTCAATTGCTCCAATCGCACTCCGCTTTGCTCCGTTTGGTCGCTGCGCGCTACTTATATAATTATATTATTGTTTAAAAATATAAATAAAAATAAATAAAATTTAAAAGTCGCATGGGCAAAACAATATTTACTAAAAGTACTTGAAAAAAATTTTTATTATAAATATAATGTATATATCTAAATGTACAAAGGAGGAATAGTGGTGGATCAATATGAAGTAATTTTTTTAGATGACGACGAGGAAACTGTTCTAGATAAACAATTGGTAAATAAAGGTGATAGGGTAGAATATAAAGGAAAAACTCCTGAGAAAGCTCCAGAAAACCAAATTAAATATACTTTTATTGGATGGACAAATGAAGAAAAATTAGAATCTGTTCAAGAAAATATTATGTTAGTAGCAAAATATGAACAAGAAGTAATGATGAACCCTATAGAAGAAGCTTTCTATAATGCTACTTTAGATACAGCCAAACAAGCTAAAGTTAATTCAACTATGCAAGCAGGACAAAAAATTGTTACTCAATTAAGAGCTTTAGAAAAAGATAACAGAACTGCTGAGCAAATTGTAAGTGATGTTTTAAAAAACGGACAAACAGAAATTGGATCACAAAAAGATATAGAGAGAGAATAAAATATAAAATAAGTTACAAAAGATTTTGGAAGGAGATTACAAATGAATACTGTAATTACTTTAGATGATATAAAAGCTTATGCAGAAATTGATTATATTATTAATCATATGAATGAGAAATATATAAACAAAGTACCTGAAAAAATTAGAATATTTTTTTCTAAATTTAAGGACCCAACTTATGAAGTAAAAATTAATCCTTATGTTCCACTTGAGAATCAAGGATTACAAACATATACTTTAGAAATTATAGCTTTGTTACATCTAAGATATTGGTGTGAAGATGAAAAAAGAAAACAAGAACTATATGAAATGATGATAGAAAATGAAGAAAAATTAGAATCTCATATTAAAGAAAAAATAGATATTGATGAAATATTTGATGAGAATTTCACTGTGAAAGAAGAAAACGAAGAGGAAGAAGACTATTCAAGACCAAGAGTAATACAAAAATATGATATATATGCAAAAAATAATGAAGATATAAAAGACTATACAGATTATGAAGAAAATGAAGGCATTTCTGATACTGATGATATAACTCATGATGATAGTGATGAAAACATTGCAGAAGAAAATACTGCAAAAAATGATGTAGAAGATAATGACGCAGAAGATGATGAAGATACTGCATTATTAGAAAGTAAAACAGAAAAAGTTGGATTTTTTGCTCAAATTAAAGAAAAAATAATGTCTTTATTTAAGAAAAAAGCTAATTAAAAAAATCACTTTACGAAATTAATTTATTAGAGTTTTTTAATTAAAATATAAATTTTATACATAAATTTTAGCGATTTTTTGAAAATTTATTTATAAAACTTGACATATCTAGAAAAAAGTAGTAAAATATTTATTGTTTTAAGAAGAAGCATCCACTTCTCACCTTATCTTAAATAAAAGCATAAGGTTAGAAATCAATAAATTTTATTTTATAAAATTATTATGTGGATTTGACTTTTTAAAATAAGTCAAATTTTTTTTTTGGAGGTGTTTTACAATAAAACAAGAATTACCAATAAATAGACAAATTAAAGAAAAAGAAGTTCAATTAATTGGAGCAGAAGGAGAAAAAATCGGAGTAGTTTCTATTGAAAAAGCATTAGAATATGCCGAAGAAAAAAATCTAGATTTAGTTCTAGTAGCTCCAAACAATAAGCCAGTGGTTTGTAAATTAATGAACTATGGAAAATACAAATTTGAACAAGCAAAAAAAGAAAAAGAGTCTAGAAAAAACCAAAAGGCTGTTGAATTAAAAGAAATAAGAGTTACACCAAATATTGGTGAACATGACTTTGGATTCAAATGCAAAAATGCTAGAGCTTTTTTGGAGGCTGGTAATAAGGTTAAATTTACAGTTAGATTTAGAGGTAGAGAACTAAATAATGTTAAAGCTGGAGAACTAGTTTTAAATAAGTTCGCAGAAAATTTAGCTGAAATTTCAACAATAGAAAAGAAGCCAATTTTGGAAGGCAAAACAATGTTTATAATTTTAACCAAAAAAATATAAAATATGAAGGGAGATTTCAAAATGCCAAAATTAAAAACAAATAAAGCTGCAAAGAAAAGATATTCTTATACAGCTACAGAAAAAGTAAAAAGAACAAAAGCTAATAGAAGACATCGTTTAGCAACAAAAACTACTAGACAGAAAAAGTCTGGAAAAATTCAAGATGCATATGCAGATAAAACTGTTGTAGCAGGAATTAAAAGATTATTACCTTATGGTAATTAGAATAAATTGTAGGTAAAAGGAGTGAATATAAATGGCAAGAGTAAAAACAGCAAGAACAACTAGAGCAAGACATAAAAAAGTATTAAAACTAGCAAAAGGATACTATGGAGCAAAACATTATAGATATAGAAATGCTAAACAAGCAGTTATGAAATCTGGAATGTATGCATATGTAGGAAGAAAAGACAAAAAATCAGATTTTAGAAAATTATGGATAGTAAGAATTAATGCTGGAGCAAGAATGAATGGATTAACATATAGCAAAATGATTTCAGGATTAAAGAAAGCAGGAGTTACTATAAATAGAAAAATGTTAGCAGAATTAGCTGTATCTGATGAAAAAGCATTTGCAGAATTAGCTGAAATTGCTAAAAAAGCTTAAATAAATAAGTAAGTTAAAGAAAATAAGGACTTTTAAAAGTCCTTATTTTTTTGCTAAAGTTTGTATAAACTAGTTCTAGAACAAATTAAATTATAAATCTAAAATAAATTAGATTTAAGCATAAATAGGTTAGAGCTAAATATTAGTATTTTAAATTAGGAATTTGTTTTGAAATTTTTTCATAATTAGGAACATATTTTTGAAGCATTTCATAAAATTTTTTTCCATGACTTTTATATTTTAAATGGCAGAATTCATGAAAAACAATATATTTTACTATTTCTTTAGAATACATTACAATATATGGATTTATAATAAAAGATTGTAAATCTGTATTGCAATAAGCAAGAGCTCCTGCTATTTTTTTAATTTCATAGTTTTCTGGAGCAAATCCAAAAAT
The DNA here is from genome assembly GCA_947601495.1 of uncultured Clostridia bacterium. Lineage (GTDB taxonomy): Bacteria > Bacillota > Clostridia > TANB77 > CAG-508 > Scatovivens. The sequence goes on along the minus strand of CANQGE010000002.1, from coordinate 172,172 downwards.
GTGTCTTGCTTCTTCCATAATATTTTCAATTTCATTTTCTGCTATTTTTTTATACATTTTCAATAATATAACATTTAATAAATCTTGATTATTATTTTTTCTATAATTCATAGGTAAGTTTATATTAATAGAATTTTTTTCAAGATTTAATTCTGGAGAAGATATTCTTAAATAATAAACATTAACAGAATAATTTTTATCGAATATAGTTGTGAATTTTGGTTTTAAAGATTCATCTTTTCCAAGTATGAAACTATTGTTATCTAAATTAGCTTTTCTGTTGATATTACTGCTTTTTATTCTTTTTATAATATTCATTTTTAAACCCTCCAACAAAATAAATGTTCGTAAAATCTTTGTTTGTTTTATTTTACATATTTAAAATAAAAATGTCAATAGTTTTTACAAAAAAATGTTCGGTAATTTAAAAATATTTTTTTAAAGTTTGAAAAAGCAAGGAAATATCAACAAAAAAATTTAGAATAAAATTATTGTTTTTTTATTTTTGGCTTTGAAACTAAAGAGGCGATATATCCAAAAAATATTGCAGCAGAAATACCTCCAGCAGCAGCCTTAATTCCGCCTGTAAACGCTCCTATAAATCCTGTTGTTTGCACTTCAGATATTGTTCCTTTTGCAAGTAAACTTCCAAAACCAGTAAGTGGAACTGTGGCTCCACATCCTGCAAAGTCGATTAAATACTTATATAAACCTAATCCACCCAATATTGCTCCAATAGTAACATATGCAACTAAAATTCTAGCTGGAGTAAGTTTTGTTTTATCTATTAAAATTTGTCCTATTACACAAATTGCGCCTCCTACTACAAAGGCCTTTAAAATCATCATCCAATCCATAAAATAAATCCTTAAAAATTATTTAGATTTTTCAAAATCTATAAAACTTCAATGCTGATAGCGTGAGCTATTCCAGGAATTGATTCACCTTGTTGAGTACTTGTTGAATTCATTAGTGCGCCTGTTGCTATCATTAAAACTTTTTTATATTTTTTCTCTTGAAGCATTTGATAAACAAAACCAGAAAAAACAGTAGCAATACAGCCACATCCAGAGCCACCTGAATGTGTATCTTGTTTTTCTTTATAAAACATTAAAACTCCACAATCATTATAAATATCTTTTATGTTGTAACCTTTAGAACTAACTAAATCTATTAAAATATCTTTTCCAATATATCCTAAATCTCCTGTTAAAATTACATCATAATAGTTAGGCTCTCTTCCAGTATCTGTTAGATGTCTTACAAGAGTATCTTCAGCAGCTCCTGCCATTGCAGCTCCCATGTTGTTAGCATCTTTTATTCCCATATCAACAATTTTTCCAGGAGTAAAACTTGTTATAAAAGGGCCTGTTCCGTCTTTTGTTAGGATAGCAGCACCAGAACCAGTAACAGTCCATTGACTAGAAGGTGGCCTTTGATTTCCAAGTTCTAATGGAAATCTAAATTGTTTTTCAGCACTACAAAAATGACTTGATGCTGTACAAATTGTATTTGTGGCAAAATCTCCATCTATAAGAGCAGATGCCATTATCATAGACTCAACAAATGTAGAACAAGCTCCGAATAACCCAATAAAAGGAATGTTAGTTTCTCTTAAACCAAAAGAAGATGCTATGCACTGGTTTAATAAATCACCTGCAAAGCAGAAATCTATGTTTGAAGAAGCAATTCCAGATTTTGAAATTGCCATACTAACAGCTTCTTTTACTAGCTTACTTTCAGCTTTTTCCCAACTAGATTCTCCCCAAAACTCATCTTCTAAGCATTGATCAAAAAATTGATGAAGAGGTCCTTCTTTTTCTTTCGGACCAACAATAGATGCGGTTGCAGCAATATTTACAGGCTTGTTTAAGATATAGCTTTGATTTCCAACTTTTTTCATAATTTAAATCTCCTTAAAATAAAAATTACATACTTAAATAAAAAATTTAATAGCCTAAAATGAAAGTTAAGTAAATTAAAAATAATTAAATATAGTTTAAATTAAAACTAAACTTTGAGTATTAAGCAAAATATAAATTAAACCAACAACAATACTTGTTGAAATTCCATATACAAGCACTGGACCTGCAACAGTGAACATTTTTGCACCAACACCCATAACATAACCTTCTGACTTATATTCCATAGCAGGTGAAACAATGGAATTTGCAAAACCTGTTATTGGAATTAAAGAGCCAGCACCTGCAAATTTTCCAACTTTATTAAAAACATTAAGACCGGTTAGAAAAGCACTAGCAAAAACAAGAGTCATAGAAACAATTGTATAAGAATTTGTTTCATCAATACCACGTAATCTGCAAAGTCCAAAAATTATTTGACCAATTGCACAAATAAGTCCACCAACCCAAAAAGCATTAAAACAATTTTTTAGAATAGGTGAGTTAGGTGTTTTTTCATCAACATATGATTGATAATCTTCTTTACTTTGAATAGGTTTCAAAAAATCATCTCCTTAAAATTAAAATATATATATTTATTTTTACAGAAATTTCTTTTTTTATTCATAATAAAAAGAATAAATTTAATGATAAAATTTGAAAATATAAAGTAATAAATTTTAGCTAAAAAATAAATGTTACATTCTTGTTACTTTTTTGAATAAAACCCTTTAAAATATTGACTTTTTTTATAAAAACATATATAAATAACATATAAATATATATAATTTGTAATTATTATGCTTAAAAAAATTTGCGTTTATATATAACAAAGGAGAAGTACAAATGTCAAGTTGTTTAGGAATTTATGTAGATAAAAACTTAATAAAATATGCTAAACTAAGTAAAAAAAGAGACATTTATAAAGTAGAAGCATTTAATGTTGAAACTTTTGAAAACCTTGAATCCGCACTAAAAAGAGTTATTACAGAAACAAGTAGTACTAAAATTCCAATAAGCATTAACATATCAAATGAGCTTTATAATTATTTTGATGTATTTTCTATATTAGAGAAGAAAGACATAACTAAATCATTAGATATTGAATTCGAAATGCTTTGTGATAGTAAAAGATATGATAAAAGCTTGCTAGAATCAAGATATTTGTTAATGGACAACAAAGAAGATTTTGAGAAATATAAAGCATTATATATATCTGCAAATAAAAAAGAAATTAATCAAAAGTTAGATATACTATCTAATTACAAATTAACTTCAATGACTCCAGTGTCTGTAAGCATTACAAATTTAATTGAAACAGATGAAAATGATGAAGAAAATAAAAATGTAATAATAGTAAATCTTGAAAATGAAACAAAAATAACAACAATTATAGATGGACAAATTACAAGAGTAGATATATTAAACACAGGACTTGGTGATATTGTTGAAAAAATAAATTCATCGGAGCTATCTTGGAAAAAGTCTTATGATGTATTTAAAAACATAATAATTTATAATCAAGATGTAACAAGTTTAGATAAAAACGAAAATGAATATATAGATATAGTAATGCCAGCAATAGATAAAATATGCCAAGAAATGAGAAGAACTTTAAATAGTTTTACTAAAGACATTAGTAAAATCTATATAACAGGAATGGGAGCCACAATAAGCAATATTGATTTATATTTCCAAGACTACTTTAAATCAATATCTTGTGAAATATTAAAACCATTTTTTATTGACTCTACTTCTTTAAAAGTTCCAACTAAAGAATATATAGAAGTAAATTCAGCAATAGCGCTTGCACTAGAAGGAATTAATGATTTAAATAAAGAGGTGAATTTTGCTCCAGTGTCAAAGTTTGATAATATAGATATAGAAAATATTAAAATTTCAAAAGAAGATTTAAAAGACATAAATTGGAAAGAACCATTTAGTATACAAGAAAAATTAGTTGCTAGAATAATAGCAGTATTTATTATGGCAATCATATTGTTTTGCCTGATAGGAGCTGTAATTGTAAATAATGCTACTAAAGCAACAGGCTTAATTAATGAGAAACTTGAAGAAACAAATAAACAAATAAGTACAGTAGATAGTCAAATTTCTCAAATACAAAGCTATGTAGATACTTATTCTTCAATAATAAATAATGTAGATTCACCAAGTGAAACAGTAATAAATGCAAAAAAACCTAGAACTATAGAAAAAGATGCTATACCAAATTTATTAAACAAAATAATGTTTATAATACCTCAAGAAGTAAAAATTATTTCTATAGAAAATACAGAAAATAAACACATAGTAATAGAAGCATCTTCAGAAAAATATGAACAATTAGGTCATTTTGTAACTGCAATAAAAGATGATGGAATGTTAATAAATGTTCAATCAACAGATGGAATAAAAAATAATTCTGTTACTGAAATTACAATAGAAGGAGATTTGCCATGAGAAAATATATATTAATTCTTATTTCTATCATTTTAGCAATACTTTTCTTCATAATATTTTTTGCAGGAATAAGTATAGGTGGATTTAAATTAAATAGTTATAAAAGCATAATTCAAGCATCAAATCAAAGAAAATCTTTATCTGCTGAATTAAGCAACAAAAACGATGTAGAATTTGAAGAGAAAAAAACTACTTTAGATTCAACAGTTAATAAATATAATGAATTAAAAGCTAAATATGATCAATTAGTTAGCGAAGGAAAAATATCTAATCAAAATTTATATAACTCAATGGATTTATTTGATATGGATTACTTATGGAAAAAAATTGGAGGTTATGCAACAGAAAACGGTGTAAAACTACAAATTGATGTTGTTAAAAGTGAAACTGCAACAGCAATAACTCCAGAATATGCAATATGCGATTTAAACTTCACAATTAAAGGTGAATATGGAGCAATAACTGATTTTATGTATAACTTTGAAAAAGATGATGAACTAAATTTTGAAACAAGTAAATTTTTATTAGAAGAAAATGGGGAAGAATTACAAGCAACTTTTACAGTAAAAGAAGTATCATTAAAAAATAATTTATCTTCTACTGAAAACTAAATTGTGAATAAAACAAAAGAAAATATATAATAAAAAGAGAGGTATGTGCAAATGAAACCAGGTATATTAAGAGAAATAGCTATTATTTTAATGCTTTTAATAGTAATAATTTTTGCTTTTATAATTTTATTTTATGATAGTGTTTCTGTTACAAATGCATCAATTAGCTCGGTAAACTATGAAACAAGTAAGCCAGTAAGTAATGCATTACAAGAAATAAATAGTAAAAGCGGAATGTCAGAAGAAAGTTCAAATGAAGTATTAAAGTCTTACAGCATTGGTGAAGTAGATTTGGCAGCTTATGAATCTGACGATTCTTATTCAAGTGGAAAAGTAGATCCATTCTCTGAAGAAGCTTCTCCAGATGAAGCAATAATAGAAGCAATAACAAGCGATAATACAGCAAAAAATGAAATTATAGCTACTACTCCTGAAAATACAGAAGGAACTCAAAATACTACTGTACCAAGTGTTACTCCAGTAGAACAAGAAGAAACAAAAAATGATACAAACACTGTGAAAACTACTGAAAGTAAAGAAACTACAAACACATCAACACCAGGAAAGTATTTTGAAAAGAAAAATTCTAAATAAAAGGAGATATTAAATGAGATCACAAAAAGGATTTGCTAGACTTAAACTAGAAATAACAGTAATTGTCTTAATGTTTTTAGCTGGAATTACTGCATATGTTGTATTTCAAGATAATGGCATAGTTGATCAAATTGAAGAAAATGTGGTTAGTCAAACTCAAAATCAAACCGAAGTAATAACAGAAGAAGAAAATTAAATTTAGTTTAAATTAAAAGGGCATGTGCATTAATTATGTATATGCCTAATTTACTATAAATTAGGAAAAGACTATGAAAAATAGAACCATACAAATTGAATTAGCTTTTTCAGCCGTAATAATAGCTATTACAATAGTTATTATTACAGCCATTTGTTTTGACTTAAACAAGAAAATTGAAAGCACAAATAAAAATATTCAAGCTACAATAATTGCTACAAATATATTAGAAAATATAAACTTTAGAACATATGATAGCTTTAATGAATACATTCAAACAATAGCAGGAACAGGAATTACTAAAAAAGTTGTAGGAAGTAGTCAAAATATAGTAATTGTAGGAAATGATTTTAATGAAACTTTTTTAGGAACAGAAATTCCAAGTGGATATATTGTAGATTTCACGGCAACAAGAACTAGTGAAAATTTTGATATTGCAAAAGAAATATCAATAATTGTAAAATACAATGTATTAAATCAGGAAGAAAAATTTGAAATTACTTCAATGCTAGAAAGAGAAAATATAGAAGAATGTAACAATCCAGTTATGACAGATACATATTTTCAAGATTTAGGATTTAATAATGATGAATATGACATTATACCAATAAAATTTGCTGAAAATGTAAATCATTTTATAACAACTAATGCTAATGATCCTGAATGGTATAACTATTCATCAAAAAGATGGGCAAAAGTTCTTATATTTTCAAGAGATGCAGACAATTTAAAAGATTTGTTTATAGACGAAAATGGAAATATAAATAGCACAGTTAATTATGATAATGTAACATTAGATGTAACTAATTATATTTATGTTTGGATACCAAATTTTTCAATAAAAGATGATATTACATATTTTAGATATGGCACAAGCAAAATAGCAATAAAAATGGAATTTCAATATTTGAATAATAAATATTTATATTTAAATAGGGTAGGAGAAGAAATATCCAACATATCAGATGAATGTAGTTTTGATGGAATATTTGGAGTTTGGAAAAAATTAGGTGACGAAGAAGATATATACTATAAAAATTTTAATAATACAAAATATGCACCAATAAATATTTATTAAATAAATTTAAAATTTTCAAGAAAGGAGGAAATATGAGTAAGTTTATTTGTAAAATAAGAACACCACAAGGGCAAATAACTAAAGTTGTAATGTATGAAGATGACAAAATAACTTGTATAAAAAAACTTAAGAGAAATGGTATGACCCCAATAAGTGTAGACCAAAAGTTCTCAGTTCCTTCTTTGGAGAATTTCGATAAAAACCTTAGAAATAAAAGAAAATTAACTTCAAACATATACACAAAGAAAAGAAAAAAAATAGATTTAAATCAAGACATTAATGTATCAGTTAAAAATAAAGTTTCAATTACAGAACTTAGAAAATTTACTCAAGATTTGTATCTTTTAAAAAAGTCAGATTTTTCAAACAAAAAAGCTTTAATAGCTATAATAAAAAATACAAAAAATGCTTATTTTAATGAAGCAATTAATAAAATTTTAAAAAGTGTTGAATCTGGCGATGTAATGTACAAAACAATGAACGAATATCCTAAAATATTTTCTCCTGTATATGTTAATTTCATAAAAACAGGTGAATTAACAGGAAATTTAAGCGAATACTTAAAACATGCAGTTAATTACTTAGAGCACGAGGAAAGAATAAAAGAAAAAGTAAAAACAGATTTAATTCCAAGCAGTATAACACTTGTTGTAACCTTAGTAGTAATAATTTTATCAATGATTTTTGGAGTGCCGGTTTTAGAAAAAGCAATACAATCAAATTATAGAATGATAGAGTTTCCTAAAATTACTACTATTCTTATGAAAATTATAGATTTTATTGCAAAATTTTGGTATATATTTGCATTAATAATAGCAATTTCAGTGGGAGCAATTATAAGATATATAAATACAGAAAATGGAAGATATAAATTTGACCATTTCAAATATACTAATAAAATATTTGGAAAAATCACATATTTAATTGAATTTTCAAGAGTTATTAAAAGCATATTTTTAAATTTACAAAGCAAAATGAGAATACAAGATGCTCTGGAAATTAGTAAAAATACGGTTACAAATACATATATGATATCTAAAGTTGAAGAGGCTATTAACAACTTATATGTAGGAAAATCTTGGATACCGCCTTTTGAAGAACCAAAGAAATTAAATTCTGTAACAATCGAAATAATGAAAAAAAGTGAAAAAGGCGACTTATCAAAAATGCTTGGTAAAACAATAGAATATCTAGACCAAGAAATAGAAATACACATAGAAATTTTATTAAAAAGATTAACAAATATTTCACACATATTAATTGCAATTACATTAATATTATTTTTAATATTATTCTTAATACCAAGTATACAATTATATTTAGGCGGATTACTATTTATTTAAAATTAGGAGGGCTACAAATGAAAATAGGAATTGATTTAGGCGGAAGCCATATAGGAATTGGCTTAGTTGAAAATGAAAATTTATTAGATACAGTTGATAAATTTTTTTCTAGTGAAGATAGAAAAGACATAGAAAATGCAATATTAAGAAATATAGATGAACTAATAAATGAACTTTTAAATAAAAATAATATTAGATTAGAAAATATAGAAAAAATAGGAGTAGCTTCTCCTGGAACAGTTACAAATGGAAAAATTACATCTTGGAATTTAGGAATACAAAATTTTGATTTACAGTCTAAACTAAAAGAAAAATATAATTTAGATGTAAAAATTAGAAATGACGGAAAATGTGCAGCTCTTGTTGAAAAAATATATGGCTCAATGAAAGATTATGATGATTGTGTATTTATAAATATTGGAACAGGAATAGGGGGAGCAGCATTTCTTGGTGGAAAGTTACTAGAGCCAAAGAAATATTCTGGATTTGAATTTGGACATATGACCCTTGTAAAAGATGGTATAGAATGTACTTGTGGAAAAAAAGGTTGTTTTGAAAGATATTGTTCAATAAAAGCTTTAAAAAATAGAATAACAAATACTCTACATATAGATGGCTCAGATATTTCAGGACAATACTTAAGAGAACAAATTATGGTTCAGTATCATGATGAAGTTCAAGATGATATAAATGAATTTATTGATTATTTAAAAATAGGAGTTTGCAATTTAATAGATATTTTTGAACCCGAAATAGTTTGCTTTGGAGGCAGTTTTTCATATTATGAAGGACATCCTGTGTTAAATAAATTAATAGAAGAAATAAATAAACCAAATTCAACTTTTAATAGAGGAGAGCATAAAATAACAACAGCATATTTTAAAAATGATGCTGGAATAATAGGTGCAACATTATAATAAAAAAGAGCTTTGAAAATTTTTCAAAGCTCTCTTAAATTTTATTTTTCAATTTCTTCTGATGTTTTATATAAACTTGGTAGTGTACTTTTTAAATCAACTAATATACTTTCATATAATCCTTGTGATTTTAAGTAATCACTATTTCTATCTATGATATCTAATAATCTATTCATTCTCTCAGGACTTATTGGCAATTTAGAATGCATTATTCTACTTATACAAGCAGAAGCAGAAATATTTTCTGGAGAACTTTCTGAATCAAAAAGTAAAGTATTTTCAGAAGAATCATAAATATTTGTATTTCTGCGATAAACTTTTATTGAATCAAAAAATCTAGAATGTGGATTTTTATGATAATCATCTTCAAAGAAAGATACTGTAGATAAGAATTTAGAAGCTGTATCTGCATAATAGTTTAAATCTGTATATCTTAAAGGTTCATCTGGATTTCCTCTATTATTTACCATATTTAAATATCTTTCAAAAATAGAAAATGCACTTTCAGTAATTGGAACAGCAAGTGTATATAAAGAAGTTTGATAATGAGTTTTTGGAGTATTTTTATAACGATTAACAATTTCTTTTACCCAATCTAAATCTCTCATAGTTCCAGTTATAATAACATTAGTTCCATGAAATAGTCTTAAAATTATTTCTTGTATAATGTAATAAAGTTCATAAGAAGTAGGATTTGTTGTGGATGCAAAGTATTTATCTGATAGAACTTTATTATCAGTTGCTATAATATTGTGATAATGTCTAAACATATCCATATTTAGAAGAACAAAATTTTTATCAGGATTATCGGTTAGAATTTTTTTAACAAAAATATCTTTTCCAGCTCCAGTAGGAGCTCCTAAAAAAATCATTTGTGCTTGTGGTGGAATAGGGGCATTTGTGGCTTCTGTTAAATTATAGTTAGTAATAATTTGACTAATTAATTTAGCATGAGAACCGTTTAAGTACCTAATATTATGGTTGATAGACTTTTCAGATTCTATAATTTCTTTTACTTTTGAGGTTAAATCTTCTAAATTATCCATTAATGAATTCTCCATATTTTTCTTTTAATTTTTCTAAATCTTCAGTATTTCCTTTATATAATAATTTTTTATCTGCTAAAACTTGTTGAAGCTCAGTTTTTAAACTTATATTATCTGAATCTTTTGAAATTAAAATATTTAATTTAGCTATTCTTCTATTTAATTTTTCATTAATTAAAGTAAATAATATATTATTTTCCATAAAAATTCCTTTTATATTTTTTTGATGATTATATCATATAGAAAATTTTTAAACAAGTAAATAGGTTTTTAAAAATTTCAATATTTTTTCATTATTAAAAACATATTTTTTCATTATTAAAAAACATATTTTTTCATTATTAAAAAATATATTTTTTTATTATTAAAAAATATATTTTTTTCATTATTAAAACTCAAAAGTGTATGATTTAGTAATTATATAAAGTAACTTGGTGTCGCAATCTTCTTTTTTTAAAATAAACAAAAGGAAGATTGCTCCAATCGCCCTTCGCTTACGCTTCGGTTGGTCGCTTACGCGTTACTTTATATAATTACTAAATCATACACTTTTTTGAGTTATAGAAGCAATGCTAAAAGTTATATTTTAAAGAGAATCAATGCTATATAATCACTAAATTTTAACATATAATTTTTAATATGTTATTTATAAGATTATATTTAAAAGTCGATTTTTGTAAATCGAAAATGCTATATAAAAACTTGTAAACCTTGACAATAGCTAGAAAAAATATTATAATATTAAACAGTATTAATGAGATTTATAAAAAATTAAATAGTTTAGAAAATATTAAAAGTGTACGGATTAAAATTAAATATATTTTTTAAATTAAAAGTCTATTAAAAATAGGCTAATTTTTGTTTGCTTTAAAAAATTAAACTTTATAAATTCAAAAGATACAAAAGTAAAAAAGAAAGGAGTGTATATTATTAATATACAAAAAAATATGGAAAACAATAATATTTCAAAAGAAAAAGGGATTGCAAAGAAAAAGAGATATCCAAGAAAGCAAAATGTGATAAAAAAAGAGAATCAAAATAGCACAAACAAAATAAAAAGTAAAAATGATTTAGTAAAAAGAGAAAAGCAAATAGTAAAAAAGAATGTTAGTATTTTAGAGAAAGAATTAGCATTAGATGTAAAAGAAGGATTTTCTTTTAAAAAAGAGAATTTAAAAATAATTCCTTTAGGTGGAATTGAGGAAATCGGAAAAAATATTACTGTGTTTGAGTACGGAAACGACATAGTATTAGTAGATTGTGGAGTAGCATTTCCAGAAGATGATATGCTTGGAATAGATTTAGTTATTCCAGACTTTACTTATCTTGAAAAAAATAAAGAGAAAATAAGAGGATTGGTTATTACACATGGTCACGAAGATCATATAGGTTCAATTGCATATTTATTAAAACAAATAAATATTCCAATTTATGCTACTAAGTTAACAATAGGATTAATTTCAAACAAATTGGAAGAACATAAATTATTAAATACAGCAAAACTTAATGTAGTAAAACAAGGTCAAACTATTGTACTTGGAAAAATGAGAGTAGAATTTATAAGAAGCTGTCATAGCATTCCAGATTCAGTAGCTTTAGCAATTCATACACCAGTTGGAACAGTGGTTCACACAGGAGATTTTAAAATAGACTATACTCCAATAGATGATCAAAAAATAGATTTAGGAAGACTTGCCGAACTTGGAAATAGAGGAGTTTTAGCACTTCTTTCAGATAGTACAAATGCTGAAAGAAAAGGATATACTATGTCTGAGAGCACAGTTGGAGAAGTATTTGATAGATTATTTGCTAATTGTAAAAAAAGAATAGTAATAGCAACTTTTGCTTCAAATATGCATAGAATTCAACAAATAGTTAATTCAGCAGTAGCGAACAATAGAAAAATTGCTATTTGTGGTAGAAGTATGATAAATATGATTCAAACTTCTGTTGAATTAGGATATGTTAATGCACCTAAAAATGTATTTATAGATATAGATATGATTAAAAATTACACTGATGACCAATTAGTTATAATTACAACAGGAAGTCAAGGTGAGCCAATGTCTGCATTAACTAGAATGGCAAATGGTGAGCATAAAAAAGTAAATATAAACTCAAATGACTTAGTTATAATTTCTGCAACACCAATTCCAGGAAATGAAAAATTTGTATCAAAAGTTATAGATGACTTAATGAAAATAGGAGCAGAGGTTGTATATAGTGCACTAGCTGATGTTCACGTTTCAGGACATGCTTGTCAAGAAGAACAAAAATTAATGCTATCTTTAGTAAGACCAAAATTCTTTGTTCCAGTTCATGGCGAATATAGACAATTAATAGCACATAAAAACACAGCTAAATTAATGGGAATTCCAGATGAAAATATTATTTTATTAAAAAATGGTAGAGTGCTAGAAATAAATGAGAAAGAAGCTAAACTTACTGGAAGTGTACAAGTTGGAAAAGTATTTGTTGATGGTTTAGGCGTTGGAGATGTTGGAAATATTGTTTTAAGAGACAGACAACATTTATCACAAGATGGACTAATTGTAGTTGTTTTAACAATGGATTCAAAAGGAAATGTAGTAGCAGGACCAGATGTAATTTCAAGAGGTTTTGTTTATGTAAGAGAATCTGAAAACTTAATGGAAGAAGTTAAACAACTAGTAAATATTGAAGTGATGAATTGTGTAGATAATCATATAACAGATTGGTCAACAATAAAAACAACAATAAGAGATTCTTTAAGAGATTATATAATGCAAGCAACAAAGAGAAATCCAATGATTTTGCCAATTATTATGGAATTATAATAAAAGATTAAGGAATAAAAAATGAAATCTAAAGAAGAAAAAAATATAGAATTAAAAAATGATAAAGAAAAAACTAAAAATATAGTAATATTTGTAATTATATTAATTAATATTCTAGCTAGTGGACAGATATTAACAGGTGGCATTTTAATGATTAAATATGGCAGTATTATTATTAATATTCTTTTAATAACTTCGTTATTCATCATATTTGGGGCTTTTACTAAAAAAGTAAAATTATCTTTATTAATAACTAATATTATAGTTTTAACTATAGCAATTATTGACTATATTTTAGTTGAGATAAGGCAAATGCCACTATTCTTTTCAGATCTATTTGTAATAAGAGCCGCAATAAATGTGGCGGATAAATATGATGTTAATTTTAAATGGTATTTTTTCTTAGGACTAGCAGACTTTTTTGTAAATTTATTTTTAATTTACAAATTAAAATTTAATAGAGAAATTGAAAGTAAAATAAAGAAAAGATATTCACTATTTGGAATTGTTATAATAGTTATTATATGGCTTTTTATAACACCTAACATGTTTTTTGAAACACATTTATCTGATAATAGATATGGGGTATTATATAGATTTTTAAAAACAAGTAAAGACATTTTTATAGATAAACCAAAAGGATATACTAAAGAAAAAACAGAAGAAATTTTATCAAAATATGAAATAAATGAAGAAGAAATAAATGATGATAAACCTAATGTAATAGTAATTATGAATGAATCATTAGCAGACTTAAATTCTGCATATAACTTAGGATTTAAAGATAACTTACCTTTTACTAATAGCTTATCAAGAGGCACAGATTTATATTCATCTGTTTATGCAGGCAGAACCGCTAATTCAGAATTTGAATTTTTAACCGGAATTAGTACAATTTTTTATGGTGCAAATGTACCTTATCAACAGTATATTAGAAATAATATATATTGCTTTCCTAGAATAATGAAGGAAAATGGTTATAAAACATCTGCAATGCACTTATATTTTTCAACTAGTTATAATAGAGAAAAAATATATGATTATATGGGCTTTGATGAAAGTATATTTGATGATAATGCATATAATTTAGATATACAAAAAATGGTAGAATGTGACAAAAATGTTTATGAAAAAATTATAAGTATGTTTGAAAACAAAGAAGAAAATGAAAAACTATTTAACTTTTGCATAACTATTCAAAATCATATGCCATATAATATTGATTTAAACCGCTATACTTTAGAAACAGAACAAGTTAAAAAAATAGCAGAAGAATTTCAAAAAAAACTTCCAAATGAATATTATACGGATAATGAAAAATTAAATGGATATCTAAATTTTGCAAAAATGTCTGATGAAGCTTTTGAAGAACTAGTAAAATATTTTGAAAATTATGATGAAAAAGTAGTTATACTTATGTTTGGAGATCATCAACCAGAAATAAAAGATAAAAATATAAAAACAAATAATAATTTAGATAAATATCGTGTTTCATATGCTTTATGGAGCAATTATGATATTGGAGAATATAACATAAAAGAAACAAGCATAAATTATTTACCAGTAATTTTATCAGACATAATAAACATAAAAACACCGGCATATTTTAACTTTTTGAAAAATTTAAGAAATGAATTACCTGTAATTACTGCTAATGGCTATAAAGATAAGGAAGGTAATTGGCATGAGAAAAATGACAAATCTAGCAAATATTATGATTTAATAAATAAATACAACTATATAGAATATTATTATATGAATGAAGACATTATTAAATAATTGGAGAAATATATGATAAAAAATTTAATTTTTGACTTAGATAACACGATAATAAAAGATGAGGAAGAAGATAGCATTTATTATAAAGAAGCATTAAAAAAATGTGGTTATGATGAAACAAATTATTATAAAATATTTTGCTCAATAGATGAATATGATGCTATAAAAACAAAGGAAAATATATATTATAATAAAGAAGAATTGCTAGAAACAGTAAATAGAGTTTTAAACACAAATTATGAAATGAAATTAATAGATGAGCTTAATTTATCTATTGAAAAATATTGGACAAAAAGAGTTATATTAAAAAAAGAAGTAATTGAAAAATTGTCTAAAAAATATAATTTATATGTATATACAAATTATTTTCAAGAAACTCAAAAAAATAGATTAAAAAACATTGGATATTTAAAATATTTTAAAAAAGTTTTTGGTGCTGATGAATATGGTTGCAAGCCTTTTAAAAAATCATTTGAATTAATTTTAAAGGAAATAACAGCATTACCAGAAGAATGTGTAATGATAGGCGACACAAAAGATAAAGACATTTTAGCTGCAAACAATGTTGGAATGAAATCTATTTTGTATGACTACAATGGAAAAAGAGATAAAAAAGAGTTAAGTCTCAAAAATTATACTATTATAAATAATTTAGATATGTTATTAAATTTTGAAAAAATAATAAGTTAAAAATAAATGGTACTAGATTTTTTCTAGTACCATTTTAAACTATAAATGTGTTGAAAAAAACAATATATTTTGTTATAATTAAAAAAGTTTAAAATTATAAGGAGAGTTTATATGGATAGAAAAGATTTAGCAAATTTAATATTTCCAAATGCGAAAGATTATACTTATTATGAAGAAAAATATGCAAAAAGAAATTTACCAGAAGATGCCATTGTTACAAGATTTGCACCAAGTCCAACAGGATTCGTTCATATTGGAGGAATATATCAAAGTTTAATTGCAAAAGTAATGGCAAAAAATGGTGGAGTATTTTTTGTAAGAATAGAAGACACAGATCAAAAAAGAGAAGTAGAAGGCGGAATAAAACAAATACTAGATGCTTTAAAAGATTTTAATTTATGTCCAGATGAATACATTGATGAAAATGATGTAGACCATGGAAATTATGGACCATACAAACAATCCTTAAGAAAAGATATTTATCAATCCTATGCTAAAAAATTATTAGAAGAGGGAAATGCATATCCTTGTTTCTGCTCAGCTGAAGATTTAGACAAAATAAGAGAAAATCAAGAAAAAGCAAAAGAAAGAACAGGATACTATGGAAAATGGACAAAATGTAGAAATATGCCAATAGATATGGCAATTGAAAAAATAAAAAATGGAGATCCATATATTGTAAGATTTAAATCTCCAGGAAATCCAGATAAAAAAATTAAGCATAAAGATGTTATAAAAGGAAGTGTTGAATTTCCAGAAAACGACCAAGACATTGTAATTATCAAATCAGATGGACTTCCAACATATCACTTTGCACATTTAGTAGATGACCACTTAATGGGAACAAATATGGTAATTAGAGCAGATGAATGGCTTGCATCAGTGCCACTTCATTTACAACTTTTCTACGTAGCAGGTTTCAAAGCACCAAAATATGCACACATTGCTCCAATGATGAAATTAGATGGAGAAGGAAAACGTAAATTAAGTAAAAGAAAAGACCCAGAATCTGCAGTTTCATACTATAAAGAAGAGGGAATACCTAAAGAATCTGTTCTTGAATATTTAATGAATATTGCAAATTCAAATTTTGAAATATGGAGAAAACAAAATCCAGATAAGAAAATGGAAGAATTTGATTTTGATATAAAGAAAATGAGTGTAAGTGGTGCATTGTTTGATATGGTTAAAATGCTAGATGTTTCTAAAAACGTTATATCAAAATTTTCTGCTGAAGAAGTTTATAATGAAACTTATAATTGGGCAAAAGAATATGATAAAGAACTTTTAGAAATGCTTGAAAATAAAGAATATTCGTTAAAAGTATTAGGAATAGAAAGAGGAAATGCAAAACCTAGAAAAGATATAGCCAAATGGTCTGATGTAAAGCACATTATTTCTTATATGTATGATGACAAATTTGATAAAAATGGCGAATTTGAATATCAAAAAATTACAGATAAAGATGAAATAGATAAAATTGTTAAATTATATTTTGAAAAATATTATGATGAATCAGATGACAAAGAAACATGGTTTAACAAAATGAAAGACTTATCCGAAAGCTTAGGATATGCTAGAGAAGTAAAAGAATATAAAGCAAATCCAGAAGGCTTTAAAGGACATGTTGGAGATGTAAGCACAGTAATAAGAGTAAAAATTACTGGAAGATGCAACACTCCAGATCTTTATGAAATTTTGAAAATTTTAGGAAAAGAACGTATCTTAAAAAGAATTTAAGAAGATATATTAAAAAGATATAACTAAAAAGAATTTTTATTTTCAATTATATCAAAACAATTCTGATAAAAATTTAAAAGAAAGACGAGAAAACGTTATGGAATATAATGTAGGAGACATAGTTATAACTAAAAAAGCACATCCTTGTGGAAGCAAAGAGTGGGAAATAACAAGAGTTGGTGTAGACTTTAAATTGAAATGCTGTGGATGTGAACATATTATTATGATTCCTAGAGAAAAAGCCTTGAAAATGATAGTAAAAAAAGTGAGGGACGCCAAATGATAGATATTAAAATTTTAAGAGAAAATCCAGAAATGGTAAAAGAAAATATTAAGAAAAAATTTCAAGACCAAAAACTAAGCTTAGTAGATGAAGTTCTTGAATTAGACAAAGAAAGCAGAAACCTAACTTTAATGTGTGACGAACTTAGAATGAAAAGAAATTCTATAAGTAAAGAAATTGGAACTTTAATGTCACAAGGAAAAAAGGAAGAAGCAGAAAGTAAGAAAAAAGAAGTTAGTGAAATAAATGAAAAACTAGCTCAAAATGAAGGAAAAGAAGAAAGCTTAAAAGAAGAAATAAAATCAAGAATGATGAAAATTCCAAATATTATGGATGCTTCTGTACCAATAGGAAAAGACGATAGTGAAAATGTTGAATTAGAAAAATTTGGAGAACCTGTTGTTCCAAAATATGAAATACCTTATCATGCAGATATAATAGAAAAATTAAATGGATTAGATAAAGATAGTGCAGGAAGAACTAGTGGAAATGGTTTCTACTATTTATTAGGAGATGTGGCTAGACTTCATGAGGCAATGCTTGCTTATGCTAGAGATTTTATGATAAATAAAGGATTTACTTATTGCATTCCACCATTTATGATAAGATCAGATGTTGTTAATGGAGTTATGAGTTTCGAAGAGCTAGAAGCTATGATGTATAAAATAGAAGGAGAAGATTTATATTTAATAGGAACTAGTGAGCACTCAATGATTGGAAAATTTAAAGGTCAAATTGTAAAAGAAGAAGAACTACCAATTAGAATTACAGGATATTCTCCTTGCTTTAGAAAAGAAGTAGGTTCTCACGGATTAGAAGAAAGAGGCTTATACAGAGTTCATCAATTTGAAAAACAAGAAATGATAGTACTTTGCAAACCAGAAGAGCAAATGGATTGGTATAATAAAATGTGGAGCTATACAGTAGAATTTTTCAGAAGCCTAGATGTACCAGTTAGAACACTAGAATGTTGTAGTGGAGATTTAGCAGATTTAAAGGTTAAATCTTGTGATGTTGAGGCTTGGAGTCCTCGTCAGCAAAAATATTTTGAAGTAGGAAGCTGTTCAACTTTAGGAGATGCACAAGCTAGACGTTTAGGAATAAGAGCAAAAGGAGAAAAAGGAAATTATTTAGTTGCAACATTAAACAACACAGTAGTTGCAAGTCCTAGAGGATTAATTGCAGTACTTGAAAATAATTATCAAGAAGATGGAAGCGTTAAAGTTCCAGAAGTTTTATGGTCATATATGGGTGGAACAAAAATTTTAACTCCTAAAAAATAGAAGGAAAAAGTAAATAAAAACAGAAATGCTATTAAAATAGAAAATATTATAGCAGTAAAATAAAAAGGTTTGCAAAATATGTGTTTGCAAGCCTTTTTTGTTGCACAAAAGCCAAAAATGTGATATACTTTTGCCGTAAGTGATTATGGTAACTTTGGCTCTAGGGTGTGTAAACTTTAGAAAGGAGTGGAACCTTTTGGCAACAAATAGTGTAGAAGGCGGTTATCTTCCCATAGCCACATACGTTGCTGGCGCAATGTGGGGAGATGAAGGAAAGGGAAAGATTGCTTCTGCCGAATCCGCGTCAAAAGATGCACGGCTTGTAATACGTGCAACTGGTGGCGCAAACGCCGGGCACACTGTGATTTACAATGGGAAGAAAATCGGATTGCATCTGATTCCCGGAGGAATTACCAGCCCGGATGCCATTTGCCTCATAGGGCAAGGCGTCGCATTCGACCCAATCCTGTTTCTGAAGGAACTTGAAGAACTCGAGGAGTACGGCATTCCTGATGTGAGAGGGAGGATTAAAATTTCGGGAAGAGCTCCCGTTGTTTTACCTTATCACAAGGACATGGATGAGCTGTACGAGCGGGCAAAAGACAAGCCCGTAGGAACAACGAAACGGGGCATTGGTCCCACGTACTCTGACTATGACAACCGGTTTGGACTCAGAGTTTATGACCTACTTCTTCCCGAGGAGAAGCTTGCCGGCAAAATCAGTGTGGCAGCCAGAATACTGAACGTCCTCTTTGAGGCATTCAATATGAAGGATAGTCTCATCAAACCTGTGGAGCTGGCTAGGGAACTCTCAAGCAAATACGCAAGTATTTTGAGTTCTATGGTTGTCAATGGCGATACCGTTACACGATGGGCACGCAAGAATGGCTACAAGGTCATTGTTGAAGGTGCTCAGGCATATCGTTTGGACAAGAACTACGGTGACTATCCAAACGTCACGTCTAGTAACTGTGTAACAGCAGGAGCTATGATTGGAGCTCATTTGAACCATAAAGACATGGATGAAGTCATAATGGTTTCAAAAGCATATGCATCTCGTGTTGGCAACGGTCCGTTTCCCACTGAACTGGAGGCTCACATAGCAAACGACAAGGTTTTACCCTATATGGAACCGTTTGCTGGTGATGTAATCAGGGAACTGGGGCACGAGTACGGAGTTTCAACAGGGCGTCCGAGACGTGTTGGCTGGGCTGATGCTGTTATTTTGAAGTGCGCTGGCGAAGCATTAGGCGCAGATGTTCAATGCATCAACCATCTCGACACAATCGGAAAAATCGGAGAAGCGCTTGGCGAGGTCAAGGTATGTGTCGCATACGAGTATCTTGGGAAGAAGATAGACTACTATCCCGATGACATGGAACTCACCGGGGAAGTTCCGACTCCAATTTACAAAACTCTGAAAGGGGGCTGGAAAATCTCGAGCAACTTGAGAAGCTATGATGAACTGCCTGAGAAGGCGAAAAAGTTCATCGAGATTATCGAGAAATTCTCGGAAGTACCAGTAAAATATATTGGAGTGGGACCCAAGGACGACGACATCATCGTGAAGACCTAATAAACCTTGGCAAAAGCAAACGCAAATCCAAAAATCATAAAGTCATTATAGATCCAAAAACCAAAATCTACTCTATAGTCAAAAGTACCACACTTACAGGTTACAAGAAGTGGGCTCGCGTGGTGCCAAAAGCACTGCGCGTAGCCCGTTCTATTAAAACGTAATATTAAAATATAATACTGAAATATAATTTAAAAAAATAAATTAATTTGATGGAGAATATTTATGATAATAAAAAATCCAAAATTTGAAATATCAGCAGTAAGCAAAAATCAATATCCAAAAGGAGATTTACCAGAAATAGTTTTAGTAGGAAAATCTAATGTTGGAAAATCATCTTTTATAAATACTATGGTTTGTAGAAAGAATCTAGCCAGAACAAGCAATGTTCCAGGAAAAACGCGTCAAATAAACTTTTACAATATGGATAATAAATTTTACTTTGTAGATTTACCAGGATATGGATATAGTAAAATGTCTAAAAAAGAGCAAATTGTTTCTGGAAAATATATAGAAGAATATTTAGAAAAAGGACCAAATGTAAGATTAATTATATTTTTGGTAGATATAAGGCATAAACCAACAGAAGATGATAAATTAATGTATGATTACATTTTAAAAAGTAATTTACCTTTCATAGTTTTAACAAATAAAGCTGATAAAATAGCTGTTACAAAAGTTAATGAAGAAATAGAAAAAATAAAACAAGATTTAGGAATTTCATTTAGCACAATACTTCCATTTTCTTCTGAAAGAAAAGTATATACTGAAAAAGTGTGGGATGAGATTGAAAAGTATGTTTTTTAATTCATATTTGAAAGATATTATTGCAATTATATGTTATTTTATAAATGCCTTGGTGTCGCAATCTTCATTTTAAAAAAATATAATATGAAGATTGCTCCAATCGCCCTTCGCTTGCGCTTCGGTTGATCGCTTACGCGGCATTTTATAAAACAACATATAATTACAATAATATCGCAAAATGAGTTAATGAAAATAAATAAAAAAAATTTAAAAGCAATCTAATAAAAATAATTTAAGAGTAGAGATGTATATTCTTATAACTGACGCGCAGCGACCAAACGGAGAGCATGCGCAGTGCGATTGGAGCAATTGAAAATTGCGACAGCAAGTCAGTTTTTAAGAAAATACTTCTCTACTCTTAAATGTTATATTAAATATTTTATAAATATTAAATGTTATATTAAATATTTTATAAATATTAAATGCTATATTAAATATTTTATTTTATAAATTTTGTAGATTTTATGCAATTTATAAAACTGTGAATATTTTTTCCTAATATGCATAAATATATATAAAAACTATTTTTAGGGAGATATTTATGTATAGTGAATTTGTTAAAGAGTTTCCAATAATTGATAAGGACGAATTTGAAAAAGATGAAGAGCTCATAGAAAGTATAAAAAGTGTAAAAAACACTTTGAGCAATATGTATAATAACTTGCAATTTGCAGATAGTGAATTAATAGATTATTATACTTATCAAATAAAGGCAGAAGAGGCAAAGTATAATTATCTTATAAAACAGGCAAAAAAGAAAAATTTAAAAATTCTATAAAAAAGCTTAAATAAAAGATAAAGCTAAAAATATTTTAAAATAAAAATAACTAATAAAAGCTCTAAACTTATATAAAAGTTTAGAGCTTAATTTTTTATTCAACTGTAACAGATTTTGCAAGATTTCTAGGTTTATCTACATCTAATCCTTTTTCTTTTGAAATGTAATAAGCAAGGAGCTGAAGAGGTATTATAGAAAGAATAGGAGAGATAAGTGAATTTGTTTTAGGTATTTTAATTACTTCATCAAAATCATAATTTAACTCTTGATTAGTAACTATGAAAGTTTTTGCACCACGAGTTACTACTTCTTGAATATTACTAATAGATTTTTCAACTAATAGTCTATTTGTTAAGATAGAAACTACTGTTACATTATTTTCAATTAAAGCAATTGGTCCATGTTTTAACTCTCCTGAAGGATATGCTTCTGAATGAATATAAGAAATTTCTTTAAGCTTTAGAGATCCTTCTAAAGAAGTAGTATAGTCAATTCCTCTACCTATGAAAAATACATCTTTTTCTTTATAAATTCTTTTAGCAAAATCTTTTATTTTATCACTGCTTTTTAGAACTTCTTCTACTTGAGAAGGAAGAAGTAAAATATCTTTTTTAAGTTCATCTATTTTTTGATTATTCTTTTCTAATTTTTCAGCAAAATTAATTGCAATTATTGCAAGCAAAACAATTTGAGATGTATAAGCTTTTGTAGAAGCAACAGCAATTTCTGGCCCTGCATGAGTATAAAGTGTGTAATCTGCCTCTCTAGAAATAGAAGAGCCAACAACATTTGAAATTGCAATAGTTTTTGCACCTTTAGATTTTGCAAGTTTTAAAGCTGCAATGGTATCTGCAGTTTCACCTGATTGAGTTATAAATAAGCATAAAGTTTTTTCGTTTATAATAGGATTTCTATATCTAAATTCTGATGCTGCTTCAACTTCTACTGGAATTTCACATAAATTTTCAAAAATGAATTTTCCAGCTAAACCAGCATGCATAGCTGTTCCACAAGCTATAATAGAAATTTTATTTATAGATTTTAAGAATGATTTAGTTAAATTTAAATCTGGTAAAATCGATTCTGAATTTGCAGAAATTCTTGAACCAATAGTTTCTCTAATAGATTTTGGTTGTTCGTTAATTTCTTTAAGCATAAAGTCTGCAAATCCATTTTTTTCAGCTGATCCAGCATCCCAAGTAATACTTTTAGCTTGTTTTTCTATTGGTCTATTATTTTCATCATAAAATTCTATTGAATTTCTAGAAATAAATGCAAATTCTTTATCATTTAAAAGATAGAAATCTTTTGTAAAAGATAATATTGCTGGAATATCTGAACTAATATAATTTTCATTTTCGCCTTTTCCTATAACAAGAGGGCTATCTTTACGCACAACAATCATGTTATCAGGATAGTATGAAGATAAAACTTCTATTGCATAACTTCCTTTAAGCATTTTGCAAGCATCTATAACTGCTTTTAAAAATCTTTTTTGAGAAGAACCTTTTCCAGATTCATAGTAAAAATGAATTAAATTAGGTATAACTTCTGTATCTGTTTCTGATAAAAAATTATAATGATGAGATTTTAAAAAATCTCTTAAATCTGCATAGTTTTCTATAATTCCATTATGAACAACTGCAAAGTTACCACTATTATCTAAATGTGGGTGAGAATTTGTGCTAGAAGGTTTTCCATGAGTTGCCCATCTAGTATGACCAATTCCAATAGTTCCTTCTAAAGAATTTATACTACTAATGTTATTTAAATCAGAAACTCTACCTTTATTTTTAACACATTTGATTCCAGCTTTTTCTATAGTAGCAATTCCTGCTGAATCGTATCCACGATATTCAAGTCTTAATAGACCGTTAATTAATATTGGTTTTGCTTGTTTTTCTCCAACATAACCAACTATTCCACACATAAAAAATTCCTTTCTTGAAAACTGAATATAAATTTAAGGACATTTCTCCAAAGTTCAGTTTTAAAATAGGATAAGTAAAATTACTGATTAAATCTCTGTTTTAGTATTACTACTAGTTTTTAATTTAATCTGTGGTAGTAATTATACCACTAGAGCATCCGCCGAATATTTCGATAACTCTAGACCTCGTCAACTAAAAAATAGTCCAGGCGCTAACCTTTGTTTTAAATAATCTCCTTTCTAAAATAAATGTAATTACAAAATTCCTATTTCTATAATATAATATGAAAATTATATGCAAATGTCAAATGAAATTTTTGTGAACAAAAATTTTACTACTATTGTAAAAAAAACCTTAAAATGCTATAATACAACTATAATTCAAGTATAAGGGGGAAAATATGGATAATTTAAAAGAAAAATTAAAAGTTCTATATGAAAAAGATGAAATTCAAAAAAGAATACAAGAAATTGCAAATGAAATTGATAAAGACTATAAAGGAAAAGAAGTTCTTGTTATTTCAGTTTTAAAAGGAGCCATATTTTTTACAGTAGATTTAGTAATGAAAATGAAAACCCCAATAATGCTAGAAACAATACAAGTTTCAAGCTATGAAGGAACACAAAGTACAGGAAATATTATAATGAAAAAAGGATTAGATTCAGATATTTCAGGAAAAGATGTGTTAATTGTAGAAGACATAATAGATACAGGTTATACTCTTAAATATTTAAAAGAATACTTACAATCATTAAACCCAAACAGCATAAAAATAGCAGTTTTAGCAGATAAAAAAGAAAGAAGAAAAATTGATGTTAAAGTAGATTATACTTGCTTTGAAATAGAAAATAAATTTGTTGTAGGTTATGGCTTTGATGTAGACGAAAGAGGAAGAAATATTCCATTTATAGGTTATCTAGAATAATAATTTTTACGGAGATTAAATAAATGTTTAATATCGAAGAAGAATTAAAAAAACTTCCAGAAAAACCAGGTGTTTACTTAATGTATGACAAAGATGATAACATTATTTATGTTGGAAAAGCTGTTGTTTTAAAAAACAGAGTAAGATCTTATTTTAGAAAAACAAATAAAACACCAAGAATAGAAAAAATGGTTTCATTAATAGACCATTTTGAATATATAGTTGTTGGAAGTGAAGATGAAGCATTAATTCTTGAATGTAATTTAATAAAAAAATATAGGCCAAAATTTAATGTTCTATTAAAAGATGACAAAACATATCCATACATAAAAATAGACATGAAATCAGATTACCCGGGCGTATTTATGACAAGGCGTATTTTAAATGATGGAGCAAAATATTTTGGACCATATCCAAATGTTTCTGCTGCAAAAGAAATGATAAGCTTTATTAAAGAAAAATTTAAAATAAGACAATGCAAAAATTTTAAAAATCAAGATAGAGCTTGTTTAAATTATCATATAAAAAAATGTTTAGCACCATGTATGGGTTATGTTTCAAGAGAAGAATATATGAAACAAATAAATCAAATTTCTATGCTTTTAGATGGAAAAATAGATACTATAATAAAAGAATTGGAAAGTGATATGAACACTTTTTCAGAAAATTTAGAATTCGAAAAAGCAGCAGAAATAAGAGATAGAATTTTAGCAATTGAACGAGTATCAGAAAAGCAAAAAGTATCAAATATTTCTGAAAATAATATTGATGTTATTGGTTTATATAAAAATGAAGTTACTGTTTGCATTGAAATATTTTTCATAAGAAATAGCAAAATGATAGGAAGAGAGCATTACTTTTTTGATGAGCTTAAAGATATGAACGAAGATGAAATTGTTTCAGGATTTATTAAGCAATATTATTTAGATAAAAAAGATTTTCCAAGTAAAATTATGATTAGATATGAGCTAGAAGAAAAAGAACTTCTAGAACATTGGCTTTCAAATAATGCAAATAGAAAAGTTGAAATAAAGAATCCTCAAAAAGGTGAAAAATTAAGATTTGTTGAGATGGCAGAGCTTAACAGCAAAATAACATTAGAAAATAAAGTAAAAGATAAAACAGAAATTTTAACTGAATTAAGAGATGTTTTAGAGTTAGACAGACTTCCACTTAAAATTGAAAGTTTTGATATATCAAATATTTCTGGCAATTTTATAGTAGCTGGAATGTGTGTTGCTCAAAATGGTGTAATAAAAAGAAACTTATCTAGAAGATTTAAAATAAAAACTGTTTTTGGACAAGATGATCCTAGATGTATGCAAGAAGTTGTAACAAGAAGATTAAAACATTCAATAGAAAATCCAAAAGGTGGTTTTGGAACATTGCCAGATTTAATTTTAGCAGATGGTGGAATTACACAAATAAGAGCAATTAAAAATGCTTTAGATGAAATAGGTGTGGAAATTCCTGTTTTCGGAATGGTTAAAGATGATAAACATTCAACTAGAGCATTAATAAATGAAGAAAGAGAAGAATTTGAAATTTCAGAAAATTTATTTAATTTTATTACAAATTTGCAAGATGAAGTTCATAAAACAGCAATAGAATATCATAGAAAAATTAGAGATAAAGAAATGACAAAATCAAAATTAGACTACATTGAAGGAATAGGAGAAAAGAAAAGAACAGAACTTCTTAAAAAATTTGGAAGTGTAAAGAAAATAAAAGAAGCAGAAATTGAAGAATTAGTTAAAGTTAAAGGAATAAACGAAAACTTGGCAAAAAAATTAAAAGAAGAACTTTAAAAGTGTGTTAATATTTTTAATTTAGAATATTATAGATTTATATTTTATAAATATTTGCACATTTTTCAATTAATAAATTATATATTATGAAATAAATTTTTGGATTTGAGAATTAGCTTGAACGGAAAAAATTTAGTGAATAATATATAATTTATTAATACTAAATATGAAAATTTTATAAATCTAGTCATAAAATTTCTTTTTCCGCATATATATTTTTTATAAAAAATATATAGGTGAAAAAGGAGTTTTTATGAAAAAGATTTTTATAGGAATATTGTTAATAGGGACAAGCATTAGTTTTGGAGTTTTAAGCGTTTTATTATATACTTTTGTCACAATACTTCAAAGTATGTAATTTTAAAGATTAAAAATGTAATTTTAAAATAAAAGGAGTAAAAATGGAAATAATTGTTGGAAAAACAAGTGGATTTTGCATGGGAGTTAAAAGAGCAATAAAAAAAGCAGAAGAAACTTTAGATGGTAAAAAAGCATATTGCTTGGGAGAAATAGTCCATAATGACCAAGTTATTAAAAAATTAGAATCAAAAGGAATGACAACAGTAAATAGCTTAGATGAAGTTCCAAATGGAGAAACTGTTATGTTTAGAGCTCATGGAGAAGCAGAAGAAGTATATGAACTTGCTAAACAAAAAAATCAAGAAGTAGTAGATTTAACTTGTGAAAAAGTAAAATTAATACATGAAAAAGCAAAGAAAGCAAAAGAAGATTCTTTTATTATAATTTTAGGAAAGAAAAAGCATCCAGAAACAATTGGAACAAAAGGATTTGCTGGAGAAAACAGCTTTGTTGTAGAAACAGAAGATGACATTCTAGATGCATATAAAGAATTTGAAAAAACAGATTCATCTAAAGTATATGTTACAACACAAACAACAATATCTAGTTCATATTGTGATTTCCTAATGGATGAAATTGAAAAGAATTTTATTGAAACAGAAGTTATATTAGATAAAAATGTTTGTCCTACTACAGAAATAAGGCAAGCAGAAACTAGAAAAATTGCACAAGAAGTAAACAAAATGATAATAATTGGTGGAAAACATAGTTCAAATACAAGTGAACTTTTTAAAATTGCAAAAGAAAATTGTGAAAACTCATGTTGCATAGAAACAGCAGAAGAGATAAAAGTGCTAGATTTTAGCCCTACAGATAAAGTAGGAATTATGGCAGGAGCATCTACACCACCAGAAATTGTGGAAGAAGTTAAAAATAAATTAGAAACCGTTAATTAGTTAAAATATCAAAACTTGAAAAAATAAGGATAAATATAAAAATAAAATATAAAAAATAATTATAAAAAGAATATAAACAATTAAAAGAGGATTAATGTATGGAAATAGCAAGAGATTGGAAAGATTATGAAATATTAGATATGGCAAATGGAGAGAAGCTTGAATCTTGGAGCAACATTATTTTAATTAGACCAGATCCACAAATAATTTGGAAAGAAAAATCATTTCCAGAGAAATGGAATTCAGCTTTTGCAAAATATAGCAGAAGCAACACTGGTGGCGGTGCTTGGCAATATAAAAAGAAAATTCCAGAAAGCTGGCAAGTTCATTATAAAGATTTAACTTTTAATATAAAACCAATGGGATTTAAACACACAGGATTGTTTCCAGAGCAGGCTGTTAATTGGGATTGGATGATAAATAAAATAAAGAGTTCAAAAAGAAAAGATGTAAAAGTATTAAATCTTTTTGCATATACTGGTGGCGCAACAGTTGCTTGTAGTTATGCAGGTGCTCAAGTTTGCCATGTAGATAGCTCAAAAGGTATGGTTTCTTGGGCAAAAGAAAATGTGGCATCATCTGGACTTGAAAATAGACCAGTAAGATTTATAGTTGATGATGTTACAAAATTTGTTCAAAGAGAAATAAGAAGGGGCAATAAATATGATGCCATCATTATGGACCCACCATCTTATGGAAGAGGAAAAAATGGAGAAGTATGGCAATTTGAAAACAATATTTCAGATTTAGTGGAATTATGTTCAGCTGTTTTATCAGATAATCCATTATTTTTCTTAATTAATTCTTACACAACAGGAATATCTTCAAAAGTATTAGAAAATATATTAAGTATAAAATTAAAAATGAAAACAGGAAAATTATCTTCAGGAGAAATAGGAATTCCAATGAAAAATTCTATCTTAGTACTTCCTTGTGGAATATATGGAAGATGGGAAAACTAAAACTTAAAGAAAGGAAAATTTAAAGTGGAACCATTAAATGTATTATATGAAGATAATCATATAATTGTTGTTGTAAAGCCTGTTAACATACCTTCACAAGCAGATAAAACTGGTGATGAAGATATGCTTACAATAATAAAAAAATATTTAAAAGAAAAATATAATAAACCAGGCGATGTTTATTTAGGACTAGTTCATAGGCTAGATAGACCAACTGGTGGAGTTATGGTATTCGCTAAAACCTCTAAATCTGCTTCAAGATTAAGTGAGCAAGTAAGAGACAAAAAAATGCATAAAAAATATTTATGCATAGTAGATGGAAAATTAGAAAACGAAAAAGGAACTTTTAAAGATTATCTTTTGAAAAATGAGAAAACAAATACAAGTAAAGTTGTAGACGAAAAAACAAAAAATGCAAAAGAAGCAGTTTTAGATTATGAAGTAATTAAATACAACGAAGAAATTAACTTATCAGTTGTTAAAGTGGATTTACATACTGGCAGACATCATCAAATAAGAGTTCAATTTGCTTCAAGAGGACATAGCTTAAGTGGAGACCAAAAATATGGAACGCGAGGAAGAGGAAAACAGCTTGCACTTTGGGCATACTATTTAAGCTTTATTCATCCAACTAAAAAAGAAGAAATGACTTTTGAATATTATCCTGAAAAAGTGGGCAGTTGGAAAATACTAGAAAATTAGATATTTAAAAATTTTAAACAATTGAATATATAAAAAATTTAAATGCATATAAAAATTAATAAGGAATAAATTTTAGTAACTTTAAAAATAGGAGGCTTATATGAAAGAAAAAATAATAAAACACCTATTGGCGTTTTTCTTATTAATTATATGCATTTTTCAATTTTGTTTATATTCTAATGCAGATACTTTAGATAATAAACTTTTAGCATGGGGATTTAAAAGAGGAAAAAATCACGAGCAAGCAATTTTAGATGCAAATTCTAATAAAGTAATACAAGATTATAATGGCATTTCCATGGGAAATAAAGAATCAAAAAAAATATATTTAACTTTTGATTGCGGATATGAATGCGGGTACACAGAAAAAATTTTAGATGTTTTATCCCAAAATAATGTTAAAGCAAGTTTTTTTATAACAGGTCATTACTTAAATTCTGCAAGTGATATAGTTAAAAGAATGATAGAAGAAGGTCACATTGTTGGAAATCATTTTTAAGATATAGAGATGACTTGAAAATAAAATATATATAAACATATTGAAAATAAATTTTAGGTATAGTAAACTTCTATTAAATAAAGAATAGGGAAAAAAGAGGAAAAATAAAAATGAACGAAGAAATAAAACAAAGAATAATAGAATTTAATAATAGATTTGGAATAAAAACAGAATTTATAAGAGATGAAAGTATATTAGGATATGCATTAGGAAGAACTATCTATATAAATGAAAGTATAGACCAAGATTATGAAAAAACAAATAAACATGAATTATTACATTTTTTTGAAAATACTCCAGAATTTGAAAAAATAAAAACACGTTTATTAGAAGAACATAAAGATGAGCTTGAAGAAATAAGAAAAGATTATGAGTTAAGATATTTTGGAATATATTCAGAAGAGGAAATAGCAAAAGGAGTATTAGATAATGAAATAGCAATAGATATGATGGTAAATAACTTAAGTTTTGAATATGACAAAGGATTAAAAATAGGAGAAGAATTTTTAGGAGAGATAGAAAAAGGACTAGAAGAAAAAAGATATTTAAATTTAAGTATAGATGCAAATCTAAGAAATACAAAAGAATTAAGCAGATGGGAAAAAATATTTGTACAAAATTATTATGATGGGAAAAAGAGAAAAAAACCACAAGGAAATTGGAAAGAAAGAGGAGAAAAAATAAGGGCAGACATAGAAGCATATTTAAAAAAATTATGCGAATTACAAGAAACAGAAATGCAAATAGATCCAACAAGTGAAGAAGTGAAAAGAGAATATGATAATGATATAAAGGCATTAAAAGCAAAAGGAGAATACGATCCAAACTTGGAAAGTGAAACTGAAAAAGAGAAAAAATGTAAAAAAATAGCAGAAAGAATAAGTAAGCAATTATATGCTGAATATAGACAAATAGTAGATGTAATAAAAAAATCTGAAATAGATGATCCAGCCTTTAAATGTATGATGCTTCGAGAAACATTAAAAAAGGTATACAGAAAAATAGATGAAGATAAAAAATCAAAAGATGCAGTAACAATAGTAAAAAGCAGGGACTTGCATAAAACTATAGCGAGTCATATGATATTAAATGAAGAAATATTAAAATATATATATGAAATTTCAAAAAAAATAGAAAATATAGAAAATGTACAAAATGTAGAAAATGCAGAAAGTACAGCAAATACAGCAAATACTAAAATTGAAGTAAATTTAGAAGATATTGAAGGTTTAGAAGAGCTACTAAAGAACTCCAATTTTGCAGATATATATTTTAAAGTAATAGAAACATATAAAAGAAAAGTAGCAGGTAGTAGAGGAATAGATTTAAAAGGAGTGGATACATATGGAAAGGGAAAATGGATAAAATTTAAAAGTAAAGAAACAGAAGAAAGAGAAGCAGAAGAGAAAGGCACAAAAAAAGAAGATTATCTAGAAGGAGCAAAAAAATTAGCAGCACTAGTACAAGATACACCATGGTGTACAAAACAATTTGCATCATTACAACTAGCAGAAGGAGATTTTTATGTATTTGTAGATAATGAAGGAAAACCACATATAGCAGTAAGAATGGAAGGAGAGGAAATAGCTGAAGTAAGAGGAATAAAAAATGGAGACGCTCAAGAAATGGAAGAAGAATATGAAGAAGTAGCTATATCATTTTTAGAGAACAATAGAAATGCAAATGGAAAAGAGTGGTTAGAACGAGAGAAATGGAATAAAAGTTTAATAGAATATAAGAAAAAAATAGATGACGGAAAAATAACTTTAGAAGATATACCAAATCTTATAGAATATTGTTTTAAAAAAGATTTTACAACTCATGAAGGCGGAGAAAATTCAAATAAAAAACAACTAAAAGAAAGTTTGAAAAAAATAAAAGGATTAATAGCAGAATATTATCAATGCACAGAAGAAGAAATTTGTATAGGAGATGCAAATCTTGCAAAGTTAACAAAAAATCCATATGTAGCCATATTTGGAAAAGCTGATTTTTTACTTTCAGAAATAACAGACCTAGAAAAGCTACAAATGATAGGTGGAGATGCTATTTTTTTCGGTAAAGTAAGAGACTTAGGAAATTTGAAAAGCATAGGAGGAAGTGCTTCATTTCATGGCTCTAAAATAACAAGTTTAGGAAACCTACAAAGTATAGGAGCAGATGGAGATTTTTCAGATTCACAAGTAACAAATTTAGGAAATTTACAAAGCATAGGAAGAGATGCTAAATTTAGAAATTCACAAATAACAGATTTAGGAAATTTACAAAGTATAGGTAGAGATGCTTATTTTACTGACTCAAAAGTAACAAGTTTAGGAAATCTACAAAGTATAGGTGAAAGAGCTACTTTTGGAAATGCACAAATAACAAATTTAGGAAACTTGCAAATAATTGGAAGAGACTCTGATTTGGGAGATTTAATAGAAGTAAGAAAGAAATTTGACGAGTTAGGAAAAAGAGATTTGACAGGACAAGCTATAGGAATGGCAGGATTGGAATCTAGTGTTGAAATGTGTGATGAAGTAGATAAAAACATGAAGGGACAAAGCAAAGATACCACAAAAGGAAATGAGGAAGTAACAGATGAATAATTATAATGAAGCATGTACAGAAGTTTCTACAATATTAAGCCATTTAAATATGGAAGAATATAAAAAAATTCCGAAAGAAGTAATAGAAACAATAGAAAAATCTAAAAATAAAGAATATGTTTTTATATATGATGAAAATGTAGAACTGAGAAAACAAAAATTATTAAAAGAAACGAGAGCAATTTTGTTTAATTTATTTAGAGATTATTTATGTACTGATGAACAAAAAGAAAAAATAATAAAAATGCAACAAGAAGAAAGAAATAGAATAAATAAAAGAAAAGAAGAAAAATATAGTTATAATGATATATTTAAGAAAAAAATACAAGATGAAGAAAAAGAAGAAACTACAAAAGTTCTTACCACAAAAAAAGAAAATATAATTGCAAAGATAATAAAAAAGATAGAAAGTTTTTTAAAAAACACATAAAGATTAAGGAGGAAAAATAAATGATTACAGTAAAGTCATATGATGGAAAATTGGTAAGGATACCAGAAGAGAAGAAAGAAGAATATGAAAAAAATCAAAAACTAATAAAAATGTATTTAGAACAAGGAAAAACAAAAGAAGAAATAAAGAAATTGTTAGCAAAAGAATAATAAAAAGTTTTATATAAATATTTGGGTTAGTATTTTTAGATTAATACTAACTCTTTTTTTGCGTTAAAAAATATGTAATTTTAAAATTTTATTCATAAAATAGAAATTTCAAAAATACCTTTTAATATAAAAATTAGGAGGAAATTATGAAAGAATTAAAAGATAGCGTAAAAAAGATATATGGGAATGAAAACCTGAAAGAAATATTAACGAATTTATTAGAAAAAACTTTTATTGAAAAAATGGAAAATAGGGATGGAAAATGCTAAGAATAGATAATTATAAAGTAGCAAAATATATGCGATTATCAAGAGATGATGGAGATAATCGAGAAAGCGAAAGTATAGAAAATCAAAGAGATATAATAAACAATTATATAACAGAACATAATGAACTAGAGGCAGTGGAAGAATATACTGATGATGGTTATACAGGAACAAATTTTAATAGGCCAGGCTTTAAAAAAATGTTGCAAGATATAGAAGAAGGCAAAATAAATTGCATAATAACAAAGGATTTATCGAGATTCGGTAGAGACCATATAGATACAGGTTACTATTTAGAAAGATATTTGCCAGCAAATAATATTAGATATATAGCAATAGGAGATAATGTTGATACAATAAATCCAGAAGGCTTGCAATTTTTGACCTTCAAATTGAGCTTTAATGATTATTATGCACAAGATATTTCTAATAAAATAAAAAGTGTAAAAAAAAGGAAGATTGAAAAAGGTGAATTTCAAGGAGGAATAGCTCCTTATGGTTATAAAAAGGATACTAGTGTAAAAAATCATTTAGTAATAGATAAAAACGTAGGATATATAGTAAAAGAAATTTTTGATATGTATGTATATAAGGGAATGTCTACAATAAAGATTGCAGAAAAGTTAAACGAAAAAAATATTGATGCTCCTGCAATATATTTAAAAATACCAGTATGTATGAATAGAAAAAGTAAAAATCCAGAAGGCTATATATGGCACAGTGAACAAATAGCTAAAATGCTAAAAAATGAAGTATATATAGGTAGTGTAGTTGGAAGAAAGTTTCAAAAGGTAAGTCATAAGGTGGAAAAAGTAAGAAGTACACGCAAAGATGAATATATTATTGTAAAAAATATGCATGAGCCTATAATTGACAAGCTAACTTGGGAAAAAGCACAAGATAAGTTAAATAAACATAGAAATTCATTAACAATAAGATATGAAGTACCTTTAAAGGAATATATATTTTGCGCAGAATGTGGGGGAAAAGCAACTTACAAAGTAAGAAGAAGCGAGAGAAAAAATGGACAAATATATGAACAAAGAACTTTTATGTGTTCAAATAAAAACAAAAATAAGAGCTGTAAATGTAAGCCAATAACAGAAGAATTAATAAAGAACAAAGTTCAAGAAGTAATTAAAGAAGAAATAGAAAAAATATCTTATACAGAAGATGAAATAATGAATGTTTATAAAAGTGCTGGAGAAAAAGTGCAAAGTAAAACTAATATATTAAGAAAGCAAAAAATAAATATACAAAAACAAATTGATGAAAACGAGCAAATTATGCAAGAAGTATATCAAGATAAAGTACATAAACTTATAACAACAGACGACTTTACTATAATTTATAACAAATTGCAAAATGAAAAGAAAGAACTGCTAATGCAAATTCACCAAATAGAAACAGAAATGATGAAATTACAAAAAGAAGATATAGAAAAACATTATATAGAAATGATTAAGCTAGCAAAAGACATACTACAAATGAAAAATCCTACTAAAGAGATGTACTCAAAACTAATAAAAAAAATTGAATTCGATAGTAATAAAAAAATTACAGTTGAATTAACTTTTTCACAAGCCAATAATAAAAAATGAATGTCAAAATATAAATAGCAAGTAATAAAAAAAGTCATCCGTATAACTTAAAATCATACTGTTAATCATAAATGCTTGCCAAATATTAGTGATGATGAAATAAAAGATGAAATTATGAAATTACATAATAGCTTATATGAAAAATTTGGTTATGAAATGACATATTTTAGACCACCTAAAGGAGAATTCAGTAGAAGAGTTATAGATACGATTAGCAAATTAAACTATGTTCCTGTAATGTGGTCTTTGGCTTATGATGATTGGGATACTGAAAAACAAAATAGAGAAGAATATGGAAAAAAGAAAATATTAGAAAATTTGCATAGTGGAGCTGTTTTGCTACTTCACGCAACATCAAAAGACAATGCAAACATTTTAGACGATATTATTAAAGAAGCTAAAAACATGGGTTATGAGTTTAAAAATTTAAATGAATTTGAAAGATAAAAAACTTAAAAATTTTCTAAAAAAATGTTTGTTTTTAGGAGTTTTTAATTGAAATTATTCTAAAGTTATGATATATAATATACAAGTATAAAAAGGAGTAGTACAAAAGATATGCAATATGGGGAAATAATAGATAAACTGACACTTGAAGAAAAGGCTAGCCTGTGTGTTGGTAAAGATTACTGGAACACTGCAGCAATAAAAAGATTAAACATACCAAAAATTACTATGTCCGATGGACCACATGGCTTAAGAATTCAAAAGTTAAAAGCCGATAACTTAGGAATAAATAAAAGTGAGATAGCAACTTCTTTTCCAACTTCTGCTACAATAGCAAGCAGTTGGAATAAAAAAGTTGCTTATAAATTAGGTGATGCTTTAGGAAAAGAAGCAATTCACTGGAATGTAAATATTCTACTCGGTCCTGCAATTAATATGAAAAGAAGTCCTTTATGTGGTAGAAATTTTGAATATTTCGCTGAAGACCCATATTTAGCTGGAAAATTAGGAATTGAATATGTAAAGGGCTTGCAAAAAAACAATGTTGGTGCTTGTGTAAAACACTTTGCAGTAAATAATCAAGAAGATAAAAGACGATTTATAAATGTTGTAATAGATGAAAGAACTTTAAGAGAAATTTATTTAAAAGCATTTGAAATGATTGTTAAAGAAGCAAAACCATGGGCAGTAATGAGTGCATACAACAAGGTAAATGGAGATTTTTGCAGTGAAAATAAAGTTTTATTAGATATTCTAAAAAAAGAATGGAAATTTGACGGAATAGTTATTACAGACTGGGGAGCAAATAATGATAGAGTATCTGGAATTATTGCTGGTAATGAATTAGAAATGCCAGGAGGAAGAACAGGTGCTGTTCAAGAAATAATAGATGCTGTAAATGAAGGCAGAGTAAGTGAAGAAACATTAAATGAATTAGTAGATAGAATTTTAAAAATAGCATTTAAAACTCTAGAAAAAGATAATCCAGATGAATATGACATGGAAAAACATCATGACATTGCATTAAAAATTGCAGAAGAATCAATGGTTCTTCTTAAAAATGATGACAATATATTGCCAATAAAAAATAAAAAATTTGCTTTAATTGGTGATTTAGCTAAGAACCCAAGATATCAAGGAGCTGGAAGTTCAACAATAAATCCATATAATTTAGAAAGTGCTTATGACTGCTTAGTTGAATATGGTTATGAAATAGATTATGCAAAGGGCTATGAAAGAATAGTTTCAGATAAAGATGAAGAACTGCTAAAAGAAGCTTTAGAAGTAGCTAAAAGAAATGATGTAGTTCTAATTTTTGCAGGACTAACAGAAAACTATGAGTCAGAAGGAATAGATAGAAAAAATTTATTCCTTCCAGAAAATCAAAATAAATTAATAACAGAAATTTCTAAGGTAAATAAAAATGTTATTGTTTCTTTATCAAACGGAGCACCTGTTGTAATGCCATGGAAAGATAAAGTTAAAGGAATAATGTGTGGATACTTAGGTGGAGAATCTGGAGAAAGAGGAGTTATAAATTGTTTAGTTGGAAAAGTAAATCCAAGTGGAAAGCTAGCTGAAACATATCCTTTAAAACTAGAAGACACACCATGTTATAATAACTATCCAGGTTCAGAGGTAAGTGTAGAATATAAAGAAGGAATTTATGTTGGCTATAGGTATTACGATAAAAATAATTTAGATGTACTTTTCCCTTTTGGATATGGCCTAAGCTACACAAAATTTAAATATTCTGGTTTAAAAATAGATGTAAATAAAAATGTAGAAGTATACTTTAAAATTAAAAACATTGGAAAAGTAAAAGGAAAAGAAGTAGCACAAGTTTATGTTTCACAAGAAAATCCTACTATATTTAAACCAGTAAAAGAGCTTAAAGGCTTTGAAAAAATAGAACTTAATCCTGGAGAAGAAAAAACTGTACATATTACTTTATCAAAAGATGCTTTTGAATACTATAATGTGGAAACTAAAAAATGGGCTGTAGAGTCTGGAGTATATAAAATTTTAGTTGGTAAATCAAGTAGAGATATTGTTCTTAGTAAAAGAATAAAAGTAACTTCAGAAGATAAAAACATAACTAAAAAATATCCAGAAGTGTATTACAATGGAAATGTAAAAAACGTAAGTGATAGAAATTTTGAAGAGCTTCTGGGCTTTAAAATTCCAAATAGAAACATAGACTTATCAGTTATAACAGAAGAAAATACATTAGAACAATTAAGACATACAAGAGTTGGAAAAATGGTTTATGATAATCAAATGGATTATATGGACAGGCTTCTTAAAGAACAACATACAAATAGAGCAATAAAAGTTATGATGAATTTGCAAAAACCACTAAAGAAATTCTATGAAAGAACAGGAAGTAAATACACTAAAGAAATGATAGAAGAATTCATAGATATAGTGCAAAATGATTTAGAACCAAAAAACAGCGAATTCTTTAAAAAATTCTTAAAATAATCTAAAAAAAGGAAGCTTTAAAATGAAGAAAATATCAATCGTTGTACCAATGTATTATGAAGAAGAGGTAGCAGAAGAATGTTATAAGAGAATAGTAAAAGTTTTTGAAGAACTAAAAAATTATGAATATGAAATTATTTTTGTAGATGATGGCAGTAAAGATAAAACTTTAGAAATACTTACTAAAATAGCAAATAATGATAAAAATGCAAAAATAATTTCTTTTTCAAGAAATTTTGGACATCAAGCAGCTGTACAAGCTGGTTTAAAATTTGTAACTGGAGATGCTGTTGTTATTATTGATGCAGACCTTCAAGATCCACCAGAATTAATGAAGCAAATGATTGAGCTTTGGGAAAATGGAAATGAAGTTATTTATGCAAAAAGAACTAAAAGAAAAGGAGAGTCATGTTTTAAATTACTTAGTGCAAAACTTTTCTATCAAATTTTAAATGGATTGTCTAGTGTTGAAATACCAAAAGACACAGGGGATTTCAGATTAGCAGATAGAAAGGTTGTTGATGTAATTAATTCAATGCCAGAACACAATAAATTTTTAAGAGGTTTATTTAGTTGGGTTGGATTTAAACAAACTCCATTGCAATATGAAAGAAATGAAAGATATGCTGGAAAAACAAAATATCCATTAGGAAAAATGCTTAATCTTGCAAAAGACGGAATATTTAGTTTTTCAACAAAACCATTAAAATTTGTTGGAATGATAGGTGGTTTTTCAATATTAATATCAATAGCAATTTTAATTTATGCATTTATATCATACATATATAAACTAAATAACTTAACTGCTGGTTGGACTTCTATAATGGTAACAATTACATTCTTTACTGGAATACAATTATTATCTTTATGGATAATAGCAGAATATATAGCTAGAATATATGAGGAGTCACAAAATAGACCAATTTATATTATAGATAAAAAGATTAATATTGATTAAATCTAAAGCATTGAAAAATAAGCTCTTTTGTGATAAAATAACATTTATATTTTTAGAATGTGGAGAAAAAAATGAATTTTTTAGATATAGAAATTAATGAAAAATTATTTATCAAAATACTGATTTGTTTAGTAGCAATAGTTATTGTGTTTTTAGCAATTACTATGAGTTCGCTTTTGGTATTTAAATCATATACTTTAGGGCCTAATACTACTGTTGTAGATGAAGAAGGAGTTATAAACACTCACATAGATTTATTTGAAACAGATGGAAAGAAAATTGAAATAGCAGGTTGGGCATATAAAGAAGGTTTAGAAGAAATGGGAACAGTAAATGCAAACTATGTTTTAAAAAATCAGGAAACAGGAAAAATGTATTTAATGAGAACCCAAATGGAAGAAAATATAAATATTAAAGAAGAGGGATTAAAACTTGCAGGACTACATGCACAATGCCTTCGTTTTGGACTACCAAAAGGAATGTATGATATTTATGTTTTATACCAAAATGATGGGGAAGACATATTAGCATTTACTTTGATTAGTAGAATGATAGGGGAAGAGTAATGGAAAAATTTAAAGAAAAAATAAAAAACCTTTTTAAAAATGGTAGAGGAGCAATAATTGCATTATTCGTTTTACATTTAATTGTTACTATTTTTATAACTCCAAACAGATATGATGATGAATGGTTTATAGATCAAATAGCTTCTGGACAAAGCATATTAGCATTTGCAGGTTCAAGATATTTTTCTTGGACTTCAAGACTTTTACTTGAAATTACAGAATGCTTTGTTTTAAAAGTTTCAAAATATCTATGGATTTTAATAGAGAGCTTGATGGTTGCACTTGCTGGATATTCAGTTTCAAGACTATTCATAAAAAAAGAAGAGCGTGCTCAAAATAATGCTATGCTTTTATTTATGCTACTTTTATATCCATTTAATTCAATGAATGGTTCTGGATGGGCTACCACTACAATTGTTTATATGTGGCCACTTGCAACATGTCTTTTTGCATTAATACCAATTAGAAAAATTTGGGATGAAGAAAAAATCAAGTTTTGGGAATATCCATTATATTCAATAGCATTAATTTTTGCAGCAAATCAAGAACAAACATCAGCAATTTTATTAGGAACATACATATTATTTACAATTCTCATGATTATTAAAAATAAAAAAATACATCCATATATGATAGTTCAAACAGTTTTGGCAATAGCAAGCATAGTGTTTATATTAACTTGTCCTGGAAATTATGTAAGAAAATCAGAAGAAGCTACAAGACTATTTAAAGATTTTGAAATGTATAATGTATTAGATAAAATTTCTTTAGGATTAACTTCAACTATGGGAATTCTTATTGAAAAAAGAAATCTTGTTTACACAATTCTAAGTTTAATGGTAGCAGTATATGTGTGGTCAACATATAAAGAAAAAACTTATAGGGTAGTATCTATAATACCAATTCTAACTATTGCTGTTTTAGGAATTTTCCAAAATACAACAAGTGCAATGTTTCCTTTTTTAAACTCAACAAGGAAATTTGTTATAGAAGAACGAGTAATGTTAGGAGCATCAAATTGTAATAACTTATTAAATGTTGTTCCACTTTTACTTGCTTGCACAAACTTTATTTGTTTAGCATTATCAATATTATTAATATTTAAAAACTTAAAAAATAATATAGCAATATTAGTATTTTTAGTAGGTTTAGCCTCAAAAATTATATTAGGATTTTCACCAACAGTATTTAGCTCTGCAGAAAGATCAACAATATTTTTTGAATTTGCTATGATAATAGTAACATTTTTAATTTGGCAAGAATTTACTAAAAAAACAGAAAAAAATGACAAAAAAATATTAAAAAGAATGGAAGTAATAATTAAAATAGCAGGAATACTACAATATGCAAATGTACTTATGTGTGTATTATTAACACAAAAGTAATTTTATTTTGAAAAGGAGTTATAAAGCAAATGAATGTATCTAATTTTACAGAAAAATCAAAAGAAATAATCACATCAGCTAGCAACATTACAACAGGCAATAATAATCCGGAAATTACAGATTTCCATTTAATGGCTGCTTTTTTAGAGGATGGAAGTGGAGTTATAACTTTGCTTTTAAAAAAATTAGATGTTAATATTAATTCATTAGCTACAACAATAAATTCTGAAATAGAAAAAATGCCTAAAGTTACTGGATCTGTTGCTTTAAGATTTTCAAATGAAGTTGAAAAGATTTTAGATGAAGCAGAAAAACAAGCTAAAAATATGAAAGATGAATTTATTTCAGTAGAACACTTAATGCTTGGAATATTTGAATGTGGAACAGATGCATTAAGAAAAATTTTAAAATCTTATAAAATAGATAAAAATAAATTTTTAGTAGCTTTAAAAGACATTAGAGGAAATGTTTCAGTAAATACAGATACTCCAGAAAATACTTATAATGTTTTAGAAAAATTTGGAAAAAATGTTACAGACCTTGCAAAACAAAATAAACTAAATCCAGTAATTGGTAGAGATGATGAAATTAGAAATGTAATAAGAATTCTATCTCGTAAAACAAAAAATAACCCAGTTTTAATTGGTGAACCAGGTGTTGGTAAAACCGCTATTGTAGAAGGATTAGCACAAAGAATAGTAAGAGGAGATGTGCCAACAAGTTTAAAAGGAAAAACAATTTTCGAATTAGATTTAGGACTATTAATTGCAGGTGCAAAATATAAAGGAGAATTCGAAGAAAGACTAACAAGTGTTTTAAAAGAAATAGATAAAAGTGAAGGAAACATCATATTATTTATAGATGAAATTCATAATTTAGTTGGAGCTGGAAAATCAGATGGTGCAATGGATGCAAGTAACCTTTTGAAGCCAAGACTAGCTAGAGGAGAACTTCATTGTGTTGGTGCAACTACTTTAGATGAATATAGAGAATATATAGAAAAAGACCCAGCACT
Organism: uncultured Clostridia bacterium; assembly: GCA_947601495.1. Classification (GTDB taxonomy): domain Bacteria; phylum Bacillota; class Clostridia; order TANB77; family CAG-508; genus Scatovivens. The sequence goes on along the minus strand of CANQGE010000002.1, from coordinate 130,278 downwards.
TACTAGACGTTTTCAACAAGTATTAGTTAATGAACCAACTGTTGAAGATGCAATTACAATTTTACGTGGTATACAAGAAAAATTTGAAATATTCCACGGAGTAAAAATTCAAGACTCAGCATTAGTTGCAGCAGCAACCTTATCAAATAGATATATAACAGATAGATTCCTTCCAGATAAAGCAATAGATTTAATAGATGAAGCTTGTGCAATGATAAGAAGTGAAGTAGAATCTATGCCAACAGAACTTGATGTTATATCTAGAAAAATAATGCAATATGAAATAGAAGAGCGTTCTTTGGAAAGAGAAGAAGATGACCCAAATGCTCAAAAACGTTTACAAGCAATTAGAAATGAACTATCAAAATCAAGACAAGTATTTCAAGATATGAAATTAAAATGGGAAGAGGAAAAGAAAAATATTGCTAAAATACAGAAATTAAAAGAGAAAATAGATGAAGTAAATGCAGAAATAGAAAAAGCAGAAAGAAATTATGACTTAAACAAAGCTGCAGAACTTAAATATTCAACTCTTCCAAATTTGAAAAAAGTTCTAGAGCAAGAAGAAAAAGAAATTGAAAAAACACAAGGTAAAAATACTTTACTTAGAAATAAAGTTACAGAAGAAGAAATTGCAAAGGTAGTTTCAAAATGGACAGGAATTCCTGTTTCAAAACTTGCAGAAGCAGAAAAAGAAAAATTACTTCACTTAGAAGAAATTTTACATCAAAGAGTAGTAGGACAAGATGAAGCTGTAAAAAAAGTTTCTGAGGCAATATTAAGAGCAAGAGCAGGAATTGCAAATCCAAATAGACCAATAGGATCGTTCCTATTTTTAGGTCCAACAGGTGTTGGAAAAACAGAACTTGGAAAAACATTAGCTGCAACACTTTTTGACGATGAAAAAAATATGGTTAGAATAGATATGTCTGAATATATGGAAAAATTTAGTGTTACTAGATTAATTGGTGCACCTCCAGGATATGTAGGATATGAAGAAGGTGGACAACTTACAGAAGCAGTTAGAAGAAAACCATATTCAGTAGTTTTATTTGATGAAGTAGAAAAAGCTCATCCAGATGTGTTTAATATTTTCTTACAAATATTAGATGATGGTAGAGTTACAGACTCTCAAGGAAGACTTATAGATTTTAAAAACACAGTAATAATATTAACTTCTAATTTAGGTTCAAATGTTATATTAGATAGCATAGCTAAAAATAAAGAAATAACAGAAGGCGCAAGAGAACAAATAGATAAAATTTTAAAACAACATTTTAGACCAGAATTTCTAAATAGACTTGATGAAATTATTTGTTTTAAAGCTCTAGATAAAGAAGTTGTATTTGGAATAGTTGAACTAATTTTGCAAGGAGTTATTGAAAGAGTAAGAGAAAAGGGAATAGAGCTATCATTTACAAAAAATTCTATTAGATGGTTAATAGAAGAAGGCTATGATATGGAATTTGGTGCAAGACCTTTAAAAAGAATTGTACAATCTCAAGTAGAAACATTACTTGCAAGAAAATTAATAGGAAATGAAGTAACTGAGGGAGATAGAATAGAAGTATATTATGATAAAAATATACATGGCTTAAACATAAGACCTAAAATTGATAGAGAAAACATTACTAAAGTAAGTAGTAGTGAAACTTCAAAAAATGAAAATAACGACAGTGAAGAAAATTAAATTGAAAGAATTATATAAAGGTTAAAAAAGTCCTTCTTAAGATAAAATAAAAATTATCAATAATGAAGGACTTAAATTTTGCAATAAAAAAAGAAGCTTCAAGCTTCTTTTTTTTATCTTTTATTTAACTTTTGGTAATACCTTATATACTATTTTGAAACAATCAAATTTTTCTAGTTCGTTTTCATATAAACAATCTAGATAAATATTTAATTCTTTTAAATCTTTACAAGCTCTAATTATTGCTGGATTTAAATTAGAATTAAACATTAACTCTAATGCTAAATCTATTGCTGCATATACAGAAGATTTTTCTTTTATTCTCATAAATCTATAAGCCTCTTTAAATCTAGATAGAATAGGGAACTTAAATGTTGAAAGAGGTACAGTATATTCTTTATCGATAACTTCTTTTGCAGTTTTATATTCAGAATTTTTGCCTAGTTTTAACATAACTTCTTCTAAAGTATAAGGTAAGTAAACTTTTTGTGTTTCTTCTGAAATTAGAAGAGTTCTATTATCACAAATTGAATTTTCATCAATGTTATCTGGAGAAGGAACAGATGATGTCATATCAGCAATTACTGTATTTAACATTGAAAGTTGAAGTTTATTTTTTACAGATGCTAATTTAAATGCTTCTTTAATGTTAAGTTCAAGTCTATTATCTTTCTTAGAAAATTCAACATTATTAATAGCATTTGCAAAATCTATATTTTCAAAGTTAGTATAAACTTCAAAATGATCTTCATTATTGTGTATTTCAATATATTTATCTTCTCCAGCTTTAACAAAGAAGTTATTTTTTGGTGTAGATATATGAATACTTTCTGAAATAATAGATATACCATCAAAATCAGCAACTATATCATATGTTTCATTTAAAATAGAAACAGAGAAGATATCGTCTTTGTTAATAAGAATATTAAATGATTTATTATCTTCTTCTAATGGGTCAAAAGACATATCTGGAGTATTTTCCAAATCTGAAATTGCTTTAGATAGAGATTCTGTGATAGCAAGTAAATCAGAAGCAGGGTCATCTGGATTATTAGAAGAATCGCCTGATAAATCAAGATTATTTAAATCTTCTTCATATATTTTTTCAAGTAGAATGTCATCTAAAGTGGTACTTTCAAGATTGTTTTCTAAGTTATCTTCTAAATTATTTTCTTCTTGAACTTCGTTATCATTATTATTGTCATCATAATTACTAGTAACTTTGCTAATTCCAAAATATTTTTCAATAGAGAAGTTATTATCATCATATTCATCATCTTTTAATACTTCATCTAAATTAGAATCTTGGACATCTGCAGAAGGAGTTAATATTTGTGAATAATCAACATCATAACCTTGACCTTCACTACCAGAATTATCATTTAAAATTGCTTCAGCAGGTGCTATATTTTCTTGAACCATTTGTGCTGATTCTAAGTTTGCAACAGCATTAGAATCAGAATTAGAATTCATATTTGCCTCAGCAAAGTTAGTAGGTTTTGCTCCTAAAGTTGATTGCCCTAAAATTATTTTTTCTAATTCATTTTGAAATTCTTTTGATTGAATAGCAGAAGATATAGCAGAAGATGTATCATCAAAAGAAAATTCTTTAAATACAGATGAGCCATTAGAACTATCTGCGGCTTCTTTTTTTATTTCACTTTCAACTTCTAAAATTTTGTTAAGTAGTTTATAAGTAATATTTGAAATTTTTTCTGAATTTTCATTATTTTCTAATTGAACAGAACCTTCTGGAATAGAAGGGTTTGCCTCTTTAGAATTTTCTTCACTACTATCAACTTCATTATTTTCGCCTTCAGCTTCATTTTTAACTTCTTCATCATTTTGAGCTACATCATCAGCTGAATCTTCATTATTTTCTGGAGCTTCAGAACCATTAATTTCTTCTACATTAGAAACTGCTCCATCAGAAGCTTCAGCTTGATTTTCAAAATTAATATTTTCTTCATTATTTAATTCAGAATAATTATCGTTACCAATAAAATCAGTTAAGTCTTCTAAATTAACTAAATCGTCTAAATTTTCTAAAGCATTTAATTCATCTTGATCTTCTAATAGGGCACTAAGATTAACTGAAACTTCATTATTCTCATTATCTTGATCATCTAACATTTCTGGATTATCTGAAACACTTAATTCATCTAAATCAACAAAATCATCTGAAGTAAGTAAATCATCTAAATTTAATTCACCTAAATCACCTAAAGCATCTAAATCATCAGAATCTTCAAGTTCAATTGAGCTTTCTTGAGTATTAGTTTCTTCAAAATTAACTTCTTTAAAATTGGTTTCTTGAGCATTAGCTTCTTCAAAATCATTTTCTTCAAAACTAACTTCTTGAGCATTAGTTCCTTCAATATTAGATTCTTCATTAATATTTTCAGTATTTACATCAGAAGTAGGGGTAGCTACATCATCTAAATAATTTAAATCATAAATTTCATCTAATTGTTCTAAAGTATAGTGTGAATCACCTAAATTATTTTCTTCATCATTACTATTTAAACCATCAGCATTGTTTAAATTTTCAACATTATTTTCTTGTGAAGCGTAAATATCGAATTGATCATAACTTACAAAATCAAATTCGCCATTTTCTTCTTCAATATTTTCATTATTATCAGTAGTAATAGATTCTTCTGAGTCTTCTACAACACCACCAATAATATCGAACTCTTCGTTTCCTTCATCTAAATTGTCTTCAATGTATTCTTGAAGATTGCTGTTATCATCATTTGCATTGATTTCTTCATCAACTCCACTGTAGTTACCTGCATTAAATTCAATTCTAGTAATTTCAAAATTATCATCAGAATCAAAAGTCTGTTCAGCACCTTCTGGAACACTCATTGCACCATTATCTTCTTCAGAATTATCTGTATATGTTATATCTATATCAAATTTATCAAATACAGAAGGGGTATAGAAGAAAGGAGAGTTTTGATTTATAGAAGTATCAATGCCATGAGAATTAAAAGCATTTTTTAGTATTTTACTTACAGATTCTATATCAGAATTTTTAGAATCTGCAGCACTTTCAGCTACAGTTTCTTCAATAACATCTTTAGCAACATTTTCAACGACATTTTCGTCTTCATTAGCTACGTCATCGTTAGCACTATCAACAACATCTTCATCTTCACTAACTACATCATTATTAGCACCATCAACAACCTCTTCATCTTCGCTAACTACATCATCATTAGCATCATCAAGAACATCTTCATCAACAACTAAATCGTAACTATTAACTAAATTATCAACATCATTAAAGTTATTTGTTTCAGCATTTTCTATAGTTTCAACTGCATCACAAATAACACCGATATTATTGCCATTTTCTTCTTTAGTAATATCAGTAATTTCAGAGTTATCATTAGTAAAATTACTTAAATTTAAATGTAAAGTTCTCTTGGATTTTTTATTTGGGGTAGCTAAAGTTTTAGTCTTTTCTTCTTTTACGGAACTAGACTTTGCGCTAATATTCTTAATAGTTCTTTTTTTAGTAGTTTTTTCTTTTTGGTTTGAAACTATTATAGAATTTTCCACTTTTTTACCAGGTTTTCTACCTCGTTTTTTAGGAGTTGTATTTCCAATGGAAACAACTTCTTTTTCAACGTTTTTTCCTGAATTTACTGACATTTTGAACCTCCATATAGACAAAATAAATCAATATACATTACATTTATACAAAGAATTATAATATAAAGAAAAAAAAATGTAAATGGATTTTTTAACAAAATGGACTAAAAAAATATTTCTTTTTTGTAACAAATTTATTACAGAAAAATTTTTTTGTTACACAAAATAAAAAAATGAAATATAAACTATAAGAAAATGAAACACAAATTACATTGAATACAGCTAGAAATAGTGGTAAAATTTAAAATATGTAAAACTATGTTTATACATTAAAAAATTTAGTAAAGGAAATAGAAAAGTGAAGAAAATATTGGATTTTTTGAAGAATCTACTAATATTCATATATGTAATTGTTGTTATTTTTGTAACGATATGTTTATTATCATACAACGATTACAAAGTTACTGTTTTGGGAACAACTTCAATTATTCCTATAACAGATGATAATTTAAAGCCTGACTATGCATTAGGTGATTTACTATTAGTAAAAAGAAACAAATTATCAGATGTAAGAGTTGGAGATAAAATATTTTTCTACAGAACAAGAATGGGAGAAACATCTATTTACTTTGCTAAAGTAACAAATACTGAAAGAGTAACAGATAAAGAATACACATACACAGTTGAAGGAGACTATAGGCTTTCAAGTTCTACATACATAGGAAAAACATCTACTGCAACAGTAGTACCTAAAGTTGGAAGATTCTTATCTTTCATAGAATCAAAATGGGGATTCTTATTTATAGTAGTTTTCCCAACATTAATTATTTTCCTTTACACATTATATTCAGTTGTATTAGAAATTAAAGAAGGCGATAAAGAAGAAATAGAAATCAAAAAGGAAAATAAAACTGAAAATAAAGAAGAAAAAGTAACTAAAGAAGATAAGAAAGAAGAAAAAGAAACTAAGAAAGAAACCGTAGAAGAAAAGAAAGTTGAAGAAAAAGAAGAAGTTAAAGAAAATGTAAAAATAGAAGAAAACACAACTCAAGCAGAAGAAAAACACGAAGAGAAAAAAGAAATAGAAGAAAGCAAAATAACTAAAGAAGAAAATAAAGAAACTAACGTAGAAGAGAAAAAAGAAAATGCAAAAGTAGAAGAAAGTATTAAAAAGGAAACTGAAGAAAATAAAATAGAACAAAAAGAAGAAAGCAAATTGCCAAAAGCAGAAGTAAAACAAGAACCAAAAGTAGAGGTAAAAGCAGAAGTTGCACCAAAAACAGAAGAACAAAGAAAAAGAGAATTAATTGAAGCTAAATTAAAGAGTATGACAGAAGAAGAAAAGAAAGCTTTATTAAGAGCAAAATTAAATTCTATGACAGAAGAAGAAAAAAGAGCTTTATTAGAGAAAAAAAGAAAAGAAAAATCAGGTAATTAGGTGATTAATGTGAGCAAAAAAAAGAAAATTTTAATTTTATTGTTAATATTAGTACTACTATTTTTCATATTAAGATATGCATATTCTAAATACGTAAATCAAGTAAACATTTCAAAAGATATGAATATTGCTCAATGGAACATTAAAATAAATGATCAAGATATAACACAAGACACACATGAATTCCTAATAAATGATTTTACTTGGAATGAAGAAAGACATGTACAAAAACCTAAAGTAGCACCTGGAATGCAAGGATACTTTAATTTAAAAGTAGATACAACAGGTACACAAGTTTCAATAAAATACACAATAGAAATAGATGAATCTAAACTAAGAGAAATTTCAGATATAAATTTAAGAGTAACAGGTTTAGAAGAAGATGGCGTTAAACAAGAAATGCAATTTGATGAAGATGGAAAAATAATTATTGAAACAATCAAAAAGTTAGATGAAATAAAATCTGATCCAATAGATAACTTAAGACTTGATGTTGTTTGGGAAAACTTAGACACAGAAGAAGGAAACAAAAACGACTCAAAAGCATCAGAAATGGCTGGAACAAAAATACAAATGCCAATTAAAATAAACGTAATACAATATCTTTCAAACTAAGGAACAAAAATGATAATAAAAGGAAAAAAAGTAGATTTTATTTCAATTATATTAATTGTAATTTTAGTTATTGTTTGCTTTTGCTATGCACAACTTAAAATTTTTAATAAAGACCACATAAATTTTTTAGGATTTACAATTTTTCAAGTTATAACTGGTAGTATGGCAGAAACAATTCAAATAGATGACATCATAGTAGTTAAACTAACGAATGACGTAAATGTAAATGACATAATAACATATAAAAGCAAAGACAATTTTGTAACACACAGAGTTATTGAAAAGGAAGAAAATCAAATAATAACAAAAGGTGATGCAAATAATACAGAAGATGAACCGATAACTTCGAATGATGTTGTTGGAAAAGTAGTATTTATAATACCAGTGGCAATGATTATTAGCATTATAACAACGCCACAAGTTGTAGCAATGATTACTGTTACAATTTTTGCCTGGTGGTTCTTATTCAAAAGAAATACTAAAAAGGATGTAAAAATTTAATTCAAAAGAGGAAAAAATGGTTAGAGGAAAATACTTGAGAGAAAAGAAAGCAAAAAAGGTTAAAATACTAATATGTTTAATAATCATATTAGTCCTTTATAGAATTATTTTTAACTCATTTTCATTATATGAATCTGAGGCTAATTCAACAGCTGATATAGACGTTGCTTTCTATCTATTAAAAGATGAATATGAAACCAAAACAATTCCTATTGAAGATATGTTACCTGGTGATACACAATATGTAAAATTCACAATTTCAAATTTCTATGTTGATGAAGAAACAGGAAAAGAAGTTATTTCAGAAACAGATATGAAATGTGATCTTAAAATTAGAACAACCACTAACTTACCACTTCAATATGAATTATATATAGACCAAGATCTTACTTCAAATAATCTACAAAATAAGTTAGAGCTTGAAGAAAGAGTTACAGATAATGTACATTGGGATGATTATAATACTATGTTCAAACATTTAGTATTAGCTAATGAACCAGAATACATAAAAGATCAAGGAATAACAGAAAGCTTAGACATAGTGTATGGACATCCATTTTCTCGTACATATATGATGAAAATAACATTCCCAGAAGAATATTCAAAAGATGATACATATCAAAACATAATGGAATGCATAGAAATTTCAATTGATTCACATCAAATTATTACAGGAGACTAATTATAAAAAGGAAGGTTTGCTTTGAAAGAAACAAGAACAAGAATTAGAAGAAAAAATGGTGGCGTTAAAAAATTAGTATTCTTTTTAATACTACTATTCATAGTAATACAAGTGTTTATTAGGGTTATTCTACCAGCGTCTATTACTTTTTCAAGATATGTATATAGAGCTATTAGAAACTACTATTTCAATTCTAAAGCTTTTTACTTTAATAGTGATAGATTATCAGAAGACACAGCAGTTTACGAAGCAGATAACTGGTCTGGTGCAGAACCTTATGCAGTTACTATTAATATGAACAGTAGAAAAAATATTGAAGAAGTTTCAAAAGTAAACATTAATTATACAATAAAATATACTTGTAAAGTTTTTAAAGCTAATGGAGAAGAATATGGTGAAGATTTAATAGACTTTATTATAGCAGATACAAGAGAGGATCAATATAACGAAGACGAAGGAATTTCTAAAACAATCTTTGCAGACAACAATATAAGTTCATTTAATTTCCAATTTAGCTTAAAGCAAAATAAGAGATTAGAAAATGATGACTATGTTTTTGTTACAGTAACCGCAGAATCAACATCACCATATAAGAAAACCTTAAAAGGAACATTTAAAATTACAATAGGAAATCCTGGTATGAGTTATCAAATTGAAGATGAAGCATACAGCCCCTATTTAAATGTTATAGTAACAAATACATTAAACTATTATGTAGTAGACCAAGCATTTGATGGTCGTATTGTTGGAAGTACAGTAAATATACAAGACTACTTAAGTTTATCAGATGAAAATAAAGCAAAATGTCATTCCATGCGTATTTTGTTAGAATTTAATCCAGAGGAAGTAGTTCTAGATACAACCTCATTAATATACTTAGAAAATAGAGACACAGATAATGTAACATACACACAAATAGAATCCTCTGGAGAAAGTTATGACTATGTAAATAGTATTAAATTTGCAATAGATGCAGAAGAAAGTAGAGTTATAAAGTTTTATAAAAAAGTTGCAGCAAATGACTACTCATATCCAGTATCAGATTCTTCTGAACCACCTAAAGTTAATGTAAGTGTTGTGGAGAACTAAAGATGAATAATATTGTTTTTAATTATGTGAATAACGTAAAAAAAAGATTAAAGAAATATAGTATTTTAATCTTAAAAAGTAAATATGATAAAGATGTTGTAGAGGCTTTCATTCAAACATATGTAAATTCTCGATATTATAATTTTGATTTAAATAATCAAATACGACTTTTCTACAAGCGAATAGATGATGCGTTAGATAGAAAAAGAGATGAGCTAGTAGCAGAAGAGCCAAGAAAAACAGAACTCATAAACAACATTCTTATGTTTTTCAAATATTATTATTATTTTGATAATGTAAGAAATGGCGATTTAGAAAAAATTATAGATACAATAGATAAAAAAAGAATTGAAACACTTAATTTAAATTCTTCCTCAATAGAAAACTTTAAAGAAGAATTTACTAAAATTGTAGAAGAAGATATAAGTGAGTTAAAAGATTTTGAAAAATATTATAAATCAGAAGACTTTGAATTAGACATAACTAAAATAGATCCAAAAGAAAAAAATTATTATAGAGTAAAGCTAAAATACTTTTTCGATTTTCCAGAAATTTTTAGCGAAGAAGTTATACAAAATGTTTTTGATACAGAAATTGTTGCAGAAGACAAATTATTTGTGGAATATCCAATGATTACAAGTAAAGTTCTACTAGAAATAATAGATTTAGACTTCGCAAAAAAATATGTATGTGATTTTTCAGTGGATTTATTAAAGAAAAAAACGAAACTAGATCAACTAATAGAAACATTAGAAAATCAAGCTGCACAAGATAAAATTTATTTTAAGATTACTTATGATGATTTTATAAAAAATAAAGTAGATGTATTTAAACTTATAAACAGAGGCTTTAAATTTGCTTTAGAAACAAATGATAGCATGCCGAAACTATCAAATGAAGAATTAAATATACTCGAAATATTTAGCTGTATTATCGTAAGTGATAATGACATAAATAAACAAATGTACAAAGATATTAAAATTTTAGAAAACAAAGGATGAGAAAATGGATACATATGTAAGATTTTTATATGAATTTTTAAATACTTTCTTTACTGGAGTAAAAACAATAGTGTTTGGAATATTAAATGGAATTAAACAACTATTTGATATACCAGCATATATTCACTTAATTAGGCAATATAGAAATGACTTTTCTATACAAGAATGGGTTTTAGTTGCAATAGCAGTTGGTGCTGTGGCCCTTATTCTAATATTACTAGTTTTACTTCTATATTTACTAATAAGAAAATATGTTAGATTTAGAAAAACTCTTGTAGAACAAGAAAGTATGATGAAAGAAGTAGCAGAACTTAATAAAAAAGTACAAATGATGACAAAAGAAAGAGAAGAAATAATGGCAATGAAAGTTTCACAACTTGGTTTGCCACCATCTGAAAATGGAGATTATTCTTCAGGATTCGGTAATGAAAATGGAGAGAATGGTGCTGAAGAAAACGAAGTTGGAGATGGAATTAGATTTGCTAGACTTGAACTTGTAGATAGAAAATTTGCTAAATATAAAGTTCAAAACTATAATAATGATTTCACACTAGAAGAATTATGTGTAGCATTTAGAAACTTTGCAGCATCTAGATTACACTTATATTATTCTTTACAAATGATAAGAATTTTTATAGCTGGACTTTCTTCTACAAAATTAGTTATTCTTCAAGGTATTTCTGGTACTGGTAAAACATCACTTGCTTATGCATGGGGAAAATTTTTAAAACATGATTCTTGTGTTGTTTCAGTTCAACCGTCTTGGAGAGATAGAACAGAGCTTTTTGGATACTTCAATGAATTTACAAAGAAATTTAATGAAACACCACTTCTAGAGGCACTATATACTGCATCATATACAGATGATGTTTATACAGTAATACTAGATGAGATGAACTTAGCACGTGTTGAGTACTATTTTGCTGAGATGCTATCTATTCTAGAAATGCCAAACAGAGATGAATGGAAAATTGAAGTAGTTGCTAGTCCTTGGGAAAATGACCCAAAACATATTATAGAAGGAAGAATACAAATACCACCAAATACTTGGTATATTGGAACAATCAATAACGATGATTCTACATTTATGGTTACAGATAAAGTTTACGATAGAGCTATGCCAATAGATATAAACGATAAAGGACAAGCATTTGTTGCAGAAGACACTGCACCTATGAATGTTAACTTTAGTTATCTTGATAAATTATTTATGCAAGCAAGAGATGAACATCCTGTTTCAGAAGAAAACTGGAAAAAGATAAATGAAATGGATAATTTTGTTATTAAACATTTCAGAGTAGCTTTTGGTAACCGTATTGTAAGCCACTTAGGAAAATTCGTTTCAGCTTATGTTGCTTGTGGCGGTGAAGAAGTAGAAGGAATAGATTACTTTATTGCTAAAAAAATATTAAGAAAACTTGAACAATTAAACATAGCATACATAAAAGATGAAATAGATGGTTTCGTTATTTTCCTAGATAAAACTTTTGGAAAAGGCAAAATGAAAGAATGTATAGAATACGTATTAAGATTAAAGAAATTAGGATAATTTAAGGAGATACATAATGGATAAAATTTTGGATGTTTTTGAAGTTTATGCAGATTCTGATGAAAGAAGAATAAAAAAATTTAAAGAAAAAGTTTCATCAAATATGACAGTAAGAACAGAAACTAATAAACCTAAAGTAGAAAGTCTTTGGATAGAAAAAATGGAAGGAACGTTAGAATATTTGGAAAATATTTTAAAGTCTCCTACTAGATTAATTGTAAACGAAGAAGAAATAGTTGAAATTGAAAAAATAAAAAAAGTTACTGTAGAAAGCATAAAACATTTATCAAAAAATGCCAATTTAATAGAAGATGTAGATGAAAATGGTGATGTAAAGCCAGAAAAACTACTTAATGTATTTAAAGAAGAAACATTCAATACTTATGAAAATAGATTTATATATACACTAATTCAAAAAATGCTAATTATTATAAGAAAAGAAAAAAAGAAAATAATAGAGCAAGGAAAAAAGCCAGCTAAGTTCTTCAAAAAATTTGATTATAAAGGAAATTCTTATAACGGAAAAAATAGAGTAGATATTGAAATTTTAATGACATCATCTACTGAAGAAGTAGATAAAACAGACGATAGAAAGGAAATATTAGACAGAGTTAGAGAATTAGAAAAGTCAGTTATTAGTTTAACTTTAACATCAACATATCAAGTATTAGAAAGACTAAAAGTACCGCTAATAACTCCACCACTTAGAAAAAACAATGTTATTTTAAAAAATGTTAACTTCCAATATGCAGCAAAACTTTGGGATTTCCTTATTACAGAAATGGAAAAAGAAAAAGTTACTGAAAACTCAACTAATGTAAAAGAATATAAAGAAAGAGGAAAATCTAAAAAATACATAGACGAAACTTTCTTATTAGATTATTTAGTTTTGCAGAACATAGATAACCCTGAAGTTAAGAACAAACACAAAAGAGAATTAATAGAAAAACTTGTTGCTAATATAGTTGAAAGAACAATAGATGTAGATGCAAGCGTATCAGAAGAACAATTAAAAAATCTTGTAAGCAAGCAATATACAATAATTAAATACAAAAAACAAGTTACTACAAAACAAATTCAAGAAATATTTAAGAAGTATATTAGCAAATATGTTCAACAAATAAATAATATTAGGTAGGAAAAATATGGAAGATAAAAAAATAAAAGCATTTGATGTAATAATAACAATTGTAAAAATAATTTGTACAATCTTATTAGTTTTAATAATTATATTTCTAGCTTTGCAAAGATTTTCTGGAAACCAAATAGCTATTGGTGGATATAGAGTGTTTAGCGTAGCTACAGAAAGTATGGTTCCTAAATATAAAGTAGGAGATGTACTAATTATAAAAAAAGTTGATATAAATGATTTAAAAGTTGGCGATGATGTTACATACTTAGGCAATCAAAGTGATTTTTCTGGAAGAATAGTAACTCACCAAATTGTTCAAATTGATGAAACAGAAAATGGAAAAATTTTCCATACAAAAGGCTTAGCAAATGAAGTAGAAGACCCACTTATTAAGGGTGATCAAATTTATGGAAAAGTAGTTTATAAATGCATTATTTTTAGTTTACTTACTAAATTAAGAGAAAATATGGCAGCATTTTATATAATTGTTTTTGTTCCATTAGGAATTTTAGTATTTTTACAAATTAAAGATTTTATTGAAGAGAAAAAAGAAAATAAAGAAGAAGAAAAAAGTGATGAAGAAAATAAGTAATTATGCGTGAAACTGTAAAGAAAGGAGGTTTATATGCAAACTGATAATTTTGAAAACGATATAAATGAAGAACTAGAAGAAGAACTTCTATATCAAGCTATTGAAGAAAATTTACAAAAAGAAGAAAAAAACGATTCAAATGAAAATTCAGAAAATAGTGAAAAAGAAAATTTAGAAGAAACAACCGAAGAAAATCAGGAAGAAGATAAACGAAAAAAACGTATTATTGGAAGAAAAAAGAGAATAAAAAGAGAACTAAAAATTAAAACTGTTTTAGCTGTAATTTTAGCACTATTAGTAAATACATATGCTTGGTTTATATATATATCTGTTGTTACAACTAAAGTAAATATACATGTTAAAAGCTGGGATTTTGAATTATCAGTTGCAGATCAAAGCCAGAATTTTGACTTTACAGTAGAGCAAGTTTATCCAGGAATGCCATCGGCAAAAAAAGAAATAATAGCCAAAAATAATGGAGAAACAGAAGCAGTTCTTACTTGTGAAATAAATAAAATAAGAATATTTGATGAGGAAATAGTAGCAAATCAAGAATATGAAATGGAAGATGGTTCAAGAGTAACATATACACCAAAAGAACTATTAGAAAAACTTTTAACTGATTATCCATTTAAAGTAAAAATATTCGTTAATGACCAACAATATAATCCAGAACAAGAATATCCTTTAACTAATGGAGAATTAGCTAATGTTTATTTACAAGTCGATTGGGATTTTGAAACAGGGGAAGTTGCAGAAAATGGAATTGCAGATGGAGATGAAAAAGATACTTACTATGGACAAAAATCTTATGAATTTATGCAAGATCCAGCAAATGAAGGAAAATATAGTATGGTTGTAGAATTAGTAATCAAAGCAACACAAAAAAATACACCTTAAAAAAATTAAGGTGTATTTTTTATTTGAGTAACTTTTACTTTTAAACCAACACTTGCTACAGCGTTTTCTAATTTAGAAACTAAAACATCATTTTGATTATCTAAAATATTATCTTCTTCATCATACCAGTGACAATATAAAACTATATTATTTTTAACTTCTTCTTTAGTGAAATTACCATCTGCATCAGTAGGTGGAATAACTGTATCAGAAACATTTGGAACATCATCAGAAAGCTCTATTATTTCACTATCATTTACTGAATAGCCATATATTTTAAAATCTGGTAAGTTAACACTATCATCTATAATTGGTTCTATTTCATATTCGAAAGGAAGTTCAGTATCTGTTGAATCTAAAACTAAGTTTATGTGACCAGTGGAAGTAGGAGCAATAACATTTTCTTCAATATCTTCACTTTGATCAATTTCAATATCAACAATTTCTGAAAAATCTTTTTCTGATGTAATGTCTTCATCATTTAATAAAATATGCCAATTCGATATGTGCGACTTCGTGAGACTATCATGTGCTGTTACATATTTTGAATAAGCATCTCTAATTGTTAAATATAACAGCAAAAGTATTAATAAAAAAATTAAAATTTTAAAAATTTTAAAAAAATTTTTTTTATTTGTTTCCATAAATAAAATAAAATTCTCCTTATTTAACATTTTAAAATAAAAATATTTTAATTTAAGATAAATAGTAAAATGTGCTTTAAATAAAGCATTTCATTAACTATTTTCAAAAAAATTTTAACATAATCTTATATTATAGTCAATTAAAGTAAAAAAATGTAATATATATGAAAAAAAAATGTAAAAGTAATGTAATTGAGTATTTTAGGGGTTTGTGCTAAACTAAACATAAGTTAGAGTATATGCAAATTCAATTTAATTGTCTAAAATTTTAATCGCTAAGGTTTGGAGGTGAGGTAGTTCAAATGACAAAATTTGAATTTAATACAACCTCTAAGAAGATATATAGGCGAGATTTTAAAATTAAATTAATTAGACTAGCTTTGCTTATTTTATTAATTTTTCTTATTTTACTATACTTTATTCTATCAATTATTTATAAAGCTGGAAGATTTACTGTAAGCTTGGATAAAGCTTTAAATAATGATAGAGGAATAGTTTTGTATGAAGAATTAAATAGAAAAGTAGTATCAAGAAGATTAGAAGCTGAAGAATTTCCTGAGATGGACAACATTTCTATTAATTGGTTACCAGAAAATCTTGATATGGAAGCTGAAGGCTCTCATAATGGAGATAACTACATAGCTTATACTTTCTATATTGAAAACGAAGGAAAAGAAAATATAAACTATTGGTATACCATTCCTATAGATGATGTTGTACTTAATGTGGATGAAGCAATTAGAGTAATGGTATATTTAAACGGAGAAAGAACCGTTTATGCCAAGAAAAATGGATTCACAGAAGAACCAGAGCAAGATACAAAAGCTTTTTATTCTGAAAATACGGTATTATTAGAGTCTAGACAAAACTTTGCACCAGGAGACATAGATAAATTTACAATAGTAATTTTTATTGAAGGCGATGATCCTGATTGTACAAATGCTTTGTTAGGTGGCGAAATAAAAATGCATATGGATATTACAGAAGAGCATATTGATTAATTATAGGAGGAAAATATGAAGAAAAGAACAAAAGCAAGTCAAAAGAGACTTAATAACTTACTAATACTATTATTATTGGTAGCAGTATTTTTAGTTATGTCTACATATGCTTGGTTTACAGCAAACCGAACAGTAAATGTAGATGATATCACTGTTAATGTTGCTACATCAAGCGGTTTACAAATATCTGCAAACGGAATTGATTGGAAAACGGTTTTACCATATAAGGATATACAAGATGCATATAAAACTTATAATGCTTCAGTAAATCAGTTACCTCAATTAATGGCACCGGTTTCATCAGTATTAGAAAAAGATGGTAGTGGACATTTAAAAATGTTCTATGGAGTTGCCACATCTGATTTAAAAGAAGATTCTCCAACATATGGTAAATATTTGCTTACTTCAGAGGCACAAACGGATAAAGATACATATCGTGAAGATTTACTAGGTGATGGAAAAGGAGAATATGCTCCAGGCTACTATATGGCATTTGATTTATTCTTAAAAGATACAGCTCCTTCAGAAAATCTATATTTTGGTGGAACTGTTTGGGAATATAATGAAGATGATGATCAAAATGGAAGCCATGTAGAATCACAAACTAAAAAAGGTCTTGAAAACGCTGCTCGTATTGCTATGATACAAGGTGGAAATACACCATCAGTTGATGAAGTAGATACAGTTCAAGGCTTAGCAACAGATGGAAAAGTAATTTTATGGGAACCAAACTCTGATACACATACTGCAAAAGGTTTGGAAAATGGTAGAAATTTAGGCTGGATAGCAGGTCCTACATCTGATCCTATTGAATATAGTGGTGTAAAGGCAGCTTTTGGAGAAGATCAAGCAGTTGAATTATCACAAGCTACAGAGGATAATGATAGTACTAAATTTGGTAAAGTAGATGCTGGATCAACAGGGGCAACAATTTTCCAAACAAGAAAAACAGAAAAAGCAAGTTTAGATATAGGTCCTCTTTCATCTGGTGTTACAAAATATAGATTTTATATATGGATTGAAGGACAAGATATAGACTGTGAAAACAATGCATCTGGAACAAACCTAGAATATAACTTAAAATTCAGCTTAGATCCTATAGTTGATTAATCAATATTAAAATATAAATTATTTAAAACTCAAAAGATAAATATATCTTTTGAGTTTTTTGCTTTTGTACTCAAAGTCTATTAAAATAGCCAATTTTTAGCATTATAAAATTTATGTTACAAAATCAAAAAAAACTTTAAATTATAAGGCACTTATGGTAGAATATGATTGTGATATATTAATAATGGGAGTACTATATGCAAAGGAAGTCTTTTAAAATGAAAAATAATCGAACAAGTAGATTAAGAAGAAATAGGAAAAGAGGCGTTGCAATTGTAATTGTTGCAATGATTATTTGCTTATTTTTAATATATAGATTTACATTTTTTACAAAAACGGAACCAACAAATAAAGTAATATCTGTTAGCTTTAATGAATATCAATCTGGAAGAATTTTTGAAGACAATGTAGAAATTTTTGAAGATGAGAATGGAAAATATATTGTTTTACCAGAAAAAGTTTCAGGAATTTATGCTTTAAGATATATTGAAAACTCTGCAGAAAAAGAAGAAAGTGATGATTTAGAAAATACAGTTTCTACAAACGAAAACACAATAAATGAAAATCAAAACAATGAAAATATAACAAATTCAGTAGATTCAAATTCTAATACAATAACAAATACGACTGCAAGTTCATCTACTAACACAACAACTAATGAAAAAAACACAAATACAGCAGATTCAAATTCAGAAAAAGTAGAAAACACTAATACAACTACAGAAAATAACGATTCTACAAAAACAAATTCTGAGCAAGTTTCTACAGAGAAAGATGAACCAACAGTTATATCAGATTCTTTATTTGAGAGAGCTGTAAAAGTTACAGAAAAAGAACCAGCAAAAGCAGAAAATCCTATTGATTTAGAAAGCTCTAAAGGAGAAACTGATTCATCAAACAAAGAAAATGAAGGCACTAGCAGTGAAAACACAAAAAATGAGGATGCTAAAAGCGGTGATTCTGAAACAGAGGAAAATAAAAATACTGAACAAAATAATAATGAAAACACTGTGGATACAGAGAAAAATCAAGGAACAGTAAATCCAAGTGAAGGTGAAAAAGAGCCTCAAACAGAACAAAATAAACCATCAAGCAGTCAAACAACTCCAGAAAAGCAAGAACAAACAAAACCTTCTGGAGAAGCTTCTTCAAAAAATGATGAAAATGAAGAAAACGATGAGAATGAAAATAGTGAAAATAGAGTAGTAGAAGAAGAAAGTGGATTACTTTTAAAAACAAGCGAGCTAGATGTAGACTCTCATGCTCCAGGAGAAAAATATTACATAACAGACGAAAATGATATTAACTTAGAAGTTGAATTTCAATCTACAGAAATTAACGGATTAAAATTATATAAGCAAGACTTAGTAACAGAAGACGATTATGCTGAAATAAAAGTTACAGGATTTATTCCTTTAGGTGATCATATTGAAGCAGTAAAAGAAGATGAAGCTAAATATGAAGAACTAAAAGCAGATGTTGAAGGAATAGAAAATTCAGAAGTAATTCTTGCTTATGATATAAAACTTACTGATGGAGCAAATTATTATCAACCTAAAGATTATTATCAGTCAGTAAAAGTAGCTATTACAGCAAAAGAAAATGTAAAAGATAAATTTACAGAAAGCTTTATTCAAGTTATACATATTGCTGAAAAAGATAAAGCAGATGAAAAAGAAATAATATTTGAAAAGCTAGCTATTGCTGGAAAAACAGAAAATTCAGTTGAAGTTGTAGCAGAAGAGTTTTCAACATATCTTGTAACAGCTCTTACTTCAACAGTTACAGAAGACCAAGTTTATGTATATGACTATGAGTCAGATAAGAACTATTTTACAGGTAAAAACCATACAAATGAGTTAACTGGAGAGCTAACGAAAAGTTTTCCAGAAACAGATTTAGCTCAAGTAAAAGTTAATTATTATAGTTATGATTACGATGAAGATATAGAAACCGAAAAACCAGTTACACTTACTCCAACAATGTCTGGAGGAGACACTTATGATCGTGGTGGTACTGGAAATAGAGAAAGATTTTTCCCAATAACAATAAGCATAAACACTTCATTAGAAAATGCAGTAGATCCAACTAAACCATATTCTTTATCTTTTAACATATCAAATACAATTTTAGAAAATTTCTCGCTAGAAGACAGTATTTCTCACACAAATACTCAATTAAATATGACACAAGATGAAGGAAAAATTATAGTAGAGGGAGATAATCTTAACAATTGGACAAGAACTAATATTAAAAATTACTCTTTAGTGATTTATTTAGCCTTTAATACTGAAAATGGAAATGCTGGAATTGAAAACATTTCTAATTTGATTAGCGACTTTGACTTTACTGGCGTACAAAGAAAAGTTGTAGGATTTGTTTCAAATACAGAAAAACAAACATTATTCACTTATGATAAATGTGTTTATGCACCTGGCGGAAACTTAACACTAGAATTGATAGACAATCCATATATGGATAGACCAGCAGGTTATGGATTTAATGGTTGGAAAACTAATGAATCAAACTACAGCATTTCTACAAACCAATATACTTTTGAACAAACAGTTTCTGTTTCACTTAGCAACATAAAAAATGAATCTGGAGAATATGTTATCAATCTTTATCCAGATTGGTCTGAAGCAAATATAGTTTTCTTAGATGCAAATAATGGGGATAATAGTAATGCTGGAGATGACATAAATCATGCTGTAAGAGAGTGGGACACAGCAGTTAATCACTTAACAAGAAATCCTAAACATACAACAACAGCGTCTGATAGAGAATTAAATATTTTAGTTTTAAAAGCAGGAAACTTAACTAATACAGCTCTTGGAAGTGTAGGAGTAGCATATACATTAACTAGTTTATATGATGGAAACTTATATAGTGATAATGCATCAATTTATTATAATACTACAAGAAACTCAAGTATAACTCTTTCACATGATTTGCAATTAGACTTTTTAAATATATATTCAACAACAAACTATACATTTGTAGATACAGTTGAAGATATGAACTACTGTTTATATGGAAATGCTTATAACTTAAGAGTAGGCAGAGGAATTACACCAAATAATAGATATGTAAACTTTTCTCAAATTCAAGGTGGTCCAACTAATAATAGGACTCCAAACAATATGTATAGACTAGTTGTAGAATCAGGAAAATATAATGATATAACATTATCAAGAGCAACATATACTACAAGTTATACTGCTTTAGGAAATTTAGTGCTGGGTTCAGATATAGATAGAGCAGAGCAAAACAACGATAATTTAGGAGTATACTATAGAGTATCGTCAAAAAAATCAAGTAATACTATTACAGGATATAAAGGTCCAGGAATTCGTTATTTGGGCTATGAAATAAATACAGAAAAAGGTATGAACTTTCTTATGATAGTTAAGAGTGGAAAGTTTGGAATGGATTATTACACTACTCACACATCTCAAAATGATGATGATAGACCATACTGTGGTATCTATATTGGAGGACATGGCAAAAATGCAACTGATTTAAGTGATAGATATATAATAGTAGAAGGTGCATATATTGCTAATATTATAGGCGGACTTCAAGTAAATTATCAAACAGAAGTCAAAACAGGTATTTTTGTAAAAGGAGGAAGCGTTCAAAACATAGTTGGTGGTGCTGGAGTATCACAAACTTATGGAGATAGAATAGTTCAAGTAACAGATGGAGAAATTGCATATAGTATAAGTGGTGGATCAAATGGATTTTTAGCTGAAAATTCACAAACTGGAACTTCTGGAACAATTCAAAATGGTAGACTTCTTGGAAATACTTTTGTATATGTTGGAGGAAATGCAGTAGTAGGTACTGCTGGAATAAATAACACTTTATATGATGTAAGTGCAGGATGTGTTTTAGGTGCAGGAAATGGAACAAGAGGGGCTACTTATAGTGGATGTACCTCTTCTACACATGTTGTAATAGATGGAAATGCAGATATAAAGCATCATGTTTACGCAGCTGGAAATTTTGGAAAGGTTGAAGGTGCAGGTGAAGATACTGAAAAAACATATTATGCTATTTCAACTGGACCAAAATCGGGAAATGCATTAAGTTCTAATGGAACAAATTTGACAAATACAGCTTTTTCAGACTTAAGTGATCTTCCAGAGACTGCACAATGGGAAGTAGCAGATAACGGATATATAAGGAATAGAAGTACAGAGAGATATTTATATATGACAATAAGAAATGACACTGCAACACTTTCTACGAATACTAGAGGATTAACATTTTCTTTAAATAGAAGTGGCACAGGGTATACAATAAGCTATACTAATGGATACGGTGGTTGGTTTTCAACTACAGGATATTTAATGTTTCGTAATGGTGCTTGGAGTGGCACAACTAATGCATCAGAAGCAACAACAATATATTTATCAGAAATTCCTTCAAAAGAAGCTACAGAAAAAACTGCTACGAGTATAATAGATATTTTAGGTGGAACAGTAGAATATGATGTTTATGGCGGTGGAAATAATAACGGCGTAAATGGTTCTATTGAAATTAATATGAAAGACGGAACTGTAAATGGAACAATTTATGGTGGAGCAAATACTTCAGGTACAATTTCAAGTGATGCTAAAATAAGTATTACAGGTGGAACTATTGGAGTAAATGCAGAAAATAATGATGCTTTATTTGGAGGAGGAAAAGGTTCAGAAACAACAATTTCTCGTAAAGTTAATTTAACTGTTTTTGACCAAGACAACAACATAAATATAGAAGGAAGCATATATGGAGGAAGTGCTTTAGGTACAGTTAGAGGAGAAACTACTTTAAATGTTGAAGATCATTTTTCAGAAGATAAAACAATAACAATAAATGGAGATATTTATGGAGGAGGAAGAGGAGAAGCTGATGCTGCTGTTTCAAGTTTAAATAATGTAACAGTAACAGTTGATAGTGGTGATTTTCCAAATTCCAAAGTATTTGGCGGATGTAATATAAATGGTAAAATATATGGCGATGTTTTGGTAAAAATTGGAGAAAACTATAAAACTTATATACCAGAAGTTTATGGTGGAGGAAATCAAGCTTATATCACAGAAGATACAACTAGTGATACAGTAAACCTTTATAAAAATGCAACAGTAGATAATGCATTTAACGGAGGTAATGAAGCTGGAATCAGAGGCTCTAACCCAAGAGAAATAAATGCAATAGGAGCAACAGTTACTGAAGCATTATATGGCGGTTCAAACACATCAGGAGATTTGAGCTTAACAAATGTAAATTGTTCAGAACTAGCAAATGTAAAAACAGTGTATGGTGGCGGATATGGACAACAAGCAACTGTAAGTGATCTTGCCACAGTAAATATAGAAAATTCAATTGTAGAAACAGTATATGGCGGTGGAAATGCCGGACCGATTAATGGAGATACAGATGTAAATATAACTACTTCTCAAATAAATGGTTCTGCCTTTGGAGGTGGAAAAGGTGCAACAGCAGTTGTAAGTGGTAACACAGATATAGAAGTTACAGATGTAAGTACTGAAAAAACAATTGGAGATGGAGTAACTGCTAAATTTGCTGGAAGTGTTTATGGCGGTGGAGATGCAGGAGAAGTTAGACAAAATACAAAAGTTAACATCACAAGTTCAGAAATAGAAGAATCTGTATATGGCGGTGGAAATCAAGCAAATGTTGGTGGAAACACTAGTGTTAATACAGAAGCAACAGTTACAAATAATGTATTCGGTGGTGGAAAACAAGGAGCTGTTCAAAACGCAACAGCAGTTTCTGTAATGGCATCAGTTATAAAAGATTCAGTATACGGTGGTGGAGATGAAGGAAATGTTACAGGATACACAAATGTAACCGTATCAAATGAAATCTGGGATAAACAAGGAGACAAGCCAAAAGTATATGAAGCAGTATTTGGCGGTGGTAGATCAGCAGATGTTGGTGGAACAGCAGTAAGTATTCTATCTGATGCTCTTGTGCCAAATGTATATGGTGGAGGAGACCAGGGCGAAGTTAATGAGAATACAAAGGTAATAGTAAAAGATTCAACCATCGAAGAAAATGTATATGGCGGAGGCAATGGTGCTGAAATTGGAACAGCAGGAAGAAATCCAGGAAGTACTGGGGAAAATACAGAAGTTAGTGTAGATACATCAAGTATTTATAGAGTATTTGGTGGAGGAAAAGGTATTACAGCTTCTGTTCAAGGTGATACAAGAGTAGACTTAAATGAAGGTGCACAAATTGCTGATGATGTATATGGTGGAGGAGATAATGGTTTTGTAAACGGTTCAGCAAATGTAGAACTTACTTCACCAACAATAAGCGGAAATGTTTATGCTGCTGGAAATGGTAGCAACGCTATTGTTTATGGAAATTCAAATGTATATTCAGAAGAAAACACATATATTAAAAATAACTTATATGGTGGTGGAAATGCAGCTGAAACAGGATATACTAATCAAAAAACAGCTCATACCACAGTAGATATAGCAGGAATTATTATAGATGGAAACATCTATGGTGGAGCAAATTCATCAGTTATAAATGGTAGCACATACATAAATATAGGAAATGAAGCGATTGATACATATCACGGAGAGGATAAAAACTACATACAAGGAGAAATAAAAATAGCTGGAACAGTTTATGGTGGTGGTCAATCCATGAATGTTAATACAGATGTATGGGATGATACAGCTATAAGTGTTACAGATAAAATTTATATAAATGTTTATGGCGATGGTTATGATACAACAGATGCTAATGCTTTAACAATAGGTGGAAGTATATTTGGTTCTGGTAACGCATCAAACGCTGCACAAGATGGTTTTGTAAACATAATGAATTTTGGTACTGAATCAAATCGTAAAAAATTAGTATCAATACAAAGATGTACAGATGTTGTAATAAATAATTCAGTATTGATGCTTGCAGGTATAAAAGATAGTACAAGTAACTACAAGGAAACTCCATTTACATTTAACAAAATAGCAGATTTAAAATTACAAAACAATTCAATACTTTACTTAAGAAATGGTGCTAACAGACTTTCAAAATATGAATCTCTAAATGCAGATGGAACTTATGCTACTGTTACTATAAATCCAGATTATACAGTAGATGCATCTTCAGATAACAGAATTTATATGGCAAATGGTGTAAACTTAAATGTTTGCTATGGAGACCCACAGAGCCTTGAAGTTGGACCTGTTAAAGGAATGACATTCTTTGGAATATATAAATCTGCTCCAGAAGGAAGCTCAGATCCAGATGGCATTTATAAAGGAATATATGACCAAAGCTATGTAACAGGTGGACAAATTACAGATTGGAATTCAAGAGAATATTTACGTACATATGTATATGGTGAACATACTAAAAATCCAGAACAAGACATTGAAAAAGATGGATTCTATACAAACTATGAATCACTAGATGAAGGATATGAATATGGAAGCATAAATTCTGAAAACTACAGTGCAAAATCATATACAGCATACATTATTCCAACACCAACAGGTGATTATACATATTATTATTGGTATGCTGGTCCAGATCAAGATACATATATTTATGATATAGAATTAGTTGCATCAAAATTCTCTACATTAGGATCTGTTGAATTACCATTCTCAGATATGAACTTCCCAGATGCTACTTTAACTATGAGTGGTATAGATACATCTGGATTAGACACAAACATTAATCTAGTAAATAAAAATGAAATTGAAAATATTAATACAACTGAAGCAAATAGAACTTTCGGTTTATCTATGAAATCTGGAAACACAGGTTGGAGTCTTCCTGGTACAACAAACTTCTATATGAAAGGCTATGATGGATCTGAAAGATATCAATTTGAAAATGCTCAAACCACGCCATCATTAAGTTTCTTCCTATATCACTCAAATAACATCACTGAAGACCAAGATTTAGGAAGATACACAATAACAATGAATGTAACTTATTGGCGAGATGCATTAAATAGAGGAACAGCGTTAGTTATTATAAACTGTCAATTGTTTACAAGAGTATATGAAGGTATTGGTTACAACACTGCAATAACTCCAGGTATGCAATATGATTTGTTTACAGGAACATTAACAAACATAACAACAAAGAGTAGTTTTTCGACCTACTTTGAAATTGGTGAGCAAGACTTCTTTAGTTCGCTAGAAAAAACAATAACAGATGCAGGATATGAAGTAAAAGATGATTACTATGATAAAGCATATAGAGTAATTTCAACAGGAATTTATACTTTCCCAGAAGATACAACGATTACAATGATAGATAGATATGACAAAAATAACCCTGAATATTATTACTACACAGTAACTGCTGAAGATGAAGCAAGTGATAAGCGAGAATTTAAGTTAGATGAATTCTTGGCGATGGGTAGTACGAATGAAAAATATTCGGAAGCGGAAATGAAGAAAAAATATTATCTATCAGACTTAAATTACGAATATGAAAACTTTATATTCATAGTTAACTTTGAAGGAGCAGATTTTGGAACACATGCAGATGGCGACAAAATAACTCCAGATGGTTGCTACTTTGAAATGTATTTAAGATATGATCTTGATGTGTATGGAGAAGAAGGAACACTAGACTTAGCAAAAATCATTAATGACCAATTACAGACAACAAGATATAACATTTATGAATCAACTTCTACAATAGATATTGAAGCAACTTTAAGTAGAGACAAAATCTATTTAGGAAGAGATGAAACTTTAACAGTAAACACAATTTATAATGCAAGCAAAGGCTCAATGGTATTTGATACTAGATATTTTGATAAAAAATTAGGTGTTAAATTAACATTATTTGTTAAAGACGAAAATGGAGACTATGTTCAATTGCCAGGAGGTAGTTTACTAGGTACAGCATTTGAATTAGATGGACATTACTATTATCCTAGAGCAGATGGTGTAACAAGAATTAAACTTGCAGAACTTGTTTCTAACGTTTCATCAAATATATCAATTGATACAACAAATAGTGTTCTAGAAACAGGAGATTATCAAATTTTAATTGAAAGCTTTGGTTCTGCAGATGGTATATACTTTGGTGTTGAAGCCTCTGCTTCAGATACAGTAAATGTTAGAATTATAAACGATATTTATGGATTAAAATCAAGCTTTAAATCTGAAAAAGAATATATAGTAGATTATCAAACAGGACATACTTTAAATGACGAAGGATATATTTCTGAATCTGATGAAGATAATAAACTTGAAGTTAATTTAGATTATCAATCTGGTTTAACAAATCCATTTATAACAGTATCTTTATATAGAAGAAATTATAATACAGCAGAAGATGAAAGCATTAATCCTTATGACACAAATTATACTTTAGTTGATTTAAAAGATTATGTTACAAATGAACTAGAAATTCCACAGGAAATTATAAGTTCATATGATGATAGCAATCAAGAAGTTGTTGATTTTATAAATTCTTGGAAGAAATTTGATAGAGAATATATAGCATTAGATACAGATGCAATTAATGAAAAAGCTCAAGATATGACTACTGTTACTTTTGATAATTTAACTTACGAGTTAAAAACAAAATTAACAACTGGAACATATAAATTAGTATTTAAACTATATGATGTAAATGACACAACAGTTCAAAGAGAAGTTAAAGATGGAGAGGGCACTATAACTAGAGTAGAAAATTATAACATTAAAGAATATGAAGAAATTGGCGACGCATTCTCTTATGTTATAATAAAATAATTTTGAGTCTAAAAAAATAAAAAAATTATTAACAAAGGTGTAGACTAAAATTAATAATTAATATATAATGTATTTTGTAAAAATAAAATTTCTTGAAAGGAAATTAGTACGATGGAAGAAAATTTTGAGTTATCGAAATTAAGTCACGAAAGTCTATTAAATTTATATAAAGAAATTAGTGAATATATAGATTTTTTAGAAAAAGAAAAAAGAGAGAAAGGTACGGAAGAATAAATGAACGATATATCTGTTGAAATAGAAAAATATATATCTAGTAATAAGCAAATTTTAAGCATTTTGCCTATAAATACAAAGAAAAATCGTAGTCAATATGTTAAAAAAGTAGGCGAATTATATGATGCTGCTTTAAAAATTAAACAAGTAATATTAGATGAAATTCAAGAGCGATATGATAAAATTGTTGATATCACAGAAAATCCTAATATTGCAAGAATTAATAAGAACATAGATAGCATTGGAAACATTGATTTATTCAATGAACTAAATACACCTTATGAAAAATTAGAACTTGATAGAATAACTCATAGTCTACATTGGTTCTTTGAAGGAGACTTTAATTTAGTAAACCAAAACATAAAACTATTCATAGAAAAGTTTAGAGAGTTTGGAATAGTACTTACAGAAAAAGATTTCAATTATAGTAAGTACACAAATGAATATATTAAAGTTTTCTTCGAAGAAATGGAGAATTTTTCTTCAAACAAATTAAAGAAAACTTTTGAAGACATTTATTGGAAATGTCCAGATATAGTTACGCATATAGAACTTAATTTAAGATACCTTTACTATATTAATGCTAAAAAATTTGAAAAAGAACTTAATGAAAAGAATGATAAAGTACTTAGTGAATTAAAACTAGATAAAAATAAATTTGTTGAGCGCTTTTTCGAATTAAATAAAGAATTAATAGAAATAGAGGCAATAGACCAAAAACGTATATTAAATAAATTTATAGATGGTGAATGGAAAATTAAAGACTTTTCAAATAAAGAATTAGAAGTTCTATATACCAAGCTATGCACAGTAGACTATTATAATGCTAGTCCAGAAAAGCAAGAAGAAATAGATAAAAACTTTGTAAGCCTATTACACACTCTTCAAGAATATAATGTATATATGAAATACAAATATATTATTGACGACTTAAAAGAAAAATATAAAAATAAAGAAGCATTTAAAGATTCTTATGAAAAGAAAAACAAAGAATTACGTAAAAAAGAGCAAGAACTAGTTAAAGAAAATGAAAAGAATAAACGTAATATTAAGAGAGCAAACAACATACTATTCATATTATTTAGAAGAAAAATAAAACATGAAATATATACATTTCCAGTTTTAACAAATGAAAAAATAAAACAAATAAATGAACTTTATATGGATTTAGATGAGGAAATGGTAAATACTAGAATAGCAGAATATGTTGATGAAAACTGCTCAATTAAATATATGTTTAAAATAGTATCTTCTTTCTACACATATGCTTATAAACTTATAAAAGAGCAATATAAAGATGATCCAGATGTTGATGTTCAAAAAGAACTACAAGAATTATTAGATTTTATAAATCAACCATATAAGGTAATGCTTAATAATATAAAACTTGCAGAAGAGCCTAATATTACATCTATTATTTCAAATAGATATCAAATAATGAATATAAGATTAATAAAAGAAGACTTAGATGATAACTTAGAAAATGTTATGAAGGACATTGAAAAAATAGTTAATTATTATAACATTAGAAAAAGTAAATTGAATTTAGATGATATTAGCTTTGTAGAAAGAGCAAAACCATTAGTATCAAATATTAATAGAGAATAGGTAATTTTATGAAATATGAAAATGATGTTATATCAGAAAGAATAAAGCGAAGGCAAAAAATAAAAAAAATATCTATTATAATATTATATATTATTTTGATTCCTATTATGTTATTTAGTTTGTTATTAATAATTTTAGAACTAGGAAATTCTAAGGAAATTCCTAGTTTTTTAAATATTGAAAACTATACAGTTACTTCTGAAAGTATGGAACCAAGATTAAAAAAGAATGATGTTATTGTTGTTAGAAAAGGATATTCAAACGACAAATTTAAAGTTGGTAATATTATTACTTTCAAAAGAGATGATGGAGAAATTATTACTCACAGAATTAAAAAAATAATTCTTAGCGATGGTCAAAATGCATATATAACACAAGGTGACAATAACGAAAAAGAAGATGAAGAAATTGTTACTTATGATAAAATAATAGGTAAAGTTATTTACACGGTGCCAGATTTAGGAATTCTTTCAAAGTTATTTAAAAGCAAATTATTTTTCATTTTTTGCGTTTTAATTTTCATTTTAATTGTTATGTATGATAAAAATCAAAAAGAGAAAAAATTGAAAAGAAAAGCAGAAAGGGAAAAATATGAGAAAAAATCTGATTTTTATTTTTAATTTAAGTTTATAATTGTTTTGGTAATTTAATAGTTTAGATTAATAATTTAATACTGTAAAATTTTTATAGTTCATAAGTAGGGGTAAATAAAATGGCAGATAGCGAAGAAGTAATTGAAGCTAAAGAAAAAAAAGATGATAGAGAATTCTTTTTTAAAGCTGTAGAACAAAATCCAGCATTAATAGAGTGGGCAAATGATGAAATAAGGGATGATAAGGAAATATTATTAAAAGCTGTTAAAATAGACGGGGGCGTTTTAGAATTTGCAAGCGATAGATTAAAAGATGACAAAGAAGTTATGCTTGCCTCTGTAAATCAAGCTGGATGGACATTTTGTTATGCAAGCAATAGATTAAAAGCAGATAAAGAAGTGGTGCTTGCTTCTGCTGAGAAAGATGGCCAAGCCTTGTATTATGCAAGTAAAGAGCTTAGAGACGATAAAGAAGTTGTTATGAAAGCTGTTTCAAATAAACCAATTATTTTAAAATATGCAAGTTACAGATTAAGAAACGATAAAGAAGTTGCAATGCTTGCAGTAAGCAAAGGAAAACAAAAAGTATTAGATTATATAACACCAAATTTGAGAGAAGACGAAGACATAAAAAAATTATTAAGTGAATAAAATTAAATTTTAAGAAAACTTAAAACAATCAAAAATTTAAAATTAAAATATTAACATTTTTATAATTTAAAATTAGTAATAAACCTTTTTTAAAAGAATATATAATTAAAAAAGGTTTATTTTTTTATGTACAACTTAAGTTTGCAGATTGGAGATTTTTATGAAAAATTATGATAGGGTAAGTAAATTTTTGGAAATTCCAAGAGAAGTTATAAGTAGTGCACCTAAAATTACAATAACAGGTTTTGATGAAATCCTAATAGAAAATTTTAAAGGCATTTTAGAATATGAAGATTTTTTTGCAAAAATAAGTACACAAATTGGAAACATAAATATAAATGGATTTAATTTGAAATTAAATCAAATGACAGATGATGATATTGTTGTTACTGGGAAAATTGAGAATATAGATTTTGAGAATAAAAATTAGCATTTATTAACTATTAATTTTTAATTATTAAAATTGTAAATTGTATATTATTAAATAAACTTTTTCCGTTCAAGCTAATTCTCATAGAAATTCTAAGATTATAAAATGCGCCTCTTTCGCTGCTCAAATCTTCGATTTGCCTTCGAACATCCCTCATTTTATAATCTAAGAATTTCTAATTCGAATTACTTTCAAATCCAAAAGTTCATTTAATAATATACAAATTTACAATTAGCTAATAGCTATAAATTTTCTAGTTAAGAAATAATTTATTATTAGGAAATAACTTTAAAATTTTGACTAAACTAATGATTAAAAGGAGAACTTATGATTTTTAAAATAATATATATGTTTTTTGCAGGATACATAACGATAGAAGTTGAAGGCTTTTTCATAGAACGATTTTTGAATATTTGCAAAAATAAAAAAATCTTTATTAAAGATTTGAAAAGAGAAAAAAGCACATATATAAAAGCCAAAATTCTAAAATCTGATTTTAGAGAAATAGTATATATTGCGAAACAAACTAAGTGTAAACTTAAAATTAAAAAGAAATCAGGAGTTCCTTTTTTTATTAATAGATATAGAAAAAGAAAAATTTTTGCAATTGCTATTTTAGTAATTGCAATTTTTATTTTTATAGCAACAAAATTTATTTGGAATGTAGAAATTATTGGAAATGAAAATTTAAGCAAACAAGAAATTTTAAATCTAGTAAAAGAATATGGAATAAGTGCTGGAAAATTAAAATCTGAAATTGATATTCAAAAAATAAGTAATGACATAAGACTAAACAGAAAAGATTTAGCTTGGATAGGAATAAATATAAAAGGAACAAATGCAGTAATTAGAGTTGAAGAAGCAACTGAAATTCCAGAGATTATTGATAAAAATGAAATGTGCAATATTGTGGCAAGCAAAGATGCTGTAATTTCAAAAATTGTTGTTCAAAGCGGAACAGCAAGAGTAGATGTGGGAGATGAAGTAAAAAAAGGAGATATTCTAGTTGAGGGAGTTATGGAAGGAGAAAATATGGGAGTAAGAAATGTTCATGCAGAAGCAGATGTTTTTGGCGAAATTTACTGCACAAAAGAGAGAAAAGAGGAGTTTGTGCAAAATATTACAGTAAAAACTGGAAACGAACAGAAAAAAAACGAAATTTGTATAAATAAATTTAAAATAAATTTAAATAAAGGGGTTTCAAAATTCGAAAATTATGATACAATAGTGGCAAATCAAAAAGTAAAGTTTTTTTCTAATTTTTATCTTCCAATCGAAATAAAAACAACTAGATATGTAGAGCTAAAAAACGAAAGCAAAAGTTATTCAGAGGAAGAGCTAAAACAAAAAATAGAAAATGAGCTAGAGCAAGAGCTTGAACAAGAATTTGAAATTTCTAAATATGAAGAAGAAAACAAAAATAGAAATATAAACGTAGAAGTAGAGCCCGATGGAATAAATGTTAAATTAGAATATAGACTTAGAGAAAAAATTGGAATAAAAACAAAATTATAATAGGAGGGAATAAAATGGCTGAAGAAAGAGGTTTGAGAGTACTTTCTAATGACACAACTTTTTTTAGTAAAGTTTCTAGTACATTAACAAAATTATTAACACCTACAAAAATAGGTATTAACGGAATGATGATAAACATAAAAAGAAGTAGTGTTATTAAATATTTTGAGCAAGTAAAAAATGCTGAAAATATAACAGATGTTAGCAAAAAAGATCAACTTCAAAACAGATATGATGAAAGCTACACACTATATTTAGAATCAATAGATAAATATATTATGGATTCGATCTACAAAAAAGTTAAAAATCATATGGCTTCTGTTTTTGAGAAAGATGCCTTAGCAAATTATTATAATGTTGTTCATTTAAAAGACACTGAATATTTAGAATACAAATATAGAAAGCAAAAATTCTTAATAGATTTAGACTACGATGGCTTAACTGCAAACAAAAAAGAAAAAATAGTTAAAAAATTTGAACCAATATATGTAGAAAAAATGGATTCTATATATAAAGGCATATTAAAAAATTATTCTGTAAAACTAGCAGATGGAATGCTTGCAAAAAGAATTAATCAAGTAGATCTTTACAAAAAAATATTTGAAACTTTAGAAGACTATATAAAAACAATTTTACCTATAAAATTTAGAGTTGAAGGAACAGAAAAATATGCTAAAGTTTTAAAAGAATATGAAGAATATGAAAAATTTAGTGTAGGAAAACTAGATGAAAAAGATTTCCTTGAAAAGAATATGATTTTGCTTGGCTTAAGTAGAGTTCTATTCACACATAGTTTGCCATTAGTTGCAGCAGAACAATGTTATAGCAAACTTTTAAAAGATACAAGAAATCTTATTTCTACAGCACTTACAGAAGAAAAGCAAGAAGCAGTTTATAAACTTTTATTAAAACTAATTGAAGACTATAATGTAAAATTATTATCAACAAAAATTTATTGGGACAAACCAGAA
Organism: uncultured Clostridia bacterium; assembly: GCA_947601495.1. GTDB lineage: Bacteria > Bacillota > Clostridia > TANB77 > CAG-508 > Scatovivens. Next base: position 96,969 of record CANQGE010000002.1, on the reverse strand, counting down.
GAAAGAGACGCATATAAAAAGTTCTGGGATGCATATAGCAAAACAAAATCTTCAGATCAAAAAGAAATATTATCTTTAAAAAGAGAATTACACGACACAGCAGATGAATATGAAAAATATGCTGAAGTTAGAAAATTCTATAAAAATAAATTAGTAGCATTAGGTGCAATGAGAGTTGTAAAAGGTGCTCCTTCTAGAGAATTTAATGGACACTTTATTAAAAAAGGATAAATATAAATGAAAAAAGTTGTAGAAATAGAGTATTTAGATTTAAAAGAAAATATAGAATGTGAAGAATTAATAAATAAAGTTGTGAGCAAATGCTTTGAAATTGAAAATTTACAAAATTCTAATTTATATATGAGCATTACTTTAACAACACCTAAAAACATTAGAGATTTAAACAAAAAATATAGAAATATAGATAAAGAAACAGATGTGCTTTCTTTTCCTATATTTGAAAAAGAAGAAATACCAAATTTGAAAAATCTAGAACATGAAGAAGTTCTAGGAGATATAGTAATTTCTGTAGATAGAGTAAAAGAACAGGCTGTGGAATATGGTCATAGCTTTGAGAGAGAGCTTTCATATATGATAGTTCATGGTTTTTATCATTTAATGGGAGAAGATCACATAGAAGAATCAGATAAAAAACAAATGAGAGAAAAAGAAGAAAAAGTATTAGAAAGCTTAAACATATTAAGAAACTAGAAGTTTAAAAATTTAAGATATTAGAAATTAAGAACTAAAAGTTAAGCACGGTTTCAAATTTTAAAATAAGCTTATTTCTGAGGTTAAAATGAAAAATAAGTGGAAAAATCAAAATTTTTTAAAGGCTCTCAAAAATTCAATTAATGGAATAAAATTTGTTATAAAAAATGAAAATAACATAAAAATAGAATTAGTTTTTGCACTATTGGCAATACTAGCTAGTATATTATTAAAAGTTAGTTTAATAGAATTAATAATAGTTATTTTCATTATTTTTATAGTTTTATTTGCTGAATTTATAAACACAACAGTAGAAGAAGTGGTAGATTTATATACAGAAGAATACAATGAAAAAGCAAAAATAGCAAAAGATGTTGCATCAGGCGCTGTGCTCATTGTTTCAATACTTTCTGTTATAATAGGAGTATTAATTTTTTTACCTAAAATAATAAATCTTTTTGTTAAATAAATATTAAGTTAATAAAAAATAATAAACTAGAAAAAATAATAGAAATTTTATTATAAATAAACTAATAAAAATAGTTTTGGGGGTACTTATGAAAAAATTTATAATTATAGTAGTAATTGTAATATTAATTGCTGTTCCAACTTTTTTATTAACGCGTAATTCAAAAAAAGAAACACCAATAGATGACAGTGTTTCAAAAGCAGATGTGGAAGAAGAGGCACCTGAGCCAGTAGAACCAGAAAAACCACAAATTAAAATTTTTAACGGAAATGCAAGACCAATTGCATTTATGATAGATAACAACACAAATGCACAGCCACAAGCTTCAATTGATAAAGCATATATGATTTATGAAATAATTGTTGAAGGTGGAGAAACTAGATTAATGGCATTATTTAAAGGAGTAAATGCAGAGTCTGTGGGACCAATTAGAAGTTCAAGACATTATTTCTTAGACTATGCTATGGAAAATGATGCTATTTATGCACATCTTGGAATGAGCCCTCAAGCTCAAGGAGATATGGCATTATTTGGAATAAATAATATAAATGGACAAGTTTATGATACTGGAAAACCACAAACCGCCACTTCTCTATATTGGAGAGTAAAACATAAAAAAGCTCCACACAATGCATATACAAACACAGAATCAATTTTGAAAATTGCTGAAGATAAAAAATATGCTACAACCTCTGAAAAAGAAAGTGTTTTAAAATATGTTCCAGAAGAGGTTAATTTAGATGGCCCTGATGCAATTATTGCAAATAACATAACAATACCTTATGCAACAGGTCATAAAGTTAAATATGAATATAATCCAGAAACAAAAAGATATACAAGATATTCAAAAAATAAAAAAATGACAGAAGAAATTTCAAAAGAAGATGTTACAACAAAAAACATTATAATAACATTTGCTAGAAACTATACTTTAGATGATAAAGAAAATAAAGGAAGGCAAGATGTTGTAACAGTTGGCGAGCTTGATGGATATTATATAACAAATGGTAAGGCAATAAAAATTAAATGCAACAAAACAGATAGAAAAGAACAAACAAAATATGTAGATTTAGAAGGTAATGAAATAAATGTAAATGATGGAAACACATGGGTTAATGTGTGTCCAATTGATGCAGATGTTTCAATTACAGAATAAAATAGAAAGAGCAAAAAAATATAAAAATAAAACATACTAAAAAAACACATAATATAGAAAACAAACGCAATAACAAGAAAAGGAAAAATATGGGAGAATTCAAATCAGGCTTTGTTTCTTTAGTGGGGAGAACTAATGTTGGAAAATCTACTTTATTAAATGCATTAGTTAAAGAAAAAGTAGCAATAACAGCAAACAAGGTTCAAACCACAAGAACTGCCATTAAAGCAATTTTAAATGATGAAAATTATCAAATAATAATTACAGATACACCAGGAATACATAAACCAAAAACCAAGCTTAGCAAAACTATGGTGGAAACTGCATTTGGTATGTTTTCAGAAGTAGATGTAATTGTTTTTCTAATTGAAGCAACATCAAAAGAAATTGGCAGAGGAGATAGAAGAATATTAGACAAAATAATAGAAAGCAAAAAGCCTTGCATTTTAGTAATTAACAAAATAGATTTAGTAAAAAAACAAGACCTATTAAACCTTATAAATATTTATAGTAAAGAATATAATTTTAAAGCTATATTGCCAATATCAGCTGAAAAGAAATCAGGAACAGAGGATTTAATAAAAGAACTAGTAAATCTTTTACCAGAAGGACCAAAATATTATTCAGATGATGAATACACAGACCAAACTGTAAAGCAAATTTCAGAAGAAATAATTAGAGAAAAAGCTTTGCTTTTCTTGCAAGATGAAGTGCCACATGGCATTTATGTTGAAATAGAAAGTTTTAAAGAAAGAACAACAACTAAAGGAGAAGAAATTCACGACATAGATGCAACAATATATTGCTTAAGAGAATCACATAAAGGAATAATTATTGGAAAAGGTGGAAATCTTTTGAAAAAAATAGCCAGCTTCGCAAGAAAAGATATTGAAGAAATGCTTGGAACTAAAGTAAATTTAAAAGTTTGGGTTAAAGTAAAGGAAGATTGGCAAGAAAAAGATAATATAGTAAATAAATTTAAATTAAAATAAATACCAGTATAAATCTTCTAAAATTACAAAAGATAAATTCAAGAAGGAGAAAGAAGTAACATGATAAAAAATTTAGCGTGGAATACTTTTAAACAAACTGGAAACATAAATTCCTACTTGGAATTTAAAGAAGTAGAGAATATAGAAGAAAATATGAAGGTAGTATTAAATGAAACAAGTAAAGGTAAATGGAATAGTAATAGCAGAAAATAATATGGGGGATTTTGATAAGATGCTTACAATCTTAACCCCTAATTTAGGAAAAATTGGGTGCAGTGCAAAAGGCTCTAGAAGACCAAAAAGTCTTCTTCTTAGCGGTACCCAATTTTTATGCTTTGGAGAATATATGCTATTCAAAGGCTCAGATACATACACAATAAATTCTTGTGAAACTATAGAAATGTTTTATAACATTAGAACAGATTTAGATAAACTAACTTATGCTTCATATATAACTAAAATAATAAATGATGTAACAACAGAAAATCAAAATTCTTTTAACACTCTAAAATTATTTTTAAACACCTTATATATGATTTCAGAAACAGACAAGAATTTAGATTTCATAACATCTGTTTTTAAAATGAGACTTCTTAAAATTTTAGGCTTTGCACCAAACATAACAGAATGTGTTAGTTGCAAAACAAAAGAAAACTTAAACTTTTTTAGCATAAAAGATAATGGTTGCAAATGTAGCTCTTGTGCTAAACAAGATACAGGTAGTTTAAAATTAAGTGACCCTACAAGAAATGCTCTCATTTACATTATGAAAGCAGATCCTAAAAAAATTTTTTCTTTTGAGCTTTCAGAAAATTGCAGAAAAGAACTTGAACTAATAGCGAATGTTTATTTAAATGAGAAATTAGAAAAGGAATATAAGCTAGAGAAAATTTTGTAAGTGATGAATTCAATTTATTTACGCCAATACATTTCTTGCTTGCTTTTGAAAATGTATTTTTTATTCATTTACTTCTTCTGCTATATTTATAATAACTTTAACTCGTGACTTGCTGTCGCAATCTTCTTTTAATTAGAAAAAAATTCAAACTCAAATAAAGATTGCTCCAATCGCACTCCGCTTACGCTTCGTTTGGTCGCTGCGCGTCACTTATAAAGTTATTATAAACATAGCAGAAGAATAAAAGAAAGAATAAAAACATTTTAAACTGAGTAAAAATGCTTTAAAGAATATAAAATATGTTCAAAATCTTTCAAAATGCGGAGAAGCATAATAAAAATAATTTACTTGCAAAATAATGCATTTACTTATATAATAGTTTTACTAAACAAAAATAAAAAGGAGTGATTATTATGAACATTACTATAACAGGAAAAGAATTAAAAGCTACAGAAGCAATTAAAGATTATGTAGCAAAAAAATTAACTAGAGTAGAAAAATATTATGCAGATGAAAATATAGACGTAACAGTTACAATAAAGAAAGAAAACGCATCTTCTGAAATTGCAGAAATGTATGTTACAGTCAAAGGTTTTTCTTATAAAGCTGTTACAGAAGATAGAGATTTATATGCATCAATAGATAAAGATATAGATATTCTTGAAGGCCAAATTAGAAAAACAAAAGCGAGAAAAGAAAAAATGATGAAAGATTCTTCTTTAAAACAAATGAACATTGATGGAATGAACTTAGATAAGCAAGTTGAAGAAGAAGTTATAAAATCAATAGCTTATGATCTTAAACCAATTTCAATAGAAGATGCAAAAATAAAATTAAAAGAAAGAAAAGGAAATATTTTCTTTACATTTGTTAATGTAGATACAGGAAAAGTAAATGTAATTTTTAAATTAAAAGATAGCAACAACTATGGATTAGTTGAACCAGAAGTTTAATTCAAAATCAATGAGTAAATTTTTTAACAGAATCAGAACTAAAAAACTCTTCTTTAAAAGAAGAGTTTTTACTTTCTCCTTTTTTATTTTCCAAAAATTACTTGTTTAAAAAAATCTAATTTACACAATATATATATTGAAAATGAATTAATTATTTTTATAATTAATTTATTTTTCAAGCAATTTATGATATTAAGCAAATAGCATATAGCGAATGGCTTAAAACAAAAGTAATTTGCTTTTAAACAAATAGCATACAGCAATTTGTTAAAACAATGAATAGTGTGAAGCAATTTGTTAAAACAAAGTAGAATCCACTATTAATTTCGGAGGTGAATTAGAATGGCAAGAAGTAATAAAAACGTAGTTCCAGAAGCTATGGATTCATTAGAAAAATTCAAATATGAAGTTGCTAGTGAAGTTGGTGTTAATTTAAAAAACGGTTATAACGGAAATATATCAGCTAGAGACGCTGGTAGAATCGGTGGTAACATGGTTAAAAAATTAATAGAACAAGCTGAAAACCAAATGACAAATAAATAAGTTTGTTCTAAATTAAGTAATGAGGCGAGAATTATCTCGCCTTTTTACTTTATAAGCATAAAACTTATTACAACATATACAATAATAAAAGTTATACTATAAGACAAAATTATTTAACTTTTTTATTCTAAAAGTTATTTTTTTTAAAATTTTGAAACTAAAATGACATATTTAAATACATAAAATCATATTGTCAAAAAAAAGTTTAATGATATAATAAAAAACGAATATAATATAAAGGAGAACGTATATGTACAAGTTAATGGCAATAGATTTAGATGGAACATTACTTAATTCTTTTGGAGAAGTTTCAGAAAATACAAAAAAAGCTTTAAAAGAAGCTAAAAATCAAGGAACGGAAGTAGTGCTTGCTTCTGGAAGACCAATTAGTTCAACAGAAAGCATAGCCGTAGAACTTGGCATAGATAATTATTTAATTTCTGGGAATGGTGCTGCTGTTTTTGATATTAAAAATCAAAAAATTTTATATGATAGGTTTTTAAGCAAAGAACAAGTTTTGCAAATTGCTAGAATTTGTGAAGCTAATAGCTTTTTTTATAATGTATATACAGAAGATGAAGTTATAGCAAGCTCTTTGAGTCATAATATTTTATTTTATCATAAAGAAAACATAAAAAAAGTTGAGGAAAGAAGAACTCATATAAACATAGTACAAAACATAGAAGAATATATAAAACAGTCTTCAAAAGATAGATTTTTAAAAATTACAGTGTGTGATGAATCTAAATTTATTTTTAACAGTATTATGAAAAAATTAAAAGAAATAGAGGGAATAGATGTATTAGAAGTTGCTTATATGTCTAGGAAGAAAATAAAAGATGGAACTGAAGATGTAGATATCCAATATTACTACACAGAAATAACTAATCAAAATGTTAATAAATGGACAGCAATAGAATATCTTTTAGAAAGATTAAACATAAAAAAAGAAGAAGTAATAGCAATAGGAGATAATATTAATGACCAAGAAATGATTTTAGGCGCAGGCCTTGGTGTAGTAATGGGAAACAGCAATCCAAAAATGAAGGAAATAGCAGACGCAGTTGTTGCTGATAACAACTCTGAAGGGGTGCTGGAAGCAATAAAAAAATATGTACTAAAATAATGTAACAATAAAGTTACAGAAAAAATAAGTTTTCATTACAACTACGCTTGTTTATTGATTTTGAAGGGCAATTATTGTAGAATAAAATAAATGGTATGAGAAAAAATAGTCTCAAAATAAATATAAAAAAAGAATTTTCTGTAATAAAGGGAGGAATTTATCATGGCAGTTAATCCGATGCAAAGAAGAGCAAGATTATCATTTTTAATAGGATTTTTAGTAGCACTAATAATAATGGGAGCAGTTGCAGTATTCTTGCTAATGCAAGTAAAAAATACAAAAGCACAACTTGGAGAAATAGAAGCATTGCAAAAATCATATGTTGTTGCTTCTAGAGATTTAAAGTCAGGAGAAGAAGTTAATTTTGATGAAGATTTTACAACAGCAACTGTTAGAACAAATGTAAATCAAGCAGAAGTAATAAGTGCAGATGATTGGGAATACGTAAATAAAGATGGAGATGTAGTTACAAAGTTAGATGATAAGGGCGCAGAAAAGAAAAAGACATTAACTATGAAAATAGATGTTCCAGCTGGAACAATTGTAACAAAAAACATGGTAAATGATGTAGAAAACGAAAGAACAGATACAACAAGAATTCAAGAATATAATATGATTGTTCTACCATCACAATTAGTAAATGGTGATTACATAGACATAAGATTATCTTTACCAAATGGTCAAGATTACATAGTTTTATCTAAGAAACTTGTTGTTGGAACAAATGTACAATCATTGTGGTTAGAATTAACAGAAGAAGAAATATTAACATTAAACAATGCTATTGTAGAATCATACACAATTTCAGGTTCAAAGCTTTATGCAATTCAATATGTTGAGGCAGGATTACAAAATGCTTCAATACCAAACTATACAGTAAGTGGTGATGTTTTAACATTAATTAATACAGACCCTAACATAACAGAAGAAGCTAGAAAGAACTTATGGGCAAAATATATTGCTGACAATAGAACAAAATACTTTGAACCAGCACTAGACCCAAATAGAGAAAGTCAACCTTCTTTAGTAAGTTCAGGAAATTCAAGTGAAATTGAATCAGTTAGATCTGCAAGACAAGAATTTGTTGAAAGCCTTGAAGGATCAGAGGATGTTGGATACACAAGATAAAATTGGAGGATAGTGAGTACTAATGGAAAAAATCGCTTTTATGGGAAGTTATGATAAAGCGGATTTAATACTTTATATTGCTAAAATTTTAGATTTTACAGGAAAAAAGATTATAGTTATAGATAGTACCTCTTTACAAAAAACAAGATATATTGTCCCTAAGGTAAAACCAGCAAAACGATATATAACATCATTCGAAAAAGTAGATGTTGCTGTTGGATTTGAAAACTTTGCTCAAATTAAGGAATATTGCGATTTAAAAGATGGTGCAGAATTTAACTATGACTATGCATTAGTAAATATCGACTCATACAAAGGATATAGTAATTTTGAAATAAAGCCTAATGACAGACATTTCTTTATTACTTCATTAGATTTATATTCTTTAAGAAGAGGATTACAAATATTTAAAAAAATGCAAAATAAAGTAGACGTTCAAAAAATTCTTTTCTCAAAAAATATGTTAATAGAAGAAGATCAATATATAAATTTTCTTTCTAAAGATTTAAATGTTGAATGGAAAGGTGAAACAATATTCTTTCCATTTGATCAAGGTGATCAAACAGCATTATATGCTAATCAAAGAGCAGAAAGAATTCAAACTGCTGGCTTAAGCAAACAATATATGGAAGGTTTAAGTTATCTTATGGAAATAATGAATGTAGCAAAACCTGGCGAGCTTAAAAAAGCAATGAATCTTTTAGAGAGAAATTAGTCTGGAGGAGTTTTTAATGGCGATAATTGGTTTTTGGAGTGGAAGTAAAAAAGAAACAGGTCAAACCTTATCAATTTCCGCAATAGCCACACATATGGCTGTTGAACATAACTATAGAATTTTACTTATAGATGCTACTTTTGATGATGACACTATGGAAAGATGTTTTTGGGAAATAAGAGATAAGCAAGACATCCTAAAAAAATTGAATAAAGGAAAATTAGATATATCTTCTGGAGCAGAAGGATTACTTAGTGCAGTAGCAAGCAACAAAATTACTCCAGAAATAATTCAAAACTTTACTAGAGTTGTTTTTAATGGAAGATTAGACGTTTTGTGCGGACTAAAAACAAGTGCACCAGATGAATTTACTAAAGCATTAATACACTATAATGATTTAGTAAAAACAGCTAATAGGTTTTATGATATGGTTTTTGTAGATATGGAAAAAACTTTAAAATATGACACAACAAAACTATTATTAGAAGAATCAAATATAATAGTTTATAACTTTACAAAAAACCTAAAACAAGCAAATGAATATGTAAAAATTTTAAATGAAAATAAAGATATACTAGATAAAAAGAAAATAATACCATTACTTTCTAATTCAGATAGTGATGCAGTATACAATTCAAAAAATCTTACAAAACACATTGGAGAAAAAAAAGAAATTCCTACAATACCATATAATTCAACTTACTTAAGAATGGCATCAGAAGCTAGTGTAGGAAGCTATTTCTTAAAAAATAGATTAACAACAGCAAAACCAAATGATAGAGATGGTATGTTTAAAAATTCAGTTGAACATGCTTGCCAAACAATAATTGATAAATTAGAAGAATTAAAATATAACGTATAAAATACAAAAGTTTTAAAGGGAGGAGCCTTTAATGAATATAGCAAATATCGCTTTAATATTCGTTGTATTAGTAGTTGCAGTAGCTGCTATTGTACACATGATTAAAAAGAATAAAAACGAAATGGTTGAAGGTTTAGAAGTTGATGACAAAACTTATACATTAGATAAAATGATTAAGTTTGTAAAGCAAAGACTTGATGAAATCACAAAAATTAACCTTTACGATATTGGTTTATCTGAGGAAGAGTTAAAAAGAAGAAGAGCCAAAAAATATGAATTGAAGAAGGCTCTAAAAGGTTGTACATATGGCGATGTTAACGATAAAAAGTATGTTAAAGAATTAATCTATGACCTACTTTCAAAAGAATATGGAGTTGATGAAACAAACATATCAAAAGCAATATCTTTTGATACACCATCACTTCTTACTGCACAAGATAAATTTGATGTTTTAATACACGAATACAAAAAAACATTTGGATATGAAGCACTAACAGAACTTATTAAAAAATATGATTTGGCTAGATTAAAATATGTTGAAGGCGAATCAAAACCTTGTTATGTTATAACAAACGAGGAAATAGATGAAATATACCAAAAAGAACAATTTCAATTAGATTTTAACGATAAACTAGAAGTAGTTGTTCAAAGAATATATCAAAAATATAAAGGTTTCAGTAGTATAGATGAAATCAGAGATATGAACATAGATGGCGTTTCTGGTGGTACATCTGGTCTACCTGAATCATTCTTAAGCCAAGTAGCTCAAACAGACAGTGATTATTTAAAACAAGCAATGGAATCAAAAATACCAAGAGCCTGCGATGCTATTTGGATATTCTTCCAAGGTAAATCTATACGTTTAGCATTTTTATCTTTTGGAACAGAAGCAGAATTAAAAAGAGTATGTCAAAACATTTATAAATATAATAACCCAGGTCAGTTATCTGATACAAACGGTTATAAAATCAATGAAATGAAAGATGGTTCCCGTGTCGTTGTTGTTAGACCAAGCATGTGCGAAACTTGGGCATTCTTCGTAAGAAAGTTCGACGTAAAGAGAGCTACTCTTGAACAAATAGTTAAATTTGATGGAAAAGAAGAAACAATAGAATTATTAAAATTCTTAGTAAAAGGAGCGAGAATTATAGCACTAACTGGAGAGCAAGGTTGCCGGAAAAACAACAATGCTTATGGCTATGATAGAAAACATATATGAAACAATGAACCTTCGTATTACAGAAACTGCATTCGAGCTTCACTTAAGAAAAATATATCCAACAAGAAACATCGTATCAATGCGTGAAACTGAAACAATTTCTGGTCAGGACTGTTTGGACGTTCAGAAGAAAACAGATGGTTCTGTTAATATCATCGGTGAGGTTGCAACAGACCCCGTAGCATCTTGGATGATTCAATCTGCACAGGTTGCATCTAAATTTACATTATTTACTCACCACGCTAAAACATTTCCAAACTTAGTTACAGCACTTCGTAACTCAATGTTAAGAACTGGTGTTTTCAAAGATGAAAAAACAGCAGAAGAGCAAGTTGTTCAAGTTTTAAACTTTGATATTCACTTAATAAAAGACTTTAGAGGTAGACGTTACATAGAAAGAATTACAGAATGTATACCAGTAGAAGAGAAAAATGAGTATACATTTGATCATAGAAAAGAAAAAACATTAGAAGGAAAATTTGATAAATTTTTCGATAATGCAACAATATTCTTTACAAAACAAACAAACAGAGAATTATATAAATATCGTAACATACTAGAATTCGTTGATGATTCATATGTTTTAACAAATCCTATTTCTGATGAAAACATTAGAGGTATGAGAGAAAACATGAACGATACAGACGTTGAAGAATTTGACGCATTTCTAGAAAGAAACTGGGGAATTAAACCTCCAAAACTAGTTGCTTATGATGAAAATGGAAAAGAAATAAAATCTGAGTCAGCTGTTGCCGCAGAAGAATCTGCTAAAAAAGAAACATTTAAGGCATCAGAAATGAACAAAGCTAAACCTAGTGAAAGTGCTAATGCTTCAAGTGATGGCTCTCCAAGAGAAAATAGACCTCAAATGAAAGCTACTGCAACTGCTACATCTAGTGGCTCAGTTGGAGTAAATTCTGGTTCAGGAACTGTAAGACCAGAACAAAGACCACACATACAAAAAACAAATATGACAGGTCAAAATAGACCAGTGATGAAAAAAAGACCAATATTAGATAGAAACCAGAACGTAAAACCACAAAACGCATCTGGAAATAATGTTCAAAGAAAACCAACAGAACTAAAAAATTTTGATTTAGATGAAGAAGAATAACTCTTAAATAGAAAAGAGGTGTGAAAATTACATGTCACAAGACATTTTAAAGTATTTAATTGCTGGAGTTGGTGGTGTTTTTGCACTATTATTAATTATATTTTTAGTAATTAATAAAAAATTGCAAGGAAGTAATACTAAATATGCAAGAAAATTAGTAGAAGGTACAAGAAATACAGCACTAAGTTTAGATGTTTTCTTTCAAAAATTCTACATTATATGTACAAAAAACCCAATATTAAGAAGATATGCTTTAAAACTTAGAAGAAGACTAGAAATTATAAATCTAGAAGATGAATATGTAACAAGAAAACAAGTTGCTAGCATTATGTTCAAAGCAGTTCTTATAGTTATACCTCTTACTGGTGTAGTTATATACATGACACATAACAACTATTTAGTAATGTCTTCAATTCTATTATTTGAGATATTCTTTATTGAGACCTTACTTGAAGGTATGGTTGATGGAATAGATAACAAATTATTAAGAGAACAATTAGACTTCTTTTCAGAAATAAGACATGCTTATCACGAATTTAATATGGTTGAGGAAGCAATTTATGATGTAGCACAAGATGATGAAAAAGAAGTATCAAGACAAGCAGAAAAAATTTATGAAGTTTTAATTTCAGATGATCCTGAAACAGAACTTGAAAAATATTATGATATAGCACCAAATAGCTACTTAAAAGAGTTTGCTGGAGTTTCTTACTTAACAAAAGAATTTGGTGATAGAAAAGATAAAGATGGTGCATCTTTATATTTAAAAAACTTAAACAATATTACACAAGAAATGCAAATTGAAATTTTAAAAAGAGATAAATTAGACTATGTGTTCCAAAGTTTGTCTATGATTGCTGCACTTCCAATTCTATTTTTGGATACAGTAAAAAACTGGGCTGTAGGACAATTCTCTTTTACAAGACAGTTCTATAATGGAACTGGTGGTTTCATGATGCAAATTGCATTAATTATAATAACATTTTTATGCTATATACTTACAAGAAAATTAAAAGATAATGGTAGTGTAAACACTGCTGCAAACATGGAAAACCCATGGCAGGCAAAATTATATAAAAAGAAATTAGTTAAAAAATTTGTAGACTATTTTATTCCAAAAAATGGAACAAAAGAATATAGAAAAATTGTTAAACTTTTAAAAGATTCAGCATCAAAATTAAAAATGGAATGGCTATATATGAACAGAATTATGGCATCAGTTGTTGGATTTGTTGTTTCATTAATTATTTTGTTTGCTGCGCATAAAATAGCAATTAATTTCCAATTTACAGAGCCAACATCAGATTATGACCTTTTAGGTACAATGAGTGAATCTCAAGAAAAGAAGGCAATGGAAACAACTGAAAAAGATAATGTTTTCTTAAGAAAATTCCAATATGACTATGATGTTACTCAGGAAGATTTAAAAGAAGAAATTGCTGAATCTGATGAATATGGAGATAGCTCTCCAGAAGACTTAGATACAATTACAGAAAGAATCTGGGGAAAATTACAAATAGTTCAATCAGAATACATAAAATGGTTTGAAATTTTAATAGCATTAGTAATAATGGTTATTGCATATCAAGGACCAGTTTGGCTTTTAATTTTCCAAAAAATTATGAGACAAATGGATATGGAAAACGAGGTAATGCAGTTCCAAACAATTATATTAATGCTTATGAAAATTGAAAGAGTTAATGTTGAAATGATATTAGAATGGCTTGAAAGATATGCAAACATATTTAAAGAGCCAATTACAAAATGCGTTAATAACTATGAAAGCGGACCTTGGGAAGCTTTAGAGGAATTAAAAAATGATATATCATTCCAACAATTAATAAGATTAATTGAAAGCTTACAAGCTGCTGTTGAAAAAATACCAATTAAAGAAGCTTTTGATGAGCTAGACACAGAAAGAGCATATCACCAAGAAAAAAGAAAAGAATCAAATGAAAGAACAATTTCTAAAAAATCTATGATAGGTAGAGTTATAGGATTTGCACCAATGGTTTTACTTTTTGTTGGATACTTAATTGTTCCACTTTGTGCAATAGGTTTAACAAGTATGACATCTGCATTCTCAAGTATGCAAAAGATGATGTAGAAGATGTAAAAATATAGAAAGGTAAAATATATGGAAAATGCTTCAAAAGCACTAATAATTGCAGGAGGAGTTTTACTAGCTGTAATTATAATGTCATTAATTGCAAGTTTTTTTGCTGGTGTTAGCCAATGGCCACAACAACAAGATGATACTGAATCTAAAGAGCAATTAGCAAAATTTAATCAAGAATATGAAGTCTATGAAAAAAGTGCCATGTATGGAACAGATGTTATTTCATGTTTAAATAAAGTTGTAAATTTTGACGAGAAGTATGTTGAAGAAGATGAAGATAATACTCAAGATGGAGGAGACTACAAAGGTGGATGGCTTTCTGGAACTAAGTATGGAGAAAAGAAGGAATTTGCAATAGATGTATGTGTTAAACTAAAAGAACTTAAAGGTACATATGATAATGATGAGCGAGGTTATCTAGAAGAGAGCTTAGAAGTTTATTATATAAATTCAGGAAATGGTGAAGCAAGTGGAGGAAGTAATAAAGAACAAATTAAAACCAATGATGGAGATACAGTTAAAATAGGAGATATTATATCTCTTCTTTCTAAATCACAAGACTCAATAAAAAAGGAAAGATCAGCATATCTTTCAAAAATTTTTGGAAAAACAGATGAAAGCTTATATACTAGGACATATCGTGTAGGTGATATAGGAAATGCAGAAGATGGATATTATGAATTGTCTTTACTAAAAGATGATAAAATTGATACAAATGGAGAATTATATAGATTAATAAATTTATCAAAGTTCGATCTTAAGGTTACAATAAAAAACCCGGATTCTTCTAGTTTACGAAAATGGAGTACTGTTGTTTGGAAAACAGCGTTATATGATTTTAAATCTAGAAAATTTAGATGCGATGGAATAGACTATAATCCCCAAACTGGAAGAGTTAACAAAATATCTTTTAGTGAAATATAAAGAAGAATATGTAAAAATTAGTAGAGGAGTTAGTAATGGAAAATGCTTCAAAGGCTTTACTTATTGCTGGTACAACAATAATAGGAGTTATGATAATTACCATTTTTGTGTATGTGTTTAGAGAAGGTTCTAAAATAAATGAAGCCTATGACCAAAAACAACAGAATAATCAATTAGAATTATATAATTCTAAATTTGAACAATATAATAGAGATAATAATACTATTATGGATATGATTTCTGTTTGCAATTTAGCATTTAGCATTAATGAAGCTACTAAAACGAGTATCGGAAAAGACGATAGCGAAATCAAATATTATGATAATACAAATGCGGTACAAATAGAAATTGAATTAATTGATGGAGCAAAGTTTATAATTCCTAATACCATTAATGAAGAAAATCCAAGTTTAAGTAAAAATCAAATAATTTATAAACAGAGGTCTTCTAGCAGGGGCAATGTAATATCAATTTATAGACTAGCTTCAGAAACGTTAGAATCAATTCAAGGAAAAGAACCTAATGGCACTGGAAAATTATCAAATACCCATTTGGATAGTACTAATAATAAAAGAATTTACAAATATTTATTTAAATGTACAAATGACGATAACCGGAATTGTCTATAAAAAGTCAAATGGTCAAGTTGATAGTATGAAATTTAAAATGTATAAAAATCCAGAATGGAATGATATTTGGAATGATAATTAATATAAATAAAAGCAATAGATTAAATCTTATTTATTGTAAAAAAAAAGAAAATATGATATAATATAAGTAGGTATCTTATGAAGAAAATCTTGGTTTTAATGCTAATTATAATAATCGTAATTTTAACTTTTTTTGTTGTAAATTATAAAAATTTGCAACAGCAAAAACAAGAAATTGCAAATTTTAATTTAGCATATGAAAAATATAATAAAGATAATTTAAATGGATTAGATATAACAACTTTAATAAATAAAGCAATAAGCAACAACGATAAATATTCGATTGCAAAAGATGAAGAAGGTTTATATGTTTTGGATGATGAATATAGCATTGAAATATATGTAACCATGATAATAAACGAAACAACATATAGAATGGAAAGAATTAATAGTTTAGGAATGAATTCTTTCGTAGCATATTTTGGACAAGTTAGTTTTAAATGTACAGATGTAAAATATCATGAAAAAACAGGAAGAATAGCATCAATGACATTTGAAGCTAAAGATTACTAAAGTTTTTAATGTTAAACTAGAAAAAAATGATATCTAGTTAATTTTAAAATAAAATACAAATTTATAAATTTAAGGAGGAAGAAGTTATGGAGAATGCTTCTAAAGCACTTTTAATAGCTGGTGCAATTTTATTAGCTATTTTAATCATAGCTATAGGTATGTTTATATTTACCTCAGCTCAATCACAAGTAAATGATGCATTAACAGATATGTCATCACAACAAATTGAGGCTTTTAACAGTAATTTTTCATCTTATGATGCAAGCCAAGTAGGTTCACAAGTAAAATCTCTATTAGGAAGATTAATTGCTAATGGTAATACATATACAGAGGAACCTGCAAAAGTTCCAACTGTTGTTTTTACAGATAAAACAGGTGATCCTGATAAAGGTGGAGATGGAAAAGTTTCTGATACTTGTACAGATAAATCTTTTGGAAAAATAGCATATACTAATTCAGATGCTAGCCAAATGAATAATTATATCAATGCCTTAGGAAAGGCAAGAAACTTTATTTCTACAAAACATAAATATTATGTAGAATTTGGATATACAGAAACAGGATTAATTAGTTCAGTAGTAATTTATTATGTACCACCAACAAGTTCTAGTGAAAAATAGTTGAAGGTAGTTATAAATTTTATATTATTCCAAGATAACATTTGCTATCTTGGAATAATATGATATAAAAAATATGTTCTATTAAAGAAAATTAGTTCAACTATAATATATTATGATGCAGATTCTATAGCAACTAGGAATTAATAAAAAACAATGAAATATATAGTATAAATATATAATAAATAATATATCTTATGAGATACATTATTTATTATATATTTATTGATGAAAGAAAGGATGCAACGCAATGGAAGATGCAGTTCATGCGATGATGATGGCTTTTGCGGTTATAGTTTTTGTAATAGCTTTTACTATTTCCATGTATATGTTTTCTCAAATAACTTCTTTAGCAGAAACTTTAACTTTATATGCAGATTCCACATTGTTTTATGATAATATAAAATACGATAAAAATATGGAAAGAACAAGAATTGTTAATGCTGATACAATTATTCCAACATTATATAGATATGCAAATGAGGACTTTTGCGTAAGAATTTATGCAGATACTGAGGAATTAGATTCTAAGGGACCTAAATTAACTCAAATATTTGACTTAGATTTAGAAGGAAAAGTGCAATCTGCAATAGCAGATACGAAAGCAATAGGCGAAAATAGCGAAAGCCAAACTCAAAAAGCAAATTATGCATATAAAAAAATATATAATGATCAAAAAAAATCATATTATTTATTTGGAGCTCCATGGCTTGGAAACAAAGAAAATGTAAAATATAGAGTAGATTTGTTTATAAAAGGTGAAGCTGGATACATAAACAATACTTATGTCGATTATACAGAAAATGCCTTTGCAAAGGCATTAGAAGATAAAGAAAACAAATTCGAAGAAAATTTTGTAAGCTATTCATGGAGTGGTGAAACGATGACAACAGAAGAAGGCGATGTTCTAGTAACAGGAAATAGCCCAAAAGATAAAATTGTAATAACATACAAGTTAATAACTAATGCAGATGAAAAAAGTGAAGAAGAAAATAAAGAATAAAATTTTAAGGAGGAAAATATGAGTGACACTCTTATAACTATAGTTGCAATTTTTTTGGCTGCAATATTAATGTTTGTATTTCCATTATTATCAATATCTGAAAGAAATGATGATATAGCAGAATTATCTGTACAAACTGCTACTGCAAAATTTGTAGATAATGCAAGATCTAGCGGAAAAATAACAATGGAAGATTATACAGAATTAGTATCAACTATCAATGCTACTGGTAATTCGTATGATGTAGAAATGGAAGTAAAAGTATTGGATGAAAATGTTGGAAAAAAATCAGCATGGACACAGGGAACTGTTATAGGTGAAAATATTTACTATTCAATTTATACATCTCAAATAATTGAGGCTATAGAAAGTAAAGCTAATACAAATGGTGTTTATACTATGAAAGAAGGAGATATATTTTCAGTTAGTGTAAAAAACACAAATAAAACATTATCTCAAACAATAAGAAGTGTATTTTATTCAATTTCTGGAAACGATACATATTCTATTGCAGCACAACAAGCAGGTGTTGTTACAGCAAATGGTTCTTATTAATATAAGGAGTTGTAGATGAAATTACAAAATTTTGCTATAATATTTGCTTTAATTGCTATACCTCTAATATTAGTTTTAACATATTATATACAATTACAAGTAGATACAATAGCTTTACAAAATAAATATGATACAGCATTATTGAATGCTTTACGTGACGCAGTGTCTTCATTTGAAATTAATACAGCAAATGAAGACTTATCTTCTGTGTCTGATTCTTTGCGCACGATTATAGAAGCGTCCAATAATGTTTTTTTTAATACATTAGCAACTAATTTGGGATTATCTAATGCAAGTAAAGGCTATGTAGAGCCATATGTTCCAGCAATTTTATATACTTTATACGATGGATACTATATTTCTTCACCAACGCAAGTGCCAGAAATACTAGTTGATCCAGAAGAAAGAGCAATTAGTGTTGGTGATGTTGGAGTAAATACAGATTATAGTGGTAATTATAGCTATAATTTTAAACACTCAAGTGAAGTAGAAAAAGAAAACTGCAAATATAAAGATGCTAGCGGTAATTGTCCACATGAAGTTGCTACAAACGCCGATTATTTAAAATATGATGACAGAATTGGTGAAGATTATGGTCAATTGTTGTATTTAAAAAAAGATAGTACTGATACTTATACTACAAAAATTGATGAAGCAAAAACAACTACAAAAAATGTATTAAAAACTTATATGCCATATTCAGCAAGATATCAAAGAAAAAGTAAAGAAGGTAAAATACTTTTTGACATTACAGTAATTTATACATTAGATAACTATATCACAATAGAAGGTACCATAGGAAATATCTATTATGCTAAATCTGGATATTTAATTCCAAAAGGAGTTATTACAAGTGAAGACGGAAATATTGATCCTATAAATTTACTTGATTACAGTCAAGAGGATGCAGAAAATTATATAAAAAACAATCCAGTTTCTATAACAATAAAAGAACTCGATGGTAGTCAAACAATAATAGAATCAGGTGAACCAATTACTTTACCGGGTGGAATTGAAAACAAATATGAGCAATTAACAAATAAATTAACGGAACTAAATAATATATTAGAAGATTTAATATTAAATCCTCCTAGTGAAATGAGCGCAGAACAAATAGAAGCATTAAAAAAAGATCTTATAAGTGATATTAATACAGTACAGTATGAATTAGATAAAATGTCAGCAGTTATTTATTATGTTAAAGCACAAATTTTTTCAGATTGGGTACATAAAAATCTAGAAAATGAAGGAACAATAGATGTAAAAGAAACAGATTTGGTTGCAATATCTAATCAAGATTATGATACTATAAAAGGAAATGAACAAGTTACATATAAATTTACAAATAGTAATTTATCTATATTTAATACAGAAAAAAGTTTAGCTGAAAATAGTGATGATAGCGAAACTTCAGAAAAGAGTGAGGATGACAGTGAAAATTCAAAAGAAAAATTAGATTATGCTGGTGTTGCTGAAATACCAGTTGATTCTCAATTTTATAGTCATAAATTAAATGTTATAAGAAATTCTATTCAATATAATTTAAATTTAGCCATGTCTGTTTATAATGAGCAAACATCTAATACATATGATTATGAAATGCCAATAATTTTAAGTGAAGAATGGGATAAAATACTTAATAATGTATCTGTTGTAGCATTTATGCAAGGATATCCATGTAAATTAAAAACTTATAATAATTATAAAATTGTATCTAGTACTAATAATGAAATAGCTATTTCACCAAAAAATATTTTTTATGTTCCAAAAGAAAACTTTAATGATGAGCAAAGTGAGTATCATAGAATAGATTGTGAAAAGTTACTTACTAATGATGATGAAAATATCATTACTGAATATATGTCATTCTCTTCTAAAGAAGTTAAATATGATAAAACAAATAGTAGTGATAATTCTAGATATTTATATGATCATAAAAATTTTGCTTGCTATGATTGCGTGAATGATGGAAATTATATTGAAAAAAGAGTTGATTTTTTTGCTAATAACAGCAGAAGGACGGCCTATTATATAGCTGTAGGTAAAGAGAAAAATAATTTGTATAAGATGAATGCAATAAATGATTCACATGGTTATGAAGTAATTTATGATATACAAAAAAGCAGTTCAAAGGCATCGAGTAGAAATATTAATGATATTAAGCAAATTGAAATTGTTTTGGAAACAATAAAAACTAGCAATATAAAAGAGAATTTAAGATATAAATATTTTATTGATAAAACAGAAGTTAAAGACGATTATGTAAAACCAAATTCTATTAGTTCAAATGAACCGTCAAATATTACTTTAACTCTAAATTTGAATCCAGATGACTTTAAAGATAAAAAGACACCATTCAATATAGGACTTCTAGAAGTTCAAAATAAGAATCCAGATCAATCAACAACATATTCATCTATACCAGGAGATAATAAAGATCGCTCAAAAGAAACTGAAATTTTTCTAAATGCTATAAAATATGTAAGAGTTATTTATAAATAAAAAATTAATAAATGGTTAATATAAAATTATGAAAAAGTTAAATTTTATATTAATCATTTTTATTTTATTTTTATTATATATTTATGTATCCTGCATTTTTTCGATACCAAAAGAAATTATTTTATTAAATGGAGAGAGTTTAAACTTAAAAACTTTATATGGAATGAAAATAACAGAAACTGCAAAAACATCGAATAATAATTTAAATGTAAGTAATGCAGAAATTTCTTTGTTTGGAAAAATTTCATTAAAAAACATAAATATTACAACAATTGAAGATATGTCAGTTGTTCCAATTGGCAAAATAATAGGACTTAAGCTATATACAAACGGTGTATTAATTGTTGGAATGTCTGAAATTGAAGATAAGAATAACATCTTAAATAAACCATATGAAAATTCAAACATAGAAGAAGGAGATACAATTTTAAAAATAAATGAAACAGAAATTGAAGATATTGATAATTTAAAAAAAGTTGTAAATAGCTCAAATGGCAAAAATTTAGAGCTTACTCTTTTAAGAAATGGAAATGTAATAACAACAAGCATTGTGCCAACTCAAACAAATGAAAAGGAGTATAAATTAGGATTATGGGTAAAAGATGCAGCAACAGGAGTTGGAACAATGACTTTTTATGAACCAGAAAGTAAAGTGTTTGCAGTGCTAGGACATGGCATTACAGATTCAGATACGGATAGTTTAATAAGTATAGATACAGGTGAACTTGTAACTTCAAAAGTAATTTCACTAAAAAAAGGAGAAAGTGAAAATCCAGGGGAAATAAAAGGAACAATAATAAATGGGCAAAAAATAGGAGAAGTAGAAAAAAACACAAAATTTGGAGTTTACGGAAAATTAACTAATCCAACAGCATTAAACATAGATACATCTAAGGCATTAAAAATTGCATTAAGAGATGAAATAGAAGAAGGAGAAGCAAAAATCCTATGTAGTTTAGATGATAGTAATATTGCAAAAGAATATTCAATTCAAATTGAAAAAATTTATAGAGATAATGATTATAATAATAAAAGTATGTTAATAAGGGTAACAGATAAAGAGTTAATTAATAAAACAGGAGGAATAATAAGAGGACTATCTGGAGCTCCAATAATACAAAATGGAAAATTTATAGGAGCTATAACAAATGTGTTAGTTTCAAATCCAGAAATAGGATATGCAATTTTTGGGGATTTGATGGTAAAAGAAATAAATGCAATTGACTAATAAAAAAAATATTTATATAATTGCAATATCAAATGTAATTTTAGGGGGCATATTAATAAAAATGTCAAGTGCAGTAATAAAAATTATAATTTTTACTATAGTTGTTTTTGTTTTTATCTATGTTGTAAAAAATTCAGAAAAATTTTTAATTAAAAAAGAAAAGATTAATAAAAAAATTTTCAAAATCATATTAGTACTAACGTCAATAATATTGATTATAATTATGCTTAAATTTATTTATAAAAATATCAATGGAATTATATTAAATATTGATGCATATAACTTTTCTAAAAATTCTCAAGAAATGATTGATTTATTCGATAAAGAAATAAAAAAAGAAAATAAATATTATTTTTCAAAAATTTCCCTAAATTATGATTTAGAAAAATCAAAAAAACCATATATTTTTGAAGGATTTAAATATATAGAAGGAGAATGGAACACAGGATTTGTTATTGAAGATGAAAATAATAATCAGTATGTATGGGTTCCATGTAGCAATATCGAAAACGAAGAAATTGTAAAATTAGAAAAATATAATTTTGATAATCCAGCTTTTATCAGCAAAGACTTATGTGCAGATGATAGTTATGAAAAATTTATAGAAAGTGCATTATCTAATGGTGGTTTTTATGTTTCTAGATTTGAAATAGGAAATGAAGAAAATAAACCAGTTTCGAAAAAAAATGTTAATTTATGGTCTAATATTACAATAGAAGAAGCAAAAGAAATTACTAGCAAAATGTATGAAAATTCAAACATAAATTGTGAATTAATAAATGGATATGCATATGATACTGCATTAAATTGGATAAGTAAAACAAATGAAATTTCTCCAATTTCATTTGATGTGGAAAAAGAAGAAATAAAAGCAGGAAGAAATGTGTTTAACAATATATATGATTTAGCTGATAACATTTTTGAATTAACTTTAGAAAAAAGTTACGATACAATAATAATTAGAGGATTTGTTAAAGATGAAGATTATAAGGAAAGAAACAGATATAGCATTTTAAAAGAAGAAAATAATTTTACTTCAAATAATTTGCTAACTATGAGATGCATATTATATAAATAGGAGGAAGTTAGAACTCTAACAGTAATAATAAATGAAAAATAAAAAAGAAAAAATAAAAGATTTAGTTTTAATATTTTTAATAATTTTGTTTACAATATCAATAATTCCAAAAGAAATGCAAAATGATACATTCTTTTTGATTTCATTAGGACAAAGAGTAATTAAATATGGAGTTGAAAAAGAAGAACATTTAGTTTGGCATGAAAATTTAAAATATACAAATTCTTATTGGTTTTCATATATTGCAAAGATATATAATGAATATAAAGAAACAGGAATTTATGCTTGTGTTTTAATTATATCTAGTATACAAGTATTGTTGTATTATTTCGTATTGAATAAGATTACAAATAGAAAAATTTTATCATTTATTTGCACATTAATTGTTACACAAAGTATTGAAAATAAATTTACCGCTCGACCACAAATAATATCATCACTATTACTTATATTTGAATTTTATTGCATTGAACAATTACTAAAGACCAACAAAAACAGATATTCTTTTTTTCTTGCAATAATACCATTTTTAATGGCAATTTTCCATTCATCTGTATTTCCAATATGTCTAATATTATACTTACCATTTTTTGTTGAATTTATTCTTGCAAAAATATTTAAAATACAGGATGATAAAATAACAATAGAAAAAAGAAACATAAAGAAACTATTAATAGCTTTCTTATTAGGTGTTATATTTAGTCTTTGTACGTCAAAGGGAATAGAGCCATATACGGATATGCTTAATGTAACAAAAGGAATATCAGCTGATTTTATTTCAGAATTACAACCAGCAAATATAAATAATTCTATAATATTATTTTTAAGTTTCATACTAGTAACTGCAATATTAACTTTTACAAAAACTAAAGTAAGAATTACAGATTTGTTTTTTATTTTGGGGTTTGGAATTTTGTCTTTAACAGCCGTTAGATGTACGTATTTTTATTATTTAATATCAACTATCTGTATAGTTAGAATAATTGTAGATTTCTTAAAGGAATATAATTTTAAAATTAAATTAAAATTTTCTAATTATAAGTTTTATAAATTATTTTTATTTTTGTTTTCTATTGTATTTGTAACATATTGTTCTAAAAATACTATTAGTAAATTGAATACAGATTTTATTAATTCAGAAGCCTATCCCATAGATGCTTCGGAATATATTTTAAACAATATAAATATTTCAAAAATGAAAATATATAATCATTTTAATTTTGGAAGCTATTTAGAACTTAAAGGAATACCAGCTTTCATAGATTCTAGATCAGGAGTATTTACAGAAGAATTTAATCCAGGAACAACTATATTAGAAGATTGGCTTAATATATCTCACGGAAATGTAGATTACAATGAAATTTTTGATGAATACGGTATTACACATGTTTTATTATATAATAATGAAATAATTAGCACATATATTAAATATGATAAGAACTATAAGTTGATATATCAAGATGACTTTTTCTCTTTATATGAAAGATTAAATGTAGAATAAATAAAAAAAATTAATCCCCATGCTAATTTATATAGCATAGGGATTTTTTAATTCATATTTATTTTTATTATTCCACAAGCATTGGTCCAATGTTTGTAACAGTGCCTGCCCCTAAAGTTATAACAATATCATTTTGGTTTGTGTTGCTTTTAATGTATGAAACAACTTCATTAAAGTCTGGCATATAAAGTGCATTTTTACCAAGTTCATTTATTTTATTTGCTAAATCTTTTGAAGAAATGTCAAAAGTATTTGTTTCTCTAGCAGCGTAAATATCTAAAAGAATAATATTATCAAAATTTGAAATTGCATCAGCAAAATCATTTAATAAAAGTTTTGTTCTACTATAAGTGTGTGGTTGGAAAATAACCCAAGACTTATTATATTTCTTGTTTTTTATAGCACTTGCTGTTGCTTTTATTTCTGTTGGATGATGTGCATAGTCATCATAAATATTTACGTTTCCAGGAAGTGTTCCTTTAAACTCTAATCTACGTTCAGCACCAGTGAAAGCTTTTAAAGTGCTAACTATAATATTATTAGAAATTCCATAATAATCACAAACAGCAATACACGCTAAAGCGTTTAAAATGTTGTGTTTTCCAGCAATTGAAAGTTCAATAGTAGAATAAAATTCACCATTTTTAAACACATCAAATTTAGGAAAACCGCTGTCATTAAACCAAATATTTTTTGCAGTAAAATCTGCATCTTTGTTTTCTATTCCATAAGTAATAAATTTAGATTTTACAATATCTTTTAAAGCATAGCAATTAGGATCATCTGCATTTGTAACTAGAAGACCGTTTGGCTCTAATAGTAATGCAAAGTCTCTAAAAGTTTTAATTATGTTATCAAAAGTTTTATAATAGTCTAGATGGTCATTATCTATATTTAAAATAACTTCTGTGTTTGGGAAAAACTTTAAAAAGTTTGCTTTGTATTCGCAAGATTCTAATATAAAATATTCACTATTTCCAACCCTATAATTTCCACCAATAGAATCTAAAATTGCACCAACTTCTATAGAAGGATCTTTTTCAGCATTAATAAAACACATTGAAATTAGGGAAGTGGTGGTTGTTTTTCCGTGAGTACCAGAAATGCAAATAGCTTCTTTATACATTTTTGTAAGATATCCAACAAATTGACCCCTTCCAACAAGAGGAATGATAAGCTCTTTTGCAAGAAGAATTTCTGGGTCTGAATCGCTTATAGCAGCAGAATAAATAACTAAATTAGCCTTTTTTAGATTTTCTAAATCATGGCCAATAGTTACCAAAATGCCGTCACTACTTAATTTATCTGTAATAGCACTTCTAGTTATATCAGAACCAGTAACTGTGTAGTTCCAATTATTTAAAGTTTCTGCTATGGCGCTCATGCTAATGCCACCAATGCCTATAAGATGAATACGACTATATTTAGTTAAATCTGTTATTTCAAATTCCATTTTGTAATTGCCTCCTAAAACCTATTCAATTATACTATTATATATTAAGAATTTCAAGTAAAACGGCTAAATTTTGAGCTACATTTTTTTACAAAAAAATTATTCTGTAAAAAAAGTAAAATAAAATAAAAAATAAATATAAAAAAAGAAGGAAAAAAGTTTTTTATGTAGAATAATAAAACTAGTACATAAGATTTTTATGTATTAAAACTAGAAGAAAGAGGTGCTTAAAACAATGCAAATAACAGATGTACGTTTAAGAAAAGTAAATTTAGAAAACAGAATGAAAGCAGTAGCTTCTGTAACATTCGATGGTGAATTCGTAATTCACGATATCAAAGTTATCGAAAGTCAAAATGGATTATTTATCGCTATGCCTAGCAAAAAAACTCCAAACGGAGAATTCAAGGATATAGCTCATCCAATCAATGCTGAAACAAGAGAAAAAATTCAAAAAGCTATATTAGAAGCTTATGAAGCTCCTGAAGCTGAAACAGCAACATCAGAATCAGCAGAATAATTAAATAGTATAAGAAAGCGTTACGTATTTTGTAGCGCTTTTTTTGTATTATAGGAATTCTTAACTTTATAAGAAAAAAGAGAAGTACTTTATAAAAAATACTTCTCAACTAAAACTATATAAGTTACTTATATATATACGAGATTTAAAATCTCAAATTAGATTAATCTATAATATTATTATATGCAAATTTAATTTTTGATATACAAAAAGAGTAAAGTTTTGAACCTTTACTCTTAAATCAACCTTATATATTTCTATATAAGTAAGTTCCACCTTACGTGGAAAATATTTATTAATTTAATTATATCATGAATCTAAACAATGTCAAGATTTTTTCTAGCCTACAAAAATAAGTTAAAAAAATTAAATTATATATTGTTATTTTTAAAAATTACGTATATAATACGTATATAAAAGTAGAAAAAGGATGAAAAAGAGGGAAAAAATATGAATAACGGAAACATAGAAGATATCTATATAGGTGGAGAAGCAAAAAATTCTACAAAAAAAGGCAAAAAAGGCATTATAATAATTTTTATAATTCTTCTTTTAATTTTAGCAGGAATGGTTGGTGCATATTTTTATTTCACACATAAAACCACTCCTAAAGAAATGTTCATAAGTAGCCTATCAAACACAAATGTTAAGAAGTTTTTTGAAAAAAATATTTATCAAGATGTTAGCAATAGACTATTAGAAGAAAACAATGAAGAAACTTCTAAAATAACATTTTCAACAACAAAAGCACCAGAAGAATTACAAAATTTTGATATTAGTAATTTTGAATTAAACATTACAACTAAAAATAATATTGAAAAATCAAAATCTTTTTCAGAATTAGGATTAAATTATTCAGGAAACGAACTATTTAAAGCAAGCCTAATTTCTAATGAAGAAGCCATTGCAATTGCTTCTAATGAAATTATGGAAGGCTATTTAGGAGTTCATTACGACAAATTTAAAGATTTATTTGGAGTAGATATTGAACAAATTAAAACTGAAAGCTTAAGCAATCCAGAAAAAATAGATTTAACACAAGAAGAAAAAGATGCATACCTTAAAAAATATGCAACACTATTATTTGAAGGAATTGCAGAAGAAAAATTCACAAAACAAGAAAATATTTCAATTTCAAAAAATGAAAGTGATGCTCCAATAGATGTTGTTTCATACACTTTAAAATTAACACAAGACGATTTAAAAGGAAATTTTGTTAAAGTGTTAAATGCAGTTAAAGAAGATGAAGAACTATTAAATAAATTAATAATAACAGATGCTTCTGAAAACGAAACAGAAGAAAATTTAGATGAAGAAACTAACATAGATGAAGATACAGTAGAAAATGAAGTTGCTGAAACAAACGAAAATACAGAAGAAAATACAATAGTTCCAGTTGTTCCAGTAGAAAGAGAAAACTTCAATTCAGGGCTAGAATTAGAAGCAGATGAAGACGAAATTTCTGCTTTAAATGAGTTAACAGGCGATATATCAGAAGAAACAGAAAGCAGAGAACTAATTCCATATCTTATGCTTGGAATTAAAACAAATACAACAATTGAAAAATTACAAAACAGCATAGATTCTTTAATTAAAACAATAAACTCTTCTACAGGAAATGGATTACAAGTAATTGTTTATGTAAGTGAAAATGCAACAGAAAAAATAACATTTACTTTACCAGATGATAGTAGTTTAGACTTTGAATTTACAACAAATGAAAAAAATGAAAATGATAATACTATAAGAATTGCATATCTATACACAAAGAAATCATCTGATGAAAATTTAGATGATGAAACAATAACATATTCAGCAGAAGATGATATTTCAAATAGTGGCATTGAAACACCACTTGGAAATGGATTCACTCTAGTTTTAAACAAAGTAGATAATGATGCAAACTCAAAATTAAAAGGAACATTAAGTTTAGTAGAAAATAAAGAAATTAATAATAAAATAGATGTAGAACTTTCAACAAATGGAACACAAGAAGCTAAAACAATAGAAAATGAATTTATAATAGGTGTAAACACAAATGAAAGTGAATATAAAGCTATAATAGATAATTCAATTACATTTGGAGAAGATCCTGAAATAGATGATTTAACAGACCAAAATTGCTTATTCTTAGAAACTTTATCAGAAGAAGATAGGGCTAATCTTTATCTATCAATATGGGAAAGAGTGCTTGTTGTTTTAACAGAAAAACAAGGCGAAATGAATTTAATTAATGGAAATGCAGGAACATCTTTTGTTGGATCTAACAATAGTGGCAATGATGATGAAAATGCTAACAGCACTAGCATAGATAATCTTCAAAGTGCTTCAAATACAGTAACTAAAGAAGAAGCAAAAAATGCATTAATTAGCAGAGTTACAAAATTAATGGGACAAGCTCAACTAAACAACGAAGAATTCACAATTAAAGATTTGGAAGACTTAAAACTAGATGACTATGAAGTTTCTGTTACAGTAACAGATGAAGCAGCAATTATAGTTGTGGATACTTACACATTTAAAATTGATAAAAACTTTGTTATAACAGAAGAATAAAAATTAAAATACAAGGGGAGATGAAAAATGGATAAAAAGAAGAAAAAACTAATGATAAGAAGAGTTATAGTTGTAGCCGTATTGGTAATACTATTATGTTTAGTAATTTTTGGCGTATCAAAACTAGTTTCATTACTCTCTCCTGAAAAAGTAGCTGGAAATTATTCAAATAGTAATATGGGCTTAGCTATTGAATCTGGGAGTGCAACGTATTATAATAAGTACGAAAAGGGAATCTTTAAATTAGAAAAAGGTGAAGAAACTCA
This sequence comes from uncultured Clostridia bacterium, assembly GCA_947601495.1. Taxonomy (GTDB): domain Bacteria; phylum Bacillota; class Clostridia; order TANB77; family CAG-508; genus Scatovivens. Next base: position 67,538 of record CANQGE010000002.1, on the reverse strand, counting down.
AATAACAGATCACACCGCCTATTCAATAACTGTAGTAGGAGATACAATCTATTACATCACAGTTTCTAGTGATAACACAATAGATTTGAACTCAGTAAAAACAGATGGGCAAGATTTAAAGAAAATAAAAACCTTATATACAGCAAATAGTAAATTCTATATAAACGACGGTTTTGCTTATTATATATCAAACAAAGACCGAACGGGAATAAACAAAATAAACCTTGAAAACTCAGAAGAAAAAACTATAACAATTGCTAATATTCAAGATTTTGTGCTAGATAAAAATATAATTTACTACACAGATAACTTAGGACATCTTTATTCAATAAGCTTAGAAGGAAATAACTTAAAAGAACTTTCAAGAGATTATGATATGAAAAACATACAAATCCTAGGAAATTGGATTTATTTCTACAGTGAAAAAGAAAATGCTTTATGCAAAATAAAGAAAAATGGAAAATCTGAAAAAACTGTTGCAACATTTGTTAATAACGAAATGTATAATGTAACAAATAAAAAAATTTACTACTATGATGCAGTAAATAAAAATATTTGCAAATCAGACTTAAAAGGAAAAAAATCAAAAGTTGTAGTTTCACTAGAAGCTACTAGAACAAAAATTAATATTGCAAATGGCATAATTTACTACTTAGATAATAGCAAAACTGATACTCAAATATACCAAATGTTTAGAGTAAAAGAAAGTGGCAAAGAATATAAACCTATAGAATATTAATTTTAAATCTAGGAGGTATTTATGAAATTAGGAACAGTTATTTTTAGTGATAAAGCTTATAATTTAGACGGAATGTCTTTAGACGAAATGAAAAACCTTTTAAGAGAAATTGAAGAAGACAAAAAACAAAGCATTAATAATGCAAAAAATATGATAAGAAATGTTGAATAAAATAAGGAGGCTTTACTTTGGAACTAACTAATCAAGAAAAGTGTAAAAACTTAATGAAGTTGTATGAAGAATCTGAAGGTAAAATTACAGCAGATGCTATTGTAAATAGAGCTTATGTAGATAGGCTTTCAGAACAAACGATAAATGAAAAAGTAAACGCTCAAATGAATTCTATTAAAACTGGTATTTACAATATCAATCCTAGATTTAAAGAAGGCTCAAAAAACTATGAAGCAACAAGAAAATTAGTTTCAGAAACTATGGCTGATTATCAACAAGCTCTTATAGATTTAAGTAGTTTTTATGATGGAAAAATAGAACAACTTATTTTAAGAAAAGTTGAATTAGAAGCAAGCTTAATAGGATCAATTTTGAATGAAGAATATTTAACAGAAACAATAAGCGAAAAAAATAATCAAAAAGAAAACGATGAAGTTAAAAGATCTGTTAAAGATAATATAAAAGCTGTTTTAGAAAAAATAAAAAATAAAAGAAATGCTAATTCTGAAGTAGATCCTAAAATGATTACAAACCTTTTAGACCAACAAGAAGTGGCAATAGAATTAGATGAAAAACTTTCTAACAATGTTGACCAAATTATGAAAGATAAAAACGATAATAAAGACTTTATGAGTAAAGTAGAAAGAGAAATTTCTCTAATTAGTAGTGAAATAGATAGAATTAATGAAAGAAAGAAAGATTCTATTTATGATGCTATGGAAGTTGGAGGAAAAGAACTAACCTCTAATATTAAGAGAATAAGAATATTTGGAAGAATTAAAAACTTTTTTGCAAGCAGATTTAATACAGCAAAAGTTGTAGAATCTACAATAATAATTCCATTAAACGAAAGAATAGAAGCTTTTAAGAATAATGAATTATCTAGTATGAAAGGTTAAAAAGATGGAAGATTATATAAAAAATTTTACAGGTAAAGTTGGAGCATCATATTTAAAAGGATTACAAAGCGTTCCTAAATTGAATTTAGATGCAGTTATAGAAAAATTGAGAAAAGAAGCTGTTGGAAAAGAAATACCTTTTGATATAGCTAAAAATATAACAACTGATGGACCAACAGAAGAACATCCTGCAGAAACTCCAGAAGCTCCAGATGTTTTAGAACAAGTTTTAGAGACTGAGCAAGCTCAAGAAGCTGTGCAAACTTCAGAGCCTGAGCCAGTTCAAGAACCTTTACAAGCTTCAGAAATTGAAAAAGATACTGAAACTATAGAAAAAAATAATATAGAAAAAGAAGTTTTTGAAAAAAACGGTAATGATGAGCTTGAATTATAAAATAAAGGCTTGATTTTATAAAAAAAGTATGTTATATTATTAACATAATATTTTAAAACCGCTATTAAAAAGCAAAGTAAGTAAATAGCTTGATTTTAAAGAGAAAACAAATGCTACGCTGAAAGTTTGTTTAAATTGTATTTACTGAAATTTCACTTTTGAGGTTTTTATGGTGAAAAAAGTAGTAGCCATAAACGTTTGTTACGTTATAACTTTAATGAGGTTAATTTTAAAAATTAATAAAATTAGGTGGTAACACGTTTTAATTCGTCCTATGGTTTATAGGACGTTTTTTTATTTTTAAATTTAAAATTAAGCTAGGTAAAAAGTAAATAACAAAACTTATAAAATAAATTTGGAGGGAAAAATGAAAGAAAAACTTGAAAAAATCAAAGAAAGCGCAAAAGAAAGCATTGGAAAAATTCAAAACTTGCAAGAATTGCAAGATTTAAAAGTAAAACTTCTAGGTAAAAAAAGTGAATTATCTACAATGCTAAAGAGTTTAGGCAGTATTGCTGCTGAAGAAAGACCTAAAATAGGAAGTCTTGTAAATGAAATAAGAAATGAAATAGAAAAATCTATTTCTGATGCAGAAAAGGCTTTGAAAGAACAAGCACTATCTCAAAAATTAGAAAAAGAAAAAATAGATATTACAGCTCCTGGAACTAAAGTTAAAAGAGGAAGCAAACATCCAATAAATAGAGTAATTGAAGAAATTCAAGACTTATTTGTTTCTATGGGCTATGATGTTGTAGATGGTCCAGAACTTGAAACTGATGAATTTTGTTTTGAAAGATTAAATCTTCCAGATGGCCATCCAGCAAGAGATATGCAAGATAGCTTCTATATAACAAATGAATATTTATTAAGAACTCAAACTTCTGCAGTTCAAGCAAGAACAATGCTTGCTAACACAGAAAAATCTCCAATAAGAATGGTTTGCACAGGTAAAACATATAGAAGAGAAGATGATGCAACACATTCTCACCAATTCAATCAAGTTGAGGGTTTAGTTATAGATAAAAAAGAACTAAATGTATCTTTAGCAGATTTAAAAGGAACATTAGAAGTTTTTGTAAAAAAGATGGTTGGAGAAAAAAGTGAACTAAGATTTAGACCAAGTTATTTCCCATTTACAGAGCCTTCTTATGAAGTTGATGTTACTTGCTTTAAATGTGGCGGAAAGGGGTGCCCACTTTGCAAGAAAACAGGATGGATAGAGCTTTTAGGAGCAGGAATGGTACATCCAAATGTTTTAAAAATGAATGGATATGACCCAGAAAAATATGCAGGATTTGCATTTGGTACTGGAATAGATAGATTAGCAATGTTTAGATATGGAATTACAGATATGAGATACTTATATACAAATGATGTTAGATTTTTAAGTCAATTTGATAGAAAAGATGAGGAATAAGAGGAGGATATTATGAGATTAAGTAAAAATTTTGTTAAAGATTATGTAGATGTTCAAGCTGATTTAAAAACTCTAGCAGAAGATATGACTAGAGTAGGAAATGAATATGATTCAGCAGAAAAATTAATTCCAGCAACAAAGCTAGTTATAGGAAAAGTTTTAGAATGTAAAAATCATCCAGATTCAGACCACTTGCATTGTTGCAAAGTTGATGTTGGAAATGAAGTTTTAAATATAGTTTGTGGCGCACCAAATGTTAGAGAAAACATAAAAGTTATAGTTGCATTAGCTGGAGCAGAACTTCCAAACGGGCTTGTAATTAAAAAGAGCAACATAAGAGGAGAAGAATCTAATGGAATGATTTGTGCTCTTTATGAAATTGGACTAGATAAAAAATTCTTATCAGAAGAAGATAAAAATGGAATTCACATTTTACCAGATGATGCTCCAGTTGGAAAAGATCCAGTAGAATATTTAAAATTAGATGACGAAGTTATAGATTTCGAACTAACAGCAAACAGAGGAGATTTGCTTAGCATTTTAGGTATGGCTTATGAAATAGGAGCAATCTATGATAAAAAAGTAAAAGAAGTAGATTTATCTCACGGGGAGTCTGGAGATGATTTAAACAATAGCTTTGAAGTTAGAGTAAATACAGATAATTGCAAATTATTCTTAGCTAGAAAAGCATTAAATGTAAAAATAAAAGAAAGCCCAGATTTTATTAAAAATAGACTTATTGCATCAGACATAAGACCAATAAATAATGTTGTAGATATAAGTAACTATGTAATGCTTGAACTTGGCCAACCTTTGCATTTCTATGATGCAGACAGATTAGGAAATTGCATAGAAACAAGAATGGCTAAAAGTGGCGAAAAATTAACAACATTAGATGGAATAGAAAGAAATCTAGAAGATACAGATATAGTAATTTCAGATGGAACTAGAGCAATTGGTTTAGCTGGTGTTATGGGTGGTTTAGATACAGAAATTGAAGAAACAACAAAAAATGTTTTAATTGAGGCTGCTATATTTGATTCTGTAAAAGTAAGAAAAACTTCTAAAAAGATAGTAAGAAGTGAAGCAAGCAATCGTTTTGAAAAAGGCTTAGACCCAAATAGAACTTATATGGCTATTGAAAGAGCGGTTAAATTACTAGAAGAATATGCAGATGCAACAGTTCAAAAAGGAATAGTTGCATATGACAAAACAGATAAAACAGAAAAGAAAATAGATATTGAAGTTAAAGATATTAACGATTTACTTGGAACTAATATTTCAAAAGCAGATGTTTTAGATGTATTTAGAAAATTAGATTTTAAATATACTGAAAATGGCGATTTAATTACAGTTATAGTTCCAACAAGAAGATTAGACATTTCTATTAAAGAAGATTTAATTGAAGAAGTTGGAAGAATTTATGGAGTAGACAACATAGAAGGAAAACTACCTGTTGTTCCAATGAAAATAGGAAGTGTAGATAGAACTCAAAGAGAAATTAGAGATAGAATGATATCTTTAGGATTAAATGAAACCTTATCTTATGTGTTAATAAATGATAAAGATGTTCACAAATATACAAGAGATTCTTTTGAAGAATTAAAACTATTAGACCCAATGACAGAAGAAAGAAATGTTTTAAGATATAGTTTAATACCATCTTTATATAAAATTTATGAATACAATAAAGCACACTACATTAAAGATGTTTCTATATTTGAAATAGGAAAAGGATTCTTCAAAAAAGAAGAAAAATACGGAGAAAACACAAAGCTTTGTGCATTAATGACAGGAGAATATTATTTAGGAATAAACAATCAAAAACAAGTAGATTTCTATGTAATAAAAGGTGTAGCTGAAGAAATTTTAAATTATTTAGGATATGAGGGAAGATATAGCTTCTGCCTTCCAAAACAAAACATAGCAGAATTCCATCCAGGTCAAGTTGCAGAAATAAATGTAAATGGCGAAATTGTAGGAATTATAGGCAGAATTCACCCAGAAATTTCTAAAGAACCAGTTTATGTATTTGAAATTAATTTAGATACTTTACTTGCTAAAAAGGTAAGCAAAATGAAGTTTAAAGAAATTTCTATTTATCCAAACATAAAGAAAGATATAGCAATTATTCTAGACAAAAATATAACATCAGATGAAATTTCAAAAGTAATAAAAAAAGCAGGTGGAAATTTACTTGTAAATTACGAAATGTTTGATGTTTATGAAAATGTAAGCTTGGGAAATAGAAAAAGTGTTGCATATTCTTTAACATTTGGTTCAAACACAAAAACTTTAACAGATGATGAAGTAAACCCAGTTATTGAAAAAATTGTGGAAAGCTTAGAGAAGAACTTACATGCAGAGTTAAGAAAATAAAATTTTTGAAAAACTTAAATTGCTAGATTAATTTAAGTTTTTCTTTTTTTAAAATAAAACAAAAGGAAGATTGCTCCAATCGCACTTCGCTTACGCTTCGTTTGGTCGCTTACGCGTCACTTATAAAATAATATATACATTAGCATAATAATTAGAAGAAAAAGATAAATGATTTTAAGTGAAATTAATTCGAAAAAATTTGATGTATTTTGAAAATTTAAAATAAATTTATAAATTAAATTTACTTTAAATTAAAGAAATATTTGAAATTAAAATGAAATATATATAATATTGACCTCTAGCCAATTTAACCTTATAATAATACTGAGGTGTAAAAGGTATGAATAAAATGAGTTTACGTGGAAAAATTTTAATAGCTTCTGTAATTGGAATTGTTATACTTGCTGTAGTTGGAATATTTGCATTTAAGAAAGTTGAAGTAAAAACAATTGCTACTAGCGGAAGAGAAAATAATAAAATATCAGAAGAACAAGTTGTTGAAGAAGTTAAAGAAGAAGTTATTGTAGTTCCTCAAGATAATACAATAGGAAACTTGGAAGATAAAATACCAGTTATTAAAGTAGCTTCTGTAAATGATAAAGAAGATCCTGAAAAGTTAAGAAAAAAAGGTGGTAAGAATGCTTCTCAGGAAGAAGCAATTGCTATGTTTGAAAACACTGGTGTTAAATCTTATGGAATAGATGTATCATCACATAACGGAAACATAGATTGGGCTGCTGTTAAAGCAAGTGGAGTAGATTTTGCAATAATTAGAGCAGGATATAGAGGATATGAAACCGGAGAAATAAAAGAAGATCCATATTTTAAAAGTAATGCTCAAAAAGCATCTGCAAATGGAATAAAAGTTGGAGCATATTTTTATTCAGCAGCTGTAAATGAAACAGAAGCTTTGGAGGAAGCAATTACTACTGTTAGAATAATTTCTACAAGTAGAATTACATATCCTGTAGTATATGATAGTGAAGAAATAGCAAGAGCAGGACATAGAACGGCTGGCGTTAGTGGAGCACAAGCTACTAGCAATGCACATGCATTTTTAAACCATGTAACTGCTAGTGGATATGAAGGAATGCTTTATGCAAATATATCAGATATTGGAGCTATGGGAAGAGGAAACTTTAGTTGTAAGTTTTGGCTAGCTAATTATACAAAAAATGGAGAGCCAACATCATATAAAGGAAGTCATCATATGTGGCAATGGACAAGTGAAGGTTCAGTTCCAGGAATTCCTACAAAAGTAGATATGAATATTGCATACTTTAGCTATGGAACAGAGGCAGCTCCAAAACATGAACATAAATTCACAGAAGTAGTTAAAGGTAGTCATAAAGATCCAACATGTACAGAGAATGGAGAAGAAACTTTAAGATGTGCTTGTGGAGAGGTAGACAAGAAAATTCTTCCAAAAACAGGACATAAATGGGGAAATTGGACTGTTGTAGAAACAGGAACTGAAAAGGTTGAAAACAAAATTAAAAAATCAAGAACTTGCAGTCAATGTAACACTGTAGAAACGAAAGAATTTGATTGTGAACACAATTATAAATTAAAACAAACTATAGAAGAGGCAACATGCGAAAAGGCAGGAAAAGCTCAATATGAATGTACTTTATGTGGACATATAGAAGAAAAAGAAATTCCAAAAAAAGAGCATGATTTTGAATTACAAAATTATAAAGAAGAACCAAAATGTGAAAAAGACGGAATAGGAATATATAAATGTAAAAATTGTAATGCAACAGAAGAAAGAGCTGTTCCAGCATTAGGACATCAACCAGGAGAACTAATTCAAAATGCAGAAGAGAAAAAGCAGTATAAGGAATGTCAAAGATGTGGAGAAAGACTTGAAGAAGCTCCTTATGAACCAGAGCCAGATACAACAAACCAATCAGAAAATGAATCAAAACGGAGTGTAAATAAAATATAAGTAATAAATAATTAAGGAGAAAAAAATGTTATCATATATAGTTATAGGAATTATAATACTAATATTTATATATATTGGAGTAACATATAATAGTTTAGTACAATCTAGAAATTTAGTAAAAGAAGCATTTTCAACAATGGATGTTTATTTAAAGAAAAGATGGGATTTAATTCCTAATTTAGTTGAAATTGTAAAAACTTATGCTAAACATGAGGAAGCAACTTTTGAAAAAGTTGCTTCTTTGCGTGCTAATATTTATGACAAAATGTCAAACAATAAAAAAATTAATGTTAATGAAGAGCTATCTCAAAACTTAGCTCAAATTTTAGCAGTTTCTGAAAACTATCCAGAATTAAAAGCAAATGAAAATTTTAATGAATTAAGTAAAAGTTTAATTCAAATAGAAGAAGATATAGAAAATAGCAGAAAATATTATAACGGAACAGTTAGAATTTTTAATGATAAAATTCAAATGTTTCCTAGCAATATAGTTGCAAATATATTTAATTTTCAAGCAAGTAAAATGTTTGAGGCTGACATAGATGAAAAAAATAATGTAAAGGTAAATATGTAAAGGATAAATTGTAAAATGGATATAATTAACTTCATTGTTATAGTAGTATGCATAGGATTTGTATGTTCAGCATGTAAACTATTTTTAAACTTCGAAAAAAATAAAAAAATAGTAGATACAGTAAATTTTTATCCACCAGAAAAAATGAATTCAGCTGAACTAGAATTTTATTATTATGGCTATGTAACTTCAAAAGGAATAACATCTTTGCTTATTTATTTAGCAAGCAAAGGCTATTTAAAAATTGAGGATATTAATGAAAAATCTAATTCAAAACGAGAATTTAAAATAATAAAATTAAAAGAATATGACGGAGATAATGAAGCAGAAAGAATTTTTTTTAATGGACTTTTTGAAAAAACAAAACAAGATAGAGATATAGAAGCAATATTAGAACTAGAATATAAATTATATAAAGGTAAAGATGTTAACATTCTAGAAGAACTAGAAAAAGAAGATAAAACTTTAAATTATGTAAAGAAATCCGACTTATATAACCATTTTTATAAAACAATAAACAAAGTATCTTCTGAAATAACTTCAGTGAAAAATAAATCAAAAGCATTTAGTAATAGAATTGATGTTTCAATTCTACTAATTTTAATGTCTATTTTTATCTTAACTATGATTTCTTTAAATCCTATTTGGCATAATATTCCAAATAATTTTTATTTTACTATTCTTTCTTGGCCAATATTCTTTTTTATAACTGAATATGTTTTAATTAACAAAGATATAAGAAAAATGGATAAAACAAACTTATTAGCGATATTTGTTTGTGATTTTACTTTAGCACTTATTGCTATTTTAATAACTGCTTTTTTATTAGAAATTTTATTACTTCCAAATCCAATATATCTTTTAACATATACTTTGGGAATAATTTCTTCAATTATAATTTTAATAATTAATAGAAAAATAAAGCCAATAAGAACAGAATACGGATGTGAGATATTAGGAAAAATAGAGGGATTTAAAAGATTTTTAAAAGTGGCAGAAAAATCAAAATTAGAACAATTAGTAAATGAAAATCCTACATATTTTTACGACATTCTTCCATATGCATATGTTTTAGGAATATCTAAAAAATGGATACAAAAATTTGAAGTTATAGGATATAAAGAGCCAGATTGGTTTGAAGGAAACGAGAGATTTAGTGCAGCAGTTGTAGATAGACTTTTAATCAATACGATGACTGATATAGAAAGAGCAATGGTTTCAATTCCATATTCTACACACACTGGCTACTCTAGAAGTTATTCAAGTAGCGGTGGCGGATTTTCCGGTGGAGGTTTCTCAGGTGGAGGCTCTGGCGGAGGTGGCGGAGGCTCTTGGTAGTCTTAGAATATAAAAAATAAAAAAGGTTGAATTTATATTATGAAGCAAAAAAAGTCGTTTGTAATAATTTCTTTTATAATTTTCATATTTCTACTAGTTCCACTTAAATCGTTAGCAGTAATAGCTGATATTAACGATAGTGGTGATTACATATCACATCCAATGGAAGAAGAAAGTAATATAACTCCAAAAGATTATTTTGGAGAAAATTATCATATAGAATCATATAAAATAGATATGACTGTAAATGAAAATAATACTTTTCATATAAGAGAAGAAATAGACGCATATTTTAATGTTGGTAAACATGGAATTTATAGAAAAATTCCTTTAGTAAATAGAATAGAAAGAGAAGATGGAACAAAGTCTTATAATAATGCTCAAATAACAAACATAGAATCAAATGCCAAATTTTCTTTATTTAATCAAAATGGATATAAAATAATACAAATTGGAGATCCAAACAGATTACTAACAGGTTTGAACAAATATTACATAGAATATGACTATAATATTGGAAAAGATCCGTTAAAAGACGAAGATGAATTATATTTCAATTTAATTGGAAATGAATGGGATACGCAAATAGGAGACCTATATTTTACCATAAGAATGCCAAAAGAATTTGATGAAACTAAATTAGGATTTTCTATAGGCACTTATGGACTTTCTGGCGGTTCATTTATTAAGTATGAAGTAGATGGAAAAAATATAGTTGGAAGAGTAACTAGAATTTTAAATCAAGGAGAGGGCTTAAATGTAAGATTAAGTCTGCCAGAAAGCTATTTTACAGAAGAAATAGATACAACAGATAAATTTTCTTTAGCAGTTTTAGGAATATGTGTATTGTTTCTTGTAATATCTTTTCTAATATGGATGAGGTATGGAAAAGATTTAAAAACAGAGAAAAAACTTATTTTTAATCCACCAGAAAAATATAATTCTGCAGAGGTAAACTTTTTGCTTAATGGAGAAGTAACTTCAGAAGGAGTAATTTCGTTAATACTTTATCTAGCAACTAAAGGCTATTTAAGAATTATATTGAAAGGTACAGTTAATGGAAAAGAAGTATACGAAATTGAAAAATTAAAAGAATATGATGGAACCGATAGATGTGAATCAATAGTATTTGATGAGCTTTTTGGAAAAAATAATATATCAAATCTAGAAACAGTTAGAAAGTTAGCTATAGAAGCTAAAAAAAGAGGACAAGAAATAAATTTAAAAGAAACTTTTCTTAAAAATGCTCAAGAGAGTTCTTTGGCTTCTAAAGAAAAAATAAAATTTGTTTTTTCTATGGCAATAAATAAAATAAAGGAAGTAATGAATAATGACTTAAAAAAAGATCAAATTTATGAACCATCTTCAAAAGGAAAAAGCAAACTTTTAATATTGATGATTATTACTATATTGTTTTTAATAATAATAAAACCTGCTGTGGATTATAACGCAAATATATTTCTTGCTTTAATATTTACTTCATACCCTGGAATACTACTAATTTATATAATTTCAAGAATAATGGGAGTCGAAATAATAAAAAGGAAAAAAATTTCAAAGGAAGAACAAAAATTTAGAAACGAATTTATAATATTCATAACAATTTTTTGCGTTATTCCATTTTCATTTGCATTTGCAGTATCAATACATCAAATTATTCCAGCTTTTCCAGAAAATGCAATTATATTATTAATACCAGCTTTAATTCAAAACACAATATATCCAATAATTTATATGATTGGAATAATAACTTCTATAATAATATTGCTATTTATAAAATTACTTCCTAAAAGAACAGAACTTGGAAATGAAAAATTAGAAAATGTGCAAGGACTACAATCATTTTTAGTTTCTGGAGACAAGAATTTAATAAAAAATTTACTAATAGAAGATTCAAACTATGTATATAATATGATGCCATATGCTTATGCTTTAGGAGTATTAAAAGAATGGCTAAAAAGAACCGAAAACATGGATTTAATACCTCCGAAATGGTATTCAAATGAACTAGAAAACAAGTTCGATTTTCAACAGTTTAGCAAATTTATACTTAAAATGATGAAAGAGTTAAGTGATTTATAAAATTAAAATGGAGGGAAAAATGAAACGAAAAATTTTATTTGGGGTATTTTTTAGTTTTTTAGTTTTCTGTTTATTAATTTCAAACAAGTCATTAGCAGTAGTGCCAACAAGTGATTACACTATTAAAAATTACAACATAGATGTAATAGTAAATGAGAACAATACTTTTGACATAACAGAAACTATAACTGCATATTTTAATGTGCCAAAGCATGGTATTTTTAGAAAAATACCAACTAAAAATGAAGTGGTTAGAGCTGATGGAACTACTTCAAACAATTCAGCTAGAATAACAAACATAAGTGTTGATGATGAAGAGTATACAACATATGGAGAAAGTGGCTATAGAGTAATAAAAATAGGAGACGCCGATGAAACTTTAACAGGAAGCCACACTTACATAATAAAATACAAATATAATATAGGAAAAGATCCGTTAAAAGACAAAGATGAATTATATTTTAATTTAATTGGAAATGAGTGGGATGCTAAAATTGAAAAAGTATCATTTAATATAATGATGCCAAAACCTTTTGATGCTAAAGAACTTGGCTTTTCAACTGGATTAAAAGGTTCAGAAGGAAATTTTAATGTTGATTATAAAGTATCAGAAAATAATATAATAGGAAGCACAAAAAATGTATTAAATGCAGGAGAAGGCATAACAATAAGACTTACTTTACCAGAAGATTACTTTCAAAATGAAAACTTGAACATAGATATTGTTTCAGTTTCTACTATAATTTTTTGCATAGTATGCATTATTATTGCATACATAATGTGGGCAAAATATGGAAAAGATGATGTTGTGGTAGATACAGTAGAATTTTATCCACCAGAAGGATATAATTCAGCAGAGATTGGCTTTATAAGTAGTGGTAAAGCAGACAATAAAGGAGTTATATCATTACTTATCTATTTAGCAAATAAAGGATACTTAAAAATCGAAGAAACGGGAGAAGATGGCTTTTTAAAGAAGAAAAAAGTAAAAATTATTAAGCTAAAAGAATATGATGGAGATAATGAACTTGAAAGAACATTTTTTGAAGATCTTTTTTATTCAAGCTCTCATCCAGACTATGTAAATTTGGATGATTTATATAATAGATTCTATTTAACCATAGATAAAATAAAATCTAAGCTTAATAGAAAAGAAAATAAAAATCAAATATTTGAAGGAATTGCAAGTAGCAAAATAAAATACTTAGTAATAATGTGCATAATTATATTTCTTATGGTATCATTAAAACCTGCTATAGAATATGGACAATTTCAATCAATTATATTTATAGTAGTATTTGTTCGGAGTAGGCTTCTTTATGCTAATAAAAGGTATTTTAGACTTAATGAGTGGTGAAAAAGTAGGTACTTGTCTTTTTGAAATATTTTTTGGTATTTTTTATGGAGGACTTCCATGGGTATCTATGATTTTAACAATATTAATACTAAATATAGCAAATCTAATAACTTATATTATAGGTATGATTTCTATTATAGTTTTAGTAGTTTTTATAAGAATTATGCCTAAAAGAACACCTATGGGAAATGAATTGTTAGGAAAAATAAATGGATTTATAAAATTCTTAGAAGTTGCAGAAAAACCTCAATTAGAACAATTAGTAAATGAAAATCCAGAATATTTTTACAATATTCTTCCATATACATATGCACTAGATGTATCAGATATGTGGATGAGCAAATTTGAAATAATGGCTTTGCAAGCACCAAATTGGTACTATGGAACAGAACCATTTAGCACACATAATTTTGGAATCTTTTTAACAAATACTATGAGAACTGCAGAAAGTACAATGTCTTCAACACCATCAAGTGATAGTAGCGGATCTTCAGGCGGTGGCTTTTCAGGTGGAGGATTTTCTGGCGGTGGCTCCGGCGGAGGTGGCGGAGGTTCTTGGTAACTTTGCGGTTTACAAAATTAAAATGGAGAAAAAAGTATGGGAAGAAAAATTTTATTTGGCATAATTATAGTACTTTTGATTTTGGTTTTATTAAATATATTTGAAAAAGTTGCTAATTTTGTAGGAATTCAATTTGATTTAGATTTTTTCTCATTATTTATTATAAGTGCATGTGCAATGTCTATTGTTATTTCATATGCATTATGGGAAAAATATGGAAAAGACGAACAAGTAGTAAATACCGTAGAATTTAATTTACCAAAAGGATATAACTCTGCAGAAATAGGATATTTAGCCAAAGGTAGTGCAGATATAAATCAAGTAATATCTTTGCTTTTATATCTTGCAAGCAAAGGATATTTAAAAATTGAAAAAACAGATGAGTCTAGTGCACCTTTATTAAATATAACAGGATTTAGAATAGTTAAGTTAAAAGAATATGATGGAGATAATGAATGTGAAAAAGCTTTTTTTGATGGACTTTTTTTAGAGTCAAGAAAGCAAAATTCTACATCTATAGGTCCAAATTTAATATCAGCAGAAGGCAAAGTTATTCGCAATTCTGTTAATGATGGCGATTTATATAATAAATTTTATATAACTGTAGGAAGAATAAGGTCATTGTTAAGCTCACACAAAATTAAAGATGAAATTTCAGATACTACTGCGAGAAGTAAAATGATATATATAGTAATTATGCTTGTTTCGATAATTATTTTAACAATACTAAAAGTACGTATAGAAATAGAAAAAATAGGAATATTTTTTGCACTTCCTACAGTTACACGGAATAAGTTTAATTCTTATAATAGAAGGTATTATAAACATAAGAAAAAATGCTATGTATATTGTTGGTGCTATATTTGGAATATTTCTTCTACCAGTAGTTCTCTTCACAATATTACCTTTACTTATAAATATAACAGCTTTATTAACTTACCTTGTAGGAATAATAACTATCATAGTATTAATAGAATTTCTTAGAATAATGCCTAAAAGAACTAAATTTGGAAATGAAATGCTGGGAAAAATAGATGGTTTCATTAAATTCTTAGAAGTAACAGAAATTTCTGAATTTGAATCTTTTACAAACGAAAAACAAGAAGAATTTTATGATATTCTTTCATATGCTTATGCTTTAGGAAAATTTAAACAATGGATAGAACCATTTTTTGGTTCAAGCATAAAAGAGCCAGAGTGGTATTCAGATTTAACTTCAAAGAAAAAAGATTTTTGCACTTCTTTATATAAAACTATGAAAAGCATTGAAACAGCAATGATAGTAATGCCAGATGATCAATACAATAGATAATAATAAATAAAAAGTAATCTTAAATTTTTAAGTGAACTAATAAAAATGTAAACACTTAAATTTTAAGATTACTTTTTTGTTTGAAATAAAAATTTTAAGTTAAAATTATAAAATATAACATTGAAAGCTGTTTATAAAAATTTTTTAAGTCTATTTATATTGTTTTCTTGAAGTCTAATAAATCCATTTAAAATATCTTTAACATTTTTACTTGCTTCTGGGCTTTGATTTAGAAGTTTAAATCCTTTTATAACACCCATATCATATCCTTGAATTAAAAGTTCAGAAAGCTTAGTATTAGAAGTATCTGTCATGGTATTCATTTGAATACCAGTCCAACCCATAATTTTTTGATTAATAGGAGTATCATCTGGAATTTCTCCAATGTTTGAAAATTCTTCATTTACTTTATTTAAAGTAGTTTGATATGTTTGAAATTGTGAACTTAGTTCATCTCTAAAATTTGGATCAGAACTTTTTTTCGAAACTTCTTCTAGAGAAGACATTCCCATAGTAACGCCTTTGTGAATTTCATTTAATATAGTTAAATCGTCCATAAAAACCTCCATAAATATTTTTACTTATTATTTGCAATTATTTATAAAATATACTTTTTAAAACCCATAAATTGTTATATAATTGCTAAAGAAAATATAAAATTTTATAGCTTTCAAAATAAAGAAAGGATTAAGAAATGAACTGGACTAAAGAGCAAGAAAATGCAATTTTCAAAAAAGGTTCTAATATATTAGTTGCAGCAGCTGCTGGTAGTGGAAAAACAGCAGTGCTTGTTGAGCGTATAATTCAGAAAATTTTAAATGAAAAGCAAGACATAGATAAACTTCTAGTTGTTACTTTCACAAATGCAGCAGCTTCTGAAATGAGGGAAAGAGTGCTAGAAGCAATTTATAAGAAGTTAGACGAAGAACCAGATAATGAAAATTTGCAAAAACAAATTATTTTGCTTGGAAAATCAAATATTTGTACAATCCATTCATTTTGTTTAGATGTAATAAAAAATAATTTCTTTGAAGTAAACTTATCTGCAAATTTTAGAATTGGAAATGAAGAAGAGATAGAACTTTTAAAACAAGAAGTTTTAGAAGACCTTTTTGAAGAGCTATATGAAGAAGAGGATGATTCTTTTGAAAAACTTGTTAATACATACACAGGTTATAGAGGAGATGAGCCTTTAAAAGAAATTATTTTAAAAATATATAATTTTATGCAAAGCTCTCCATTTCCTAAAAAATGGCTAACAGAAAAAGTAGATATGTTTAAAAAAGCA
Source organism: uncultured Clostridia bacterium (assembly GCA_947601495.1). Classification (GTDB taxonomy): domain Bacteria; phylum Bacillota; class Clostridia; order TANB77; family CAG-508; genus Scatovivens. The sequence goes on along the minus strand of CANQGE010000002.1, from coordinate 51,078 downwards.
GAAGAAAGTAAAGATTTTTCAGAGAGCGTTTGGGGAAAAATTTTACTTAAAGATCTTGGTGAAGAAATAACAGATTCAATAAATAGTTTGAAAATAGTTAGAAATAAATTAGAAAATTATCCAGAGCTTGTAAAATATAAAATTACAATAGAAGACGATATAAACCTTTTAAGAACGCTTTTTTCTGAGGCAGAGAAATCTTGGGATGAGGCTTATAGTGTGGCAAAAAATATGAAATTTAAGTCTTGGCCAGTGGATAAAAAAATAGTTTTAGATGCTAAAGATGAAGCAAAAAATTCTAGAGATGCTGTAAAAAATAAATTAATGAAATCTGTAAAAGAAATACTTGTATATGACTCTGAAAGTGCTTATAGAGATATTTTCGAAATGTATGAAATTTTAAAAATTTTAAAAGATGTAATTTTAAAATTTGATGAAAATTTTAATAACAAAAAACGTGAAAAAAACATAATAGATTTTAACGATATTGAACATTATGCACTTAAAATATTAGTAAAAGAAAATGGTGGAATTTATGAGCCAACAGAAGTTGCAAAAAAATATAGAGAAAAATTTGAAGAAATAGCAATAGATGAATATCAAGACAGTAATGAAGTTCAAGAGCTAATTCTAAAATCTGTTTCTCGTGGAAACAATTTATTTATGGTTGGAGATGTAAAGCAAAGTATTTATAAATTCCGTGGCGGATGTCCAAAGCTTTTTTTAGAAAAATATGATTCTTATAGCTTAGATGGAAATAATAAAGGCTTAAAAATACAGCTTTTCAAAAACTTTAGAAGTAGGGAAAATATTTTACAAATTACAAATAATATTTTTGAATGTATAATGAGCAAAGCCTTAGGCGACATAGACTATAACGAAGAAGAATATTTAAATCTTGGCAGTGATTTTGAAGAAATAGAAAATGGTGTAGGAATATCAGAATTAAACATTATAAATTTAAAAGAAGAAAATGATGATAATATTTTTCAAAATGAAGAAGATGAAGAACTAAATGATGAAGAGTTTAAGCAAATTCAAAAAGAAGAAATAGAAGCAAAATTTGTTGCTAAAAAAATAGAAGAAATAATAAAAAGCAAAATGCAAGTAAAAGATAAAAAGCTTGGTTTTAGAGATGTAACATATAAAGACATAGTAATCTTGCTTCGTTCAACTTCAAGAGTATCTCAAATTTATGAAAAAGAATTAATGAAGAGAAATATTCCAATTTTTTCAGACACATCAAATGAATACCTAGATACTATTGAAATACAAACAATAATAAGTTTATTAAAAATTTTAGATAATCCAGCAATTGATGACATTTCTCTAGTTTCTGTTTTACGTTCAGAAATTGGAACTTTTACAGATAACGAAATTATAGAAATTCGATTATGTGATAGAAATTCTAGTTTTTATGAGAGCTTAAATATTGCTAAAGAAAAGTTAAAAGGAAATTTAAAAAATAAAATAAATAAATTTTTAGAAAACTTAGAAAACTGGAGAAAAGAAAGCGACTACTTAAGTTTAGCAGAATTAATTTGGCAAATTTATGTAGATACAGGATTTTATAATTATGTTGGTCTTATGCCAAATGGCTCTTTAAGACAAGCTAATTTGAAAATGCTTTTTGAAAGAGCTAAAGAATATGAAAAAACTAGTTTTAAAGGATTATTTAATTTTATTAGATTCATAGAAAAACTAAAAACAGGAAATGGAGATTTATCTTCTGCAAAAGTTATAGGAGAAAATGAAAATGTTGTTAGAATAATGAGTATTCATAAAAGTAAGGGCCTAGAGTTTCCAATTGTATTTTTATGTAATACCTCTAAGAAAATGAACATGCAAGATTTAAATTCAAACCTTCTTTTGCATAATGAATTAGGACTAGGTCCAGAGTATATAAACTATGAAAAAATGATTGAATATTCTACATCAGCTAAAGATGCAATTAGAATTGTTTCAAAAGAAGAAAGCATTTCAGAAGAAATGAGAGTGCTTTATGTAGCACTTACAAGAGCAAAAGAAAAGCTAATAATTACTGGAACTGCAAATGATTATGAAAAAGAACTAGAAAAGAAAAAAGAAATTCTAAAAGTTTATAACAGCAAAGAAAAAATAAATCCAATAATAATAAAAAAATATACTTCTTATTTAGACTGGATTGAACTTATTTTACTAAGCAAAAAATTAGATGGATTAGTGAAATTAAATGTATATTCAAAAAAAGATTTAAACTTAAAAGAAGAAGAAACAGAAGAAGAAATAAGAAAATTCGATTTTGAAAAGAAAATTGATTTTGAAAAATATAATAAAGAATTCAACTGGATTTATCCAAAACAAATGGCAACTACATTACCAATAAAAAGCACTGTTAGTAAAATTAAAGAAATGCAAAATGAAGCTATAGACTTAGAAAAACTTTATGAAAAGCAAATTGGAATAGCAAGCATAACTCCTGAATTCATGAAAGAAGAAGAAAAAATAACAGGCGCAAGAATTGGAACACTAACTCATTTATTCCTTCAAAACATAAATTTGAAGAAAGAGTATAATTTAGATGAGTTAGAGAATTTAAAACAAAACTTAGTATTTAAAAATTTAATATCTGAAAATGAAGCAAAATTTATTGATTTAGAAAAAATAAATATTTTTTTGAAATCTAATTTAGCAAGCAAAATAAGAAAATGCAAAGTTATAGAAAAAGAAAAAGCATTTTGCAAAAAAATGATGGCAAAAGAAGTTTTTGAAAATGCCACAGATGAAACAATTTTAGTACAAGGTATAATAGATTTATATGGAATAACAGAAGAAAACAAAATAATTTTAGTTGATTACAAAACAGATTTTGTTGAAAATGAAAAAGATTTAATCAAAAAATATGAAAAACAACTTTCAATTTATAAACAGGCTTTAGAAGAAGCTTTAAATAAGCAAGTTTCAGAAACATATATTTATTCAATATTTTTAAATAAAGAAATAGAAATTTGATATTACTAAATATTTACAAAATAAGCGATTTAAGGTATAATAATAACGTGTTTTAAAGTATACATAATAAAAATTATAAAAAGAGGTAATAACTATGGATAGAATGAAAACATTTCTATTATATGCTTTAGGAATAGTAGGTTTTATTTTCTTATCTACTATATTAGAAGATGGTCTATTAGATGCAATGTATGTTAGAATGACAGGATCTATTAGCCCTTCTAACTATGGAGTTTCAATAGATGATGTGTATGGTAGAGCAACAAATGTAAATGGAAATATGAGAATAAAATTAACAAATAAAACTGAAAATGAAAATAACCTTTATTTGAAAATAGATTTATTTAGTAAACAAGATTTATTAGCAACAACTAAATATATTAAAATAGAAGATTTAAATGTTGGTGATACTAAAGAATATCAAATAAAATTAAAAGGTAATGAATTAAGAAAATATAATGTTTCAATTGTTGATGAAAGTTTAGTTCCAGATAAAACTAATGTAATTAGCTTATTTGGTTGGGAAATAGATTTGGGTAATGTATTTGGAATGGACTTAACAAATGCAACAATTTTTGGAGTTAAATTAACAGACATATTTAGTGTAGATAGCATAAAAACAGCAGGTAGCAACGCTTGGGATGTAACAGTAAGTATACTAAACTCAGTACCTTGGTGGGGCTATGCAATTGCAGGTGGAATTGTTTTATGGTATTTACCATCTGGATACTTATTTGGAATAATATAAATTATAAGGAGCTTTTTTATGATAGATTCTCTAGAATATAATAATTTGCAAAATCATGCTAAAAATATTAGAAGAAATATAGTTGAAATGGTACATTCTGCTTCATCTGGACATCCAGGAGGTTCATTATCAATAGCAGATATTTTATCAGTTTTATATTTTCATGAAATGAATGTGAATGTTAATAATCCTAAAGATGAGAATAGAGATAGACTAGTTTTATCAAAAGGTCACTGCTCACCAGCACTTTATTCAGCATTAGCAGAAAAAGGCTTTTTCCCAGAAGAGGATTTAAAAACTTTTAGAAAAATAGATAGCTATCTTCAAGGACATCCAGATATGAAAAAAATACCAGGTGTAGATATGACTTCTGGCTCTTTAGGTCAAGGTCTATCTGTTGCAAATGGTATGGCTCTTGCAGGAAAATTAGACAAAAAAAATTATAGAGTATATTGCATTATGGGAGATGGCGAAATAGAAGAAGGTCAAATTTGGGAAGCAGCAATGTCTTCTAGTAAATACAAACTAGATAATCTTTGTGCTATAGTAGACAACAACAACTTACAAATAGATGGAAAAATAGAAGATGTTATGAGTCCATATCCAATAGATAAAAAATTTGAAAGTTTTGGATTTAATGTATTAAAAATAGATGGACATAATTTTGAAGAAATAATAAATGCATTTGATGAAGCTAAAAAAGTTAAAGAAAAACCAACAGTTATAATTGCTAAAACAACTAAAGGAAAAGGCGTTTCTTATATGGAAAATCAAGTAGGTTGGCATGGAAAAGCACCAAATGACGAAGAATACAAAATAGCATTAGAAGATTTAAAATAAGCAAATTAAAAGCAAGATAAAATAAAAAATTTAAAGTCAAAAATTAAAATCTAAAAATTTAAGATAGGAGAGTATAATAATTATTATACGAAAAAATGTATGAATTTTGAAAATAAAAAAGCCACAAGACAAAGCTATGGAGAAGCATTGACAGAACTTGGAAGAGTAAATGAAAACGTAGTAGTTTTAGATGCCGATTTAGCAGGAGCAACTAAAACAGGAATATTTTTAAAAGAATTTCCAGATAGATTTTTTAATATGGGAATTGCAGAACAAGATATGATAGCTACAGCAGCCGGACTTTCTACATGTGGCAAAATACCTTTTGCAAGTACATTTGCTGTTTTTGCAACAGGAAGAGTGTATGATCAAATTAGAAATAGCATTTGCTATCCAAAATTAAATGTAAAAATATGTGCAACACATTGTGGAATAAGTGTTGGAGAAGATGGAGCAACACATCAAATGTTAGAAGATATAAATTTAATGAGAGGGCTTCCAAATATGACTGTAATTTCTCCAGCAGATGACACTGAAGCAAAATGGGCAGTAAAAAAAGCAGCAGAAATAAATGGTCCTGTTTATATTAGATTTGGAAGAGCATCTACACCAATTATTTATGATGAAAGCACAAATTTTGAACTTGGAAAAGCAATTCAATTTGGAGAAGGAAATGATGCAACTGTTTTTGCAACAGGAATAATGGTTGCAGAAGCTTTAAAAGCTAAAGAAGAACTTGAAAAAGAAAACATTAACATAAGAGTTGTAGACATTCACACAATAAAACCTATAGATAGAGAAACAATTGTAAAATGTGCTAAAGAAACAGAAAAACTAGTTTCAATAGAGGAGCACAATATAATAGGAGGCTTAGGAACAGCTATTTCAGAAGTCTTAACAGATAACTATCCTAAAAAATTAATTCGTTTAGGAATTAAAGATTGTTTTGGAAAATCTGGAAGTGCAAGTGAACTATTAAAATATTTTGGACTTACAAGTGATAAAATTATTGAAACAATAAAAGAAAAATAAATTTGAAAAATATAAAATAAAATTAATGAAATAAAAAAATAGATAAAAAATTGCAAAAATAAGCTAAAAATAAACTTCAAAAATTGACAAAAAAGCAAACTTAAAATTGAAGAAAAATATATCAAAAATGCTAACAAAATGTTAGCATTTTTTTATATTTTTTTACCAATTTTTTGTTGAAATTATAATAGGTTAATGGTATTATATAATTATGAGATTAAATGCGGTTATTAGGAAAAATAAAAAGCAATTTTTTGTTAAAAAGAAAGAAAAAAATGTATGAATGATGACGAAGAAAATGTAGATTTAAATGAAGATTCAGAAAACAATTTACCAGAGGAAACAGAAAGTAGCAGTAGTAGTGATTCTAGAAGTTCTAGAAAATCAATTCAAGAAGAACTATCAAAATCAACTACAAAAAATGCAGCTAAAAAAACCTTAATTAAGGCATTGCTTCCAATATTAACATGGGTATTAGTTTTCATTATTATATTAATAGTCATAATAGGTATAGTAGTATTTTTCTTAACTATGCCTGGTATGGTTATGGAAAAATTAAAATCATTATCACTAAAAATAGGCAATAGTTTGTCTGCATTTTTTGGTGGAGATACAACTGAGCAAATCGAAGATCAAGAAATTTATGATGTTATGGATTACTTAGAGCAGATGGGCTATGACTTAAAAGGATATGGTTTCTTAACAGATACAGTAGGAGATAGCGAAGACGGAGTAGAAAGAACAGAAGAAGGCAAAATAAAAGAAGCTAAAAGTGATTTCATTTTTACATATTTAGCATCAGATAACTATGTTTATACAATTGCTAATTTTAATCAAACCACTGGTTCAAATGGTGGAGGATTTTGGGCTACATTGCTAAGAGGACTTAAGTCACTTGCATTAAAAGTTGGAAATGTTCTTACAGGAGGACAACTAGGACAATTCTGGGGAAAAGGAATGATAGAACTTCATCGTGAAGGTGGAGACTTAGGAATAGTAGGACCATATTATGCTTCAGGATTCCTTAGTGGAGACGACATAGAAATAAAAGTAGATGAAGCAAATAATACAAAAAAATTAATAATAAAAAGAGGATGGTTTGGTGGACCAGAAGAATACAACTTAGATGGTTGGACAGGAAGATATGGAATGCCAATAGATTTCTTATTATCTATACATTTAGCAACAATGATGCCAGATTTAGCCTATGATATGGTAGAGTCTTTCGATACAAAAATAGTAATGATTTTGCGTGAAGTTGGAGGACTTTTTGAAGAAAATATATATGTGCCATATATAGCTTATGTAAAAGATCATTGGTATAGAGATGTTTATTTTGTTCAAAATTCACAAGATAAAAATAATGAATTCGTAGCATATGATTATGAATATGAAGCCATAATGAAAGAAAGATGGACTTTATATGAAACATATGATGACGTAAATGATCCAAAATATGGAGAATATAAACTTTATGAAATAAATGATGATGGTACATATAAAGAAGAAAATGGTGGATATAAATTATTTGATGGAACAGCTGAAGATGCTGAAAAAGAAGGCGTAAAAGTAGCAAAAAAAGCAAAAACAATTAAATATGAAGATGAAGGACAATTTGAAGATATAAAATGGCATAAAACAGATTGGGGAATATGGTCTGCTTATGAAGAATTAAGCGGAGATGAACATGGATTTATTGACCAAACAGGTGATGGACTAAGAACGGAAACAAATCCAGAAATAAAGAAAATGTTCCTAAATAATACATATTTTAGATATGATGGATCTTCAAAAACTGCAGATAAAATAACAGAATTAAGAAAAGCAATAAGCGAAAGCGACGATAAACTATACTATGGACCAGTAAAAGGAATAGGTCCAGATGGAAATGAAGTAGATTACACAAAAGAATCTATTGTAGATGAAAACAATAATACTATTTCTGTAGCAGATGTTTCCGGAGAAGTTTCTTTAAATCAAGACTCACTAAATGCATTTAGCATGTTAGAAAATGAACACACTTTAGATGCAGATTACATATACAGAGACTTTAAAGAATTAATAGTAGAATTAGGATATTTCAAAAAAGAAGAATTAACAGATGAAACACCAAGATTATTAGAATTCATAATTCCTAAAATTTGTTCATATGGTTATCCAATTAGAAGCTTAGATAAACGTGAGAATGAATTTGGAACTATGGCTCATTCAAAATATGACTATAAAGAATTTAATGCAGCTAAATATGAAGAGGTTGAACCAGAGTTAGATGGAATTATAGAAGATGAAGGAAACGATTATTTACAAAATAACGATGATCAACCAGAAAATTTAACAGTAGTATCATCAATTAGAACAAGTGAAAATAGTGTTTCAGTAGCTTCAAGTCAAACAATAAATACATCACAAACAGTTGGAGGAAGCTCTTCTAAAGTTACAAGCGATTTCGATAAAGCAGGTTGGTCTGATACTAAAGCAATTGTAGAAAAATGGGTAGATAAATTAAATTCAACTACAATAGGAAATTATTATAGCAAAGGAAATGAAAAAGAATATAAAGAATTTCTAAATCAATTAGGTGGAATTTTTGCTAGATATGCAGGCAATGATGTAATTGGAGACGGAACAGGAGATGCATTAAAAGACGCAGGAGAATATTGCTATGGTTTAATGAACATGCTTGGATTTAACTACTGTGCATATGATGGAACAGCAAGCTATGACTTAAATAGATGTTCAATGTTTGGTAAGAATTTTGGAGCAAGCTATCTTCCATTAGATGCATATCCAAATTATTCAACAGGAGCTGTTCCACATCATCCACATAATGGTCTACCTAAAAAAATAGATGATTGCATGTTAAAGCAAATATTCTTAACTTGCTGTAATTATACAACAGATAAAGTTTATATGAAGGCAGGTTTAGTTGGTGGAGAAGGACAACCTAGAAACACCACAGACATAGATAGTCTATTAAATGAATTTGGTGGACAACCAGTTTTTGAAATTGGAGATTTACATTTAGGAGATTTAATCGAATGTTATTCATCAAATGGAAACAACAGTACTAATCCAGATGATTGGTCAGGATGGTATCATATAATGTATGTTGGAGAAGAAACAGACGATACAGTTACTATATACAAAACAGGACACGACTACACAAATCCGGCAAACTTTAGATGTGAAATTTCTAAAAGTGCTTCAAGAGATGCAATGCCAGCAGCAAGCGGTTGGGTAGGAATTCATGTTTGGGATTTGCAATCAACAGAAAAATATGAAGGATATTTAGGAAATGAAGCAGTAGTATCACCAGTAACAGGAATATTACTTGAATATGGTACATATGAAGATGAAATTGATAGCATATCTAATACAGAATATAGAGAAAATGTTGATTATAAATATGATGTAAAATCTATACTTAGTGCAGAAGAATCTTCTGATGATTCAGCTACAACTGGAGAACCAGTAGCAGAAGCAAATCAAGTAAACACTGAAAATATACCAATAGATAAAGTAGGATATGCAAAAATTTTAGTTCTTGATACAGAAAATTACTTAAAATTAGAAAAAGGTACAAACAATAGTTGGAAAAATAGCAGCCTATTAAATGACCATAATGTTTATTTAGATAAATTAAACACAGAAGACGAAGTTTCGAAATGGAGCGACATAGATAAAACAGTTTATGGATATAAAGAGTTTGTAGAGCTGTATGAAAAATATGGAATAGCAGGATACATAGTTTATATAGATGGATTTAAATGTAGTCTTCCAGGAGACTTAAAAGACGGAATCGTTACAAATGATGAGCCAATAACGTGGGATTACTTTAAAGATGGGCGTTTAACTCCAAGCTCTTTAAATTTAGATAATTATAAATTAAAGTCACTTTATGAAAAAGATGCTAAATATAAGATGGCAAGCAAAAAGGAAACAGATAAATTAAATGCAGAATCTTTAATAAAGCAAAAAGCAAGTCCTTCTCTATATTTTAATACAGGTGATGAAGAGTTAGTTTTCATAAAAGAAGGAACAATAATAGGAAGAACTTTAACAGATAAAGAACTACTAGAAGATGAACAATTTAGAAATAAAGAATTTGGAACTTATGAAGAAATAAGAGAAAATCCAGATTCAGAACGTTCAGTAATTGGAAACTATTTAAGAGTTATAATGAAAGACCTAGATGGAACAGAAGTTGAAAATGTTGAAGATTACATGAAATTAGATACTCCATGGGATAAAGGAATACGTTTATGTGATGATTATGATGTTACAGATGAATCTTTATTTGTTACAGAAGAACAATTTAGAACAATGTTTGCAGATAGAAAAATTATTTTAGCAAATACAAAAGCTTTTATGAGAATGCAAGAAAAATATCATGTTAGTGCTGTGTTTGCTGCTTGTGTTACAATAATAGAATCCGGCGGTGGAACAGCTTGGGCTGCTATAGATCCAAGTACACATAACTGGTTTAGTATAAAAGGAAGTTATAATGGACATTCACAAGGCGTATGGAAATCTTATCCAAGTTTTGCAGCAGCAGTTGATGATTTTGGACACTTAATGGTATATTCTCCATACTACTTGAAGCGAAAGAACACTCATGTTTCACAAATAGGCCCAATATATTGTAGCCAAGCATGGGTAAAGAAAGTAAACAAAGAAATGACTTTTAGATATAAGAAAATTCTCTAATTTAAGGGGTAAAAATGAAGAAGAAAAAATATATAAAAATTACAATATTTACATTTGTCATTTTACTTATTTTATTAATAACTTGCATAATTATTTACAATGTTTTAAAAGGAAAAAATGAACCTATATATGAAGAAAACCTAGAGGCACAACAAGAAGTAGATGAAGAGTATCTCGAAAACCAAATGATAATACCAGGAGAATATAATTTTCTAATTAGACTGTATGAAGGCAATGTAAATGAAAATGTATTTTATTCTGCAATATATAAATTAGTTTTTGAAGAAATTCCAGAAATTAATGCAAATTTGAAAAATAAAAGCATTGAAGAAATAGAAAATTACTATCAAAACAATAAAGAAAGAATTTACTCAAATCTCGGAATAGATAATTTTGAAGACTATAACGAAATTGTTAAAGAAGTATCTAAACTAGAAAACATCACATATAAAAGTTCAAAGTTCGACACAAGAAGTTTTGCTCAAAATAGTGAAACAGGCTATTCTAGTTTAAATTTAGAAATAAATTTTGAAACTTCTAGTATTAGTTTAAAAATGTTTATTATAAATGAAATTCAAGATAATAAGCCTAAAATAAAATTTGCAAAAGATATATAAAGAAAGGAGAATATGTTTTTAAAAAACATATAAATATTCATATGAAAAAAAATGGAAAAAACAAAAAACCAATGCCAGCAAAAACAAAAATAATAATCTTATTCGTAATTTTACTTATGTTATTAATTGCTTGCGTATATCTATATTTTAATTCAACTGAAATAATGAATAGAGTATTAGATGAGCAGTCTTATGAAAGCTTAATGGAAGATAAAGTTATACCGAATGGAGCATTTCTATTTGTTTCAAACTATGAAGGTGATTTGGACGAATATGATTTTTATAGAAGTTTATATAACTTTGTATATAATCTACCAGATTACTTAAAAGAGGCAAAAAAAGCAAAGAATTTGGAGGATTATTATACAGATAACAAACAAGAGCTTGATGAAAATTTAGGAGTTTTAAATTTTGAAGATTTTCAAACATTTATAGACGGATTTAATTCATATGGAGACTTAGGAAAATTTCAAGAAAGCAGTATAGATACAGATACTTTTGAAACTACAAATTATTATCTTTCTTTTGATATGGTAATTTCATTTTCAGGGTTGGATAGTCCTTTAAAGTTTAGAGTGTCTTTTGCTAATAGAGAAATGAGCAATAGATCAACAGTAGTTTTTGAAAAAATTGATTAATTATTTAATTTAAAAATATTTTAGAAAGAGAAGGATTAATGAACGAAGAAGAAAATCCAGAAATTAATAATGAACCAGATGATTTATCAGGTGAAAACCTACCACAAGCACAAGATAGTTCAAGTATGAGCGAAAGCTCTAGTAAAAGCATAGATAAAAGAGTGCAAGAAGCTTTATCAAAATCATCAATTAAAAATGCAGCTTCAAAAAGTTTAATAAAAGTATTATTACCAATATTAACATGGGTGCTAGTTTTCATAATCGTTCTGATAATTATAATAGGTATAGTTTTATTCTTTATAACTATGCCTGGTATGGTAATGTCTAAATTAAAAGAATTGTCTTTAAAAGTAGGAAATAAAATATCAGCTTTTTTCGGAGGAGATACAACAAAGCAAATTGAAGACAAACAAATTTATGAAGTTTTAGATTATCTAGAACAAATGGGATATGACTTAAAAGGCTATGGATTTTTAACAGAAAGTATAGAAGGAGAGCAAGATGGAGTAAAAAGATATAACGAAGAAGATGCAAGGGCAGCAGGAAAATTAGAAGGCAATATACAAGAAGCAAAAAGCGATTTTATATATACATATTTAGTTTCAGATAACTATACATATACAGTAGCTAATGAAAATCAAACAAATGACCTTGCAAACAATGGACATAGAGTTTTAGGAGCAATATTTTCTGTTTTTCAAAAAGTTGGAAACCTTTTCACAGATGGACAATTAGGACAGTATTGGGGCAGAGGAATGATATCAGTTTACCATGAAAAATCTTTAGGTGAGCCTGGAGATTATTATGGAAAATTTTTCGATAAGCTTATAGGTAGCTCTGTAAAAGTTAAAGTAGATGCAAATAGTGGAAAGAAAATTTTACAAATAAAAGATGCATGGGGAAGCAACATAAAAGAATATAACTTAGAAGGATGGACAGGAAGATATGGAATGCCTTTGGACTTTTTATTATCAATACATATAGCAACAATGATGCCAGATTTAGCTTATGATATGGTAGAATCTTTTGACACACAGCTTGTGTTATTATTAACAAGTGATAATGTTCCATATATCGCATATGTAAAAGACCATTGGTATAGAGATATTTATTTTGTAGAAACAAACCAAAATTTTGTGGATTATGATTACGATTATGAAGCATTAGTAAAAGAGAGATGGACTTTGTATGAAACTTATTCAGAGAAAGATGCTGGAGGGGACAAGAGCAAAATAGGTGAATACAAAATGTATGCATTAAATGATGATGGAACATACAAAACAGACGAAAGTGGAAATTACATAATAATGACAGCTTCAGAGGCTGAAAAAGAAGGAATAAAAGTAGCAAAAAAAGCAGTAACTATACAAAGAAATGACAATACGAGTTATAAAGATGTAAGATGGAATAGAACATCTGGTAAGTGGTCTGCTTATAAATACGATAATGATGGCACTTTAATTCAAACAGGAGAAGGTTTAAGAACAGAAACAAATCCAGAAATTAAAAAAATGTTCTTACAAAATGAATATTTTAGATATGATGGCTCTCAAAAAACTGCAGACGAAATAGAAAAATTAAGAAAAGCAATAAATAATGGTTCAGACCAATTATATTATGGACCAGTAAAAGGAATAGGCCCAGACGGCAAAGAAGTAGATCACACAAATATTTCTGTTAATATAGATGATGAAAAAGAAACAGATGAAAATAACACAATAAGCGTCGCAGATGTATCTGGTTCAGTATCACTAAATCAAGATGCATTAAACGCGTTTAGTATGCTAGAAAATGAACACACTTTAGATGCAGACTTTATGTATAGAGACTTTAAAGAATTAATAGTAGAACTTGGATATTTTGAAAAAGAAGAGCTAACAGATGAAACACCAAGATTATTAGAATTTTTAGTACCAGATATTGGTTCTTATATGTATCCAAAAAGATACATAGATAAAAATGAAAATGAAGCTGGAACAATGATACACTCAAAAGGAGATATAGATGCTGGAAATCTTGAAACAATGCAAACATTTGCAAAAACAGAACTAGTTGATGGAGACGAAGAAAATCAAACAGGTGGAGAAAATCAAACAGGAGACGATGGAACACAACCAGAAGGAGAGGAAAAACCATCAAAAGGAGAGGGAAGTCAATTTGCACCAGTTATACCAGATCCAACAGATGATGGAATTCCAGATATGCCAGATTCTCCAGACATTCCAAATGATTGGCAAGATGAATCAGAAAATCAGGGAGGTAGCTTCATAGAAGATGGAGATACTCAAACAGAAGACGAAAGAGATCCATCAATTCCAGACGAGGAATATGAAGACGAAGAAGATGAAGATGAATATTCAGAATATGAGGATGAATCAGAGTACGAGGATGAAGAAGAATATGAAGATGAATTAGAATCTGATACTCAAGACATTGCACTTAGTCAAGGAGGAGTATCTCTAAAACAAGTACAAAACACTGCACTTAGCAGTTTAGCTCAAACTGTAGGATCTTCATATACAAGTCAATATGCTGGAGGTTCTAGAACATGGACTATAGATAAAAGTGTACATGGAGATGGATTTATTTATGGACTAGAACTTCATGGAGTTACATATAGAAAATATATGCAAAATAAAGGTTATGGAAGCTATTCTACAAAACCTTTTGGAAGTTGCAATTATGTAACTAGTGGATGTGGACCAATATCTTCATCAATATTTTCATCAGGATATGGAATTTATAAAAACCCATTATATTATGGACATATATATGGTTGCCCACCATCTTTAGATGGAATAAAGAAAGGAATGAAATCTGTTGGTATTGAAGGTGAAGCATATACAATTCCACGTAATTATGGCAACACACTATCTTCTTCAGCAAAAGCATTAGCTGAAAGAATGCAAGAAGCATTAGAAGAAGGAAAACCAATAATTGTTTTAGTTGGAAAAGGTAAAAAAATAAAAGGCGATAATTGGCAATATACTTTTGGAGGACATTATTTTGTACTTATTGGAATAGATGATAATGGAAAACTAATATATGTTAATACAACTTCAACTACACATGAATATGTTTTAAGAACAGACGACTTTGGAAAATATGAAACAGATAATCCTATTGAAAACTTTGTATATCACTTTATGCAAAATTCAATAGCATCTCGTAGAGGAGTATTTATTCCAGATGAAGCTCCTTTAGGACTAAAAAGAAAAGGTGAACTTTATAAAGGTTATTTAGGAAATGAAGCAGTAGTATCACCAGTAACAGGAATATTATTAGAATATGGAACTTATACAGATGAACATATAGACTCTTTAACAGGAGAGCAATATAGAACAAATGTGGATTTAAAATATCCAGCAAATGTGTTTGATACAGATAATGGAACTCAAACTTCAAGTGATGGAGCACAATCTTCAAACGGACAAGCTGAAGCGTCGGAATCACCGCCAAGTGATGGTTCATCGCAAACATCAGAGTCACCGCCAGAAGGAGAAATTCAAGTAGACAAAGTAGGATATGCAAAAATATTAGTTCTGGATAATGAAAGCTATAAGAAAATAGAAAGTAAATTACGTCCAAGAACGCAATGGAAAAATAAAGACAGTTTCTTAAATGAAAATGGAACATACAAAGATTTTGACGATTTAACAACAAGTGAAGTTAGAAGCAAAAAATGGTCAGACTTAGACAAAACATTATATGGATATAAAGAATTCGCAGAAAACTACGAAGAAGCTGGAATAGCAGGATATGTTGTATACATAGATGGATTTAAATTAGAACTTCCAGATGAAGATTTCGACAACGAAGACAAAGAGCAAATAAAAACTAAGGCACCAGAAGGAGAAGAAATTAATTTAGATACTTTCAAGAAAACAACTTTAAGTAGTTTTAATAGCAAAGGTAATGTAAGCGAGAAAAAAGAATTAAATGATTGTTTATTTAAAAAAGATGTAGCTTATAAAATGCCAAGTCAAAAAGCAACAGATAAGCTAAAGGCAGAAAATGTAGTTAAATATTATGCTACACCTTCACTATACTTAGATGGCTTCGAAAGCGAAGATGATGAAGAAGAAAAAGACATGATAGTTATAAAAGAAGGAACAGTGCTTGGAAGAACAATAACAGACTATGAATTAATAGTAAACTATAGAAATCAAAAATACGAAGACTTTAGAAAAGAGCAAGACTTCTTAAAAATTGGTGAAGTTAATAAAGTTATAGGAAATTATTTAAGAATTATAATGAGAGACCAAGACCAAACTGTTGTAGAAAACGTAGAAGATTATATGAAACTTGATGAAAATGCAGATATAGAAAGCCTTGGAAACATAGAAGAATTTATGTACTGGCAAGCTATGGAACCAGAAGGATTCCATTACGACATAAAAGGCGTTGGAAACACTGTTAATCAAAAAGATAAACAAGGAAATGTGCATGCTTGTAGAAGAAGTGATCCTTCAGATAAATATGGCTATGATTGGGCAGTGTGTGATGGTGGTGCTGGTGATTTAAACCTTTGTCCTGGTATTTGGCTGGGAGATGATTCAAGTGGAGCATCAATATTTAAAAATGTAACTGGAGCAAAAAGCATTGTTAAATATCAAACATGGTGCACAGGAGAACAATTACTAGATATTTATTATCAAGAGCTAATGCAAGAAGTAGAATATATACAGAAAAAATTAAAGAAAGTGCAACCAACTGAACAGCAAATGTTTGCTCTTATAGATGTAGCTTATGCTGGCAAAGGAATTATGGAAGAAAAGAAATTCTTAGATATTATCGATAGTGGAAGAACCCCTACAAAAGAAGAATTCATAAATACGTTAAGAGGTACACCTTATTGGGACAGAAATCCTAATGGATCAAGAAGACGTAGGCTATGCGATTACTATATTTTTAAAGATAATAAATATGGAGTTGGAGTATATAGTCATAAAGATGAAATAGACGAGTGTTATGAATTTTCTAGTACTACACCATTTCAAGATTTAATGAGAAATATAAATTCAGCAAAAAAAGTAACTTTTGAACATTAAATGAAAGAGAGAAAAATATGAAAGATGAAGATAATTTAGAACAAAATAATGAACCTGAAGAAAACTTACCAGCTGAAAGTATGCCACAGGAAAACGATGTACAAGAAAATCAAGATACTGGAAAAAGTTTAAAAAGCAAAAAAATTCAAGAAAAATTATCAAAAAGTGTAACAAAAAATGCAGCTAAAAAAGGATTAATGAAAGCCTTGCTTCCAATACTTATGTGGGTATTAGTTTTCATAATAATATTAATAGTCATAATAGGCATAGTACTATTTTTTATAACTATGCCTGGTATGGTTATTGAGCAAATAAAAGAACTGGCAAAAGATGTTGGTAGTGCTGTTGCTTCGTGGTTTGGAGAAGATACAACAACACAAGTTGAAGATGTAGATATAAATAAAACACTAGATTATCTTGAACAAATGGGATATGACTTAAAAGGATACGGATTCTTAACAAAGTATCTTGGAGAAGATGAAGAAAACAACGATGGAGATAAAGACGGAGTTATAAGATTTGAAAGTGAGGAAGAAATCCAAGAGGCTGTAGATGCAAACGAAATTGAAAGTGGCACCAAAGAAGTAGGCGATATTAAAGAAGCAGAAAGTGACTTTATTAAAAACTACTTAGTATCAGATAATTATGTTTATACAATTAAAAATTTTAATATGACATCAGATGGTTGGTTCTTAGGAGCATTGGAGCATCTTGCATCACTGTTCACTGGTGGACAATCAAATCAATATTGGTCTAGAGGAATGATAGATATTTGGTTTGATAATGGAACAATAGGAATAAAAGATAAATACTATAGTGTTTATGACTTAGGATCAATAAAAGTAGATCCAGAAAAAAAGACTATGGAAATAAAAAGAGGCTGGTTTAATAATGCTATGACATATAAACTAGATGGTTGGACTGGAAGATATGGAATGCCAATAGACTTTTTACTATCAGTTCATGTAGCAACAATGATGCCAGACCTATCTTATGATATGGCAACAGGATTTGAAACAGTAATAGAATTATATTTACATAAATTACAAGGAACAGGAAATACTGCTAATGCATTTTATAAATCTGGAGACAAATATGTGTCTTATGAGGATATTTTAGATATTGTAAGCAGTAAAAGAGGAGGAATAATTGGAGCATTAGATGCGCTAGCTGTAAACCGTGAAGAGGCAATGGCGGTATTAAAAGAATTAGGAATAAGTAGTCCTGAAAGCTGTACTCAAACTCCAAAATGTTCTGAAACAGATGATACAGTTACTGAATGCTGTGGAGCATGTAAAGACTTTATAGAAAAGCTATATAGCGAATTAAAAAGTGCAGATGATCAAGATTTTAAAACATATCAACCATATATAGCAAAAGTAACAGATCATTGGTATAGAGACGTATACTTTGTAATAAATGAAGAAGACGAAGTAGTAGAAAACGATTATGACTATGAAGCATTAATGAAAGAAAGATGGACACTATATGAAACTTATGGAGAAGATGAAGTAGGAAACGATAAGAGTAAAATAGGTGAATATAAACTTTATGAAGTAAATGATGATGGCTCATTTAAAGAAGAAAATGGACAGCCTAAATTATTTGATGGAACACAAGAAGAAGCTGAAAAGTCAGGAATAAAAGTTGTAAAAAGAGCAAAAAGAAATAAAATAAAAGATGTTGCAGAAGATTTAAACTGGTATGAGGTTGAAGGTTCAAATTCATATTCTGCTTATAAAGGCAGTGATTCCACTGAAACAACAGATTATGAACAAGCATATCCAGATTTATCAGGAGAGGAAGAAAATTATGAAATAAAGAAAAACGTTTATGTAAAAATAAGTGCAACAGGCTCTGTAAAGCAAACAGGTGAAGGTCAAAGAGTGGAAACAAACTCAAAAATCAAAAGAATGTTTTTACAAAACCAATATTTGAGATATGACGGTTCAAGCGAAACTGCTGAGATAATAACAAAGCTAAGAGAAGCGGTAACAGATAAATATAATTCAGATAATAATGGTGATTTAGAAAATTATTATGGACCAGTAAAAGGAGTTGCTACAATAGATGGAAAAGATAAAGAAGTAGATTTTACGGATGTAACTCTAGACGATGGAGAAAGTATAACAGATTATTCAGGAACAGTATCATTAAATCAAGATTCATTAAATGCATTCAGTATGTTGGAAAATGAACACACATTAGATGCAGATTACATATATAGAGACTTTAAAGAGTTAATAGTAGAACTTGGATATTTTGAAAAAGAAGAGTTAACAGATGAAACACCAAGATTATTAGAATTCTTAGTACCAGATACCGGTTCATATATGTATCCAGAAAGATCAATAGATAAAAACGAAAATGAATATGGAACAATGATACATTCAAAAGGAGATATAGACGCAAATAAGAAATATAAGTTGCAAGAACTTTTACAGCAAATGTCAGAAGAGGAAAAAGAAAAACAAGAAAATGGAGAAACAGATGAGGAAACTGTAAATGAATTTTCAGGAGATATAACCACAGGAGATACAATTTCAACAGACACAGTTAGAGGTCTTGGAGCAATGATGGGCACTGGTAAAAATATTTCTATTCCAGAAGTTGGTGCTATAGATGAAGTAACAAGATCAGTAGAACAAGTATCTATAGATGAATTCTTACAAACAACAAGAGAAATGTGCGAATATATGAATGAAGAAGGATATGATTACTGTGTTTACGTAACAGATGCAGGTCAACTTACTCCAGAAGGAGTAATGAAATATTGTCATCACGCACCTGTTCACAACAATCCTTGTTTCTTAGGAAAAACTTTTGAAATTTCTAAAGAAAGTATTTCTAAACATAATGTATGTTGTGCAACTTTAGTATCATGGGCACTTCAAAATGTTGGAGTAATGCCAGACTCAGCACACTTAGATGGTGCAGAGGCATTAGCTACATGGATACAAGATAACTTAGATCCAGAAATTATTGAGGTAGGTGAACCTCTAGAGCCAGGAGACATTTTATGCTATGATGGACATATTGATATGGTTGGAATGGAGCTAAGTGATGGTTTTGAAAAATATAATGGTGGTCATTATATTGAAATAGGAGCTGAAGAATATACAGGTCATTCAGCAATTCAAAAAATAAGTGGTTGGCCAAGTGATAGTAGAATTAAGTTTGCATTAAGACTAAATTGGGGTGGTAAAAAAGGTGATCGTTATGAAGGATATTTAGGAAATGAAGCAGTAGTATCACCAGTAACAGGAATATTATTAGAATATGGAACTTATACAGATGAAGATGTAGATTCTGTATCAGGAGAACAATATAGAGTTAATGTAGATTTAAAATACCCTTCTAATGTATTAACTAATAGCCAAGAGGAAGGACAAATTACTACAGAACCAAGCACGCAAGAACAGAATCAAGCAGTAGAACCACAAACTGCCGATTCTCAAACAGGAGTAACTCAAGCAGACAAAGTAGGCTATGCAAAAATATTAGTTTTAGATAAAGAAAACTATAAAAAAATAGAAAATGAAATGGCAAGTCATCCTGGATGTAGATGGGGTGGCGGAACATTCTTAAATGAAAATGGAACATATAAAGATTTTGACGATTTAACATTAGAACAGGTAAAAGATAAAGAAAATGGATGGTCTGACATAGATAAAACATTATATGGATATAAAGAATTTGCAGAAAGATATGAAGAGGCTGGAATATCAGGCTATGTAGTTTATATAGATGGATTTAAATGTGAACTTCCAGATGAAAACTTTAATAATGAAGACAAATCACAATTAGAACACGATACACCGCAGGGAGAACCAATAGAAATAGAAGATTTTATGGAAACAACAATAGGAAGCTTCAATAGTAGCGGAGACATAGACGATAAGAAAGAATTACTTGACTCGTTATATGAAGTAGATGACGAATATAAGTTAGCAAGTGAAAGAGCAACTAAGAAATTATCAGCAGAAACATATGTAAAAAGTGAAGCTATACCATCATTCTATTTTGAAGATACTACAAATCAAGAAAATAAAGACATAATAGTTATAAAAGAAGGAACTGTGCTTGGAAGAACAATAACAGATAAAGAACTAATAGTAGATTATAGAGGCCAAGATTATTATGAATTTAGAAAAAGATATAAAGCTCAAGGAAATCAAAAAGACCAAATAGGAGAAGATGATACAGAAACCACTACAGAAACTGAAGAAAAACCAGATAAAATAATTGGAAACTACATTAGAATCATAATGAGAGATTTAGACAAAACTGTTGTAGAAAATGTAGAAGACTATATGAAACTAGATGAAAGCGAAACCAAAGAAATCGGACCATTAGAGAAACTTATGTATTGGCAAGCTATGGAACCAGAAGGATTTTTCTATGATTTATCACCAGATGGACCTAAAAACTTAGAAAATAATGGACATGTATGTAGAAGAGAAAACTCATCAGATAAATATGGACATGATTATGCTGTGTGTGATGGTGGTGCAGGCGAATTAAATCTATGCCCAGGAATTTATCTTGGAAAGCCTGGTGGTGCACTTACAACTATAGGAAAATACTTTGTAGAAGTTACTGGAAAAAGTCCAATAATTATGTATGATTCTTGGTGCACAGGGGAACAATTACTGGATATTTATTATACAGAACTAATGGGAGAAGCTGAATTTTTAAAGAATAATTTGAAAAATGTAGAATTAAAAGATGATAAATTAAATGCAATGATAGATGTTGCATATGCAGGAACAGGAACTCTTCAAAAAAGTGGCATTTTAAAAATAATAGATGCTGGACAAACACCAACAATGGAACAGTTTATTAATACAATGAGAGGTACTTGGTATTGGAGTGTAAATCCTAAAGGATGTGAAAGACGTAGAATGTGTGACTACTATATGTATACAGAAGGAAAATATGGTGTAGGCGTATATAATAAGAAAGACGAAATAGAAGAATATTATGAATTTACAAGTGAAACACCATTTCAAGATTTAATGAAAGATATAAACGGAGCAGAAAAAAGACCTTTTAATCATTAAAGAAAGAGAATAGATAGTAATGAACGAAGATGAAAATGCAGAACTTAATAATGATTTAGAAGACTTAGATAGCAATTTACCACAAGAAACAGAAGATAATGAAAGTATGAGTGAGAACATACAAGAGAAAGTTAATGAAAAAATATCTCAAATAAATAAAAAAACTACCATAAAAGAAAGTATGTTTAAATCTCTACTTCCATTATTTGCCTGGATATTAGTTTTCTTAATCGTGTTAATAATTATAGTAGGCATAATACTATTTTTTATAGCTATGCCTGGTATGGTTATGGAAAATTTAAAAAATCTATCTAAAAAAATTGGAAATGGAATAGCTAGCAATTTTGGTGCAAAAGTAAAAGACAGAGTAGATACTCAGCAAACATATGATGTTTTAGATTACTTAGAAGGAATGGGCTATGACTTAAAAGGTTATGGATTTCTAACAGAATACGTTGGATCTAATGCTGACGGAATAGAAAGATATGATGAAAAAGAAGCTGAAGAGAAAAAAACAAAAGAAGGAAATATAAAAGAAGCAAAAAGCGATTTTATAAATGCTTATTTAGCTTCAGATAACTATGTTTATACAATAGCTAATTATAAAAGAACAGAAGATGAAACAAATAATGGAAATAGAATATTAGGAGCCATATCTTATGTTTTCGAAAAATTTGGAAACCTATTTACAACTGGACAATTAGGAGAACATTGGGGCAGAGGAATGATATCTGTTTATCATGATAGCTCTTTTGGAAATCCTGGAACATACTATGGTAAAGAGGGAGACCCTATTAGTTGGGAAGATATAAGAATAGGCATAAATGAAAAGAAAGGTAAACGAAATTTAGTTATAATTAGCGACCCAGATGGTTCAAAAAGAACTTTCAACTTAATTGGTTGGACAGGAAGATATGGTATGCCAATAGAATTTTTATTAGCAATACATGTAGCAACAATGATGCCAGACCTAGCATATGACATGGTAGAATCATTTGACACTCAGATTGTAATGCTATTACACAACAAAGGAAATGAATCATATGACCCATATATAAGCTATGTAAAAAATCATTGGTTTAGAGATATCTATTTTGTTCAAACAAATAAAGAACTTATAGATTACGATTATAATTATGAATCAACAGTAAAAGAAAGATGGACATTATATGAAACTTATGGAGAAGATGAAGTAGGAAATGATAAAAGCAAAGTAGGCGAATATAAACTTTATGAAATAAATGATGACGGAACATATAAAGAAGAAAATGGAAAACCAAAACTATTTGATGGAACTGCAGATGAAGCAGAAAAACAAGGAATTAAAGTTGCGAAAAAAGCAGTAACTCTAGATTATGATGAAGATAGCAGTAAGTTTAAAGAAATTAATTGGCGTAAAGAAAATGGAGTTTGGAGTGCCTATAAAGTTAGCAATGGATCTGTTAGTCAAACAGGAGAAGGCTTAAGAACAGAAACAAATCCAGAAATAAAAGAAATATTTTTGAATAATAAATATTTTAGATATGATGGTTCAATAGAAACAGCAAAAGTAATAACAAATTTAAGAAAAAAGATAACAGAAAAATATAATTCAGAAAACAATAAAAATATAGAAAATTATTATGGACCAGTAGAAGGAATTGGTCCAGATGGACAAAAAGTAGATTATACAGATATATTTGTTGAAAAAGACGAAACTGAGAAAAATGAAGAAACTAGTGAAGAAACTAAAGAAAAAGATAAAGAAGAAAATAAAGAAAATGAAATAGAAGAAATTGAAATTAATAGCAAAATTATTGAAGAAATAAATAGCGATGGAACTAATACTGAAGAAACTGATGATTCAAAAAATAAAAACGTAACGACAGTGTCAGATATGTCTGGAACAGTATCATTAAATCAAGATACATTAAATGCATTTAGTATGCTAGAAAATGAGCACACATTAGATGCAGATTATGTATATAGAGATTTTAAAGAATTAATAGTAGAACTTGGATATTTTGAAAAAGAAGAATTAACAGATGAAACACCAAGATTATTAGAATTTCTAGTACCAGATACAGGTTCTTACTTATATCCAAGAAGGTCATTAGATAAAGTAGAAGAAGAATTTGGAACTTTAGTTCACTCAAAAGGAGATATAAATGCTGGAATATATGAAAGTTTATTAGAAGTATATCAAGGATATGAGGAAGAAAAGCAAAGTGGAGAGCTAAATGATGATGTAGGAAATGAGGAAAATCCTGAAGCAGATGTTGTAGAAGATACTACAGAGGAAGATAAACAAGCAGAGCAAGAAGCAGAAGACGAATTAAAAAATATTCCAGAAGAAGAATGGGAAGAACTTGACGATGTAGATCCTTCAGAATGGGAAGACGATGACGAAGAGATAATAATAGAAGATGATGAAGATGAAGACGAAGATGAAGATGTAGAAGAAGATACTGGAGATGATGGAGCTACTTCAAATAGTGGAGGCCAAACAATAGCAAAAACTAGTATAAAAGGATACGATTTTCAAAGAATTGTAGAATCTGGAGATGGATTTGATTTTAGAATAAAATCTGGAAACATACAATATACACATTATTATCAAATTAAAGGATCTTATAGTGAAAAAACTTTTACTTCAAATGGAACAGAACAAGTAATACATGATTCAGGTTCTGCACCAATATCTTGTATAAGTATTTTAACTGGATATGGAAAAAATGTAAATCCAACAGACAATGTTGTTGATAAAGAAATTAAACCAACATTAGGTGGAATTACTAGTTTCATGAAGAAAAATGGCGTTTCTGGAAAAAGTTATAGCAATTTAAGCAATTCTGAGTATGAAAAAAAGATAAAAAGTGCTTTTAAAGCTGGAAGACCAATAATAGCTCTTATGAAATCATCAAAAACAGGAGATACTTATTGGACAGAAGGAAGCCACTTTGTTGCAATAGTAGGAATGGATTTAAAAGGAAACATAATAACTCTTGACCCAGGTTCATTAGATCCAGAAAAACATACTTATCCAAATGGAATTAAAGGATTAATGAGTTCTTTATCTGGACTTTGGATAGCAAATAAGGCTCCAAAGGAACTTAATGTTGGAGAGCACTATAAAGGATATTTAGGAAATGAACTTGTTGCCTCACCAGTAACAGGAATATTACTAGAATATGGTACATATACAGAAGAAAATGTAGATTCTTTATCTAATGAAAAATATAGAACTAATGTAGACTTAAAATATAATGACAAAATAACACAAGTAGATGAAGTAGGATATGCAAAAATATTAGTTTTAGACGATGAAAGCTATAAAAAGATAGAAGGCAAATTATTGCCAGAAACAAGATGGAAAAATAGTGGAAGCTTTTTAAATGAAGATGGAACATATAAAGATTTAGAAAACCTAACATTAAAAGATCTGCAAGGAGATAAGAAAAAGGATAAGGATAAATGGACTGATTTAGAAAAAAGTTTATATGGATATAAAGAATTTGCAGAGGATTATAAAGAAGCTGGAATATCAGGTTATGTTCTATATATAGATGGATTTAAATGTGAATTTGTTGATGAAGATTTTGATAATGTAAAGGAAAAAAATAAAAAAACAAAAGCAATTTTCCCAAATGACGATCCAAGTAAAGCAGATGAATACACTATTACATTAGATAAATATAAAGAAACAAATTTAGAAGATAGTTTTAATAAAGACAAAAATATAATAGATAAAAAGAAATTATTAGACTCTAGATATGAAGCAGATGATGATTACAAACTAACAAGTGAAAAAGCAACGAAAAAATTAGAAGCAGAAAACTTCTGTAAAGAAAATGCAGTACCTTCATTCTATTTTGAAGAATATGGCGGTTTGATTTTAATAAAAGAAGGTACTATAATAGGAAGAACAATAACAGATAGAGAATTAATACAAAAATATAGAAAACAAAATTATGAAGACTTTAGAAAACCTATAGAAAACATGAAAACAGGAGACATAGACAAAATTATAGGAAATTATCTAAGAATTATAATTAGAGATTTAGATGGAACTATAGAAGAAAATGCAGAAGATTATATGAAATTAGATGATAACATTGAAGATGAAGGACTTGGAGAAATAGAAAAATTTATGTATTGGCAAGCTGTAGATCCAGAAGGATTTCCTTATAATATACCTGAATATGGCTGGCTTGGAAATACGCTTTATGAGGCCGGACATTTAAAAAGAAGAGACAATCCATCAGATAAATATGGACATGATTATGTTGCAGGAGATACAAGCCCTGATGGCCACGATTTAAGTGTAAGTCCAGGAATTTGGTTGGCTAACCATGGATATGGTTCAAGTGGTGGAGCAATATTTAGAAAAATTACTGGTGTAAAATATATTTCATCTTGGGGCACTTGGTGCACAGGAGAACAATTGCTTCAAATTTATTACCTAGAACTGATGTCAGTTAAAAATCATGTAAAAGAGGCATTAGAGAAATACCATAAAGATGTTGAAGAGTTAGAGTCATACCAACTATTTGCACTTATGGACACTGCATATGCTGGTGCTGCATACTTAAGAGATAGCTCATTACCAAGAATAGCAGCTTCAGGTGGAACACCATCAATTGGAGAATTTATGTCTGCAACACCAAAAGGACAAAAACGTAGAATGTGTGATTACTATATGTATAAAGATGGAAAGTTTCCTGTTGGAGCTCATAGCAAACATCCAATAACACATGAATATGAATTTTATAGTAAAACACCATTCCAAGATTTAATGAGAGATATAAATGGCGCTCAAAGAGTAAGATTTAGATAAATACTAAAAAATAAACTAAAACTATAGTAAAGGACGGTAAAAATGAACGAAGATAATGATGACTTAAATCCAAATACTGAACCAGATGATTTATCTGGAACAAATTTACCCGAAGAAGACTCTGAAGAAGATGGAGCTATTAGAAGTGAATCTTCTAATAGCTCTAGAAAACGAATTCAGGAAGCTTTATCAAAGTCAACTACAAAAAATGCTGCAGCAAAAAGTTTAATAAAAGTTCTTCTTCCAGTTCTTACATGGGTACTAGTTTTTATAATTATATTAATAATCATAATAGGTATAGTACTATTTTTTATAACTATGCCTGGTATGGTTATGGATAAATTAAAAGAACTATCAAAAAATGTTGGAAAAGGAATTGCAGGATTTTTTGGAGAAGATAAAACCAAACAAGTAGATGATGAAGAAATTTGTGATGTTTTAGATTATTTAGAGCAAATGGGATATGACTTAAAAGGATATGGATTTTTAACAGATTATGTAGGACCAAAAGACGGAGATGGTGTAGAAAGATATACAGCGGATGAAGCTGAATCTAAAAAAGACAAAAGCGAAGGAGATATAAAAGAAGCAAAAAGTGATATTATATTTACATATTTAGTATCAGATAACTATGTTTACACAATAGCAAACTTTAACCAAACAACAGGAGGAAATGGAGGATTTTGGGAAAAAATATTTACAGGAATAAAATCATTGCTTCTAAAAATGGGAAACATATTATCAAGAGGACAATTAGGCCAGTTTTGGGGCAGAGGAATGATAGAACTATATGATGAACAAAAAACTGAATCTGGATATTCAATATTAGGAACAAAAGGAAGATATTATACAAACGGACTATTTGATAAAATACAAATAAAAATAGATGAAGAAAAAAATAAAAGAGTACTAAGCATAAAAAGAGGAATGGGCGCAGGAGAAACAGAATATAACTTAGATGGCTGGACAGGAAGATATGGTATGCCTATAGATTTCTTATTATCAATACACTTGGCAACAATGATGCCAGATTTAGCATATGACATGGTAGAATCATTTGATACAAAAATAACTGTACTATTACATAATGATTTTCCTTATATAGCATACGTAAAAGACCATTGGTATAGAGATGTATATTTTGTAAAAAATTTAAACAATGCTGAAGACAAAGAAGTAGAGTTTGTAGATTATGATTATGACTATGAGTCAGTAATGAAAGAAAGATGGACATTATATGAAACATATGCAGAAAATGAAGTAGGAAATGATAAAAGCAAAGTAGGAGAATATAAACTTTATGAAATAAATGAAGATGGAACATATAAAGAAGAAAACGGAAAGCCAAAACTATTTGATGGAACAGCAGAAGATGCAGAAAAACAAGGAATAAAAGTATCTAAAAAAGCAAAAACAATAAATTATGAAGATGAAGAACAGTTTGAAGATGTAAGTTGGAATAAAATAAACGGTTATTTATGGTCAGCATATAAGCAAACAGATGACGGAAATATAAAACAAACAGGAGAAGGCTTAAGAACAGAAACAAATCCAGAAATAAAGAAAATATTTTTAGAAAACCAATATTTTAGATATGATGGATCTTCAAAAACAGCAGATAAAATAACAGAGTTAAGAAAAAAGATAAGTAAAAGTGAAGATAATTTATATTATGGACCAGTAAAAGGAATAGGTCCAGATGGAAAAGAAGTAGATTATACAGATACAGAAATAGAAGATGATGAAAAAGAAGGACAAAAAATAAAAATATCAGATTTATCAGGAACTGTTTCACTAAATCAAGATTCATTAAATGCATTTAGCATGTTAGAAAATGAACACACTTTAGATGCAGATTACATATATAGAGACTTTAAAGAATTAATAGTAGAACTAGGATATTTTGAAAAAGAAGAACTAACAGATGAAACACCAAGATTATTAGAATTTTTAGTGCCAGATATAGGCTCATATTTGTATCCAAGAAGATTTATAGATAAAAATGAAAATGAATATGGAACAATGGTGCATTCAAAAGGCGATATAGACGCAGGAACAGATCAAATGATTGAAGGACTTAAAAATACTGAAATGATTGAAGATGACGATGGTTTGGTAGAAGATGGAGACACTCAAACAGACCCAGAAAATGATCCAACAATAGATGAAACAGAAGAGGAAGAAGAATTAGAGCGTCCAAGCCATGATCCAGATGATGCTGAATTAGTAGGAGCCACCGATGTACAACCAGTATCATTAAATCAAATTCAAAATCAAGCACTTAGTAGTTTAAGTCAAACTGTTGGTTCAGCAAGCAGTGACAAGACTTATACTATAGACTTTAATTGTAAACGGAGATGGATATAGCTATGGAGTAGAACTTCGTGGAGTTACATATAAAAAATATAGACAAGGATATGGTTCAAGTAGTTATGGTCCACTACCTTATGGAGATGGGGACTATGATTCTAGTGGTTGCGGACCAATATCATCTGCAATATTAGCTTCTGGATATGGATCTGATAATGGACCACAATTCTTTGGAAAAAAATATGGTGGAGCTCCACCAGCTTTAAGTGACATAAAAAAAGCAATGGAAGAAGAGGGCATAGAAGGAGAAGTATATACAATAGGAAGTAATAGTAGCCCAGAGTTAACAGAACCAGCACGTGCTTTAGCAAAAAGAATGCAAGAGGCACTAGAAGAGGGAAAACCGGTTATAGTATTAGTAGGACAGTGCATGTATTTACCTGAAAAAAGTGGATATCAATATACGAGTGGTGGACATTATTTCGTATTTATAGGGCTAAATGATGATGGAACACCAATATATTGTAATACAACTTCAGATACACATGATTATACTCATAGAGGACCATACCCAATGGAAAATTATATAGAAGAATTTGTACATTATTATATGCAAAATTCTAATTCACGCTCAAATAGAGGAGTATTTATTCCAGATGAACCACCAAAAGGTGATGTAGGAGAACTTTATGTTGGATATTTAGGAAATGAAATGGTAGTATCACCAGTAACAGGTATATTATTAGAATATGGAACTTATACAGATGAAGATGTGGATTCAGTATCTGGAGAAAAATATAGAACAAATGTGGATTTAAAATATCCACCAAATGCATTAGAAGAAACTTATGCTGAAGAATCAACAAATCAAACTGGAGAGTCGTCGGAAGAAGGGCAAACGCAAGTAGACAAAGTAGGATATGCAAAAATATTAGTTCTGGATAATGAAAATTATAAGAAAATAGAGCAGCAGTTACTACCGAAAACTCGATGGAAAAACGATGGAAGCTTTTTGAATGAAAATGGAACATATAAAGACTTTGATAGTTTAACTAAGAAAGATGTAAATGGAGACACAAAGAATAATAAGAAAAAATGGTCAGACATTGAAAGAACTTTATATGCATATAAAGAATTTGCAGAGAGCTATGAAGAAGCTGGAATTTCAGGATATGTAGTATATGTAGATGGATTTAAATGCGAAAAACCTGATGAAAAATTTGATAATGAAGATAAAAAGCAACTAGAATCTTCTGCACCAGAAGGTGAAGAAATTACTTTAGATGATTATAAAAAAACAAAAATTAGTAGTTTCAATTCAAAAGGAAATATAAGCAATAAAAAAGAGCTATTAGATTCTTTATATGAATCTGAGGATGATTATAAACTTGCAAGTAAAAGAGCAACTAACAAATTAGAAGCAGAAGAATTAGTTAAAGATCAAGCCATACCATCATTCTATTTTCTAGATAACGATAGCGAAAATGAGAACAAAGACTTAATATTTATAAAAGAAGGAACAATACTTGGAAGAACTATAACAGATTATGAATTAATAGAAAAATATAGACATCAAAACTATCACGATTTTAGAGATAGAGAAGAACGTGACGAAAATGGAAAACGAAAACCAGATAAAATTATAGGAAATTATTTAAGAACTGTAATTAGAGATTTGGATAAAACTGTTGTAGAAAATGCAGAAGACTATATGAAACTAGATGATAATATTGATGATGACGGACTTGGAGAAATAGAAAAATTTATGTATTGGCAAGCTATGGAGCCAGAAGGATTTTTCTATGATTTATCACCAGATGGACCTAAAAACTTAGAAAATAATGGACATTTATGTAGAAGGGAAAATCCAACCGATAAATATGGACACGATTATGCTGTGTGTGATGGTGGTGCTGGTGACTTAAACTTATGCCCAGGAATATGGCTGGCAAACGGAGGATATGGCTCAAGTGGTGGAGCTATATTTAGAAAGGTTACAGGTGTAAAATATATTCATATGTACAGCACATGGTGTACAGGAGAGCAAATGATAGATATTTATTATCAAGAACTTATGACTGTTAAAGACCATGTTAAAGACGCATTAGCTAAGTATGGTAAAGATATAGAAGAACTAGAAGACCATCAAACATTTGCTTTAATGGATACAGCATATGCAGGAGCTGCATATTTAAGACAAAGCCAATTGCCAAGCACTGTTGCAGGAGGCGGAACACCATCAATGGATCAATTTATGGCAGCAACACCAAAAGGCAAAAGACGTAGAATGTGCGATTATTATATGTATGCTAAAGAGGCTTATGTTGTTGGTGTACATAGCCAAAGACCAATTACTTTACAATATAATTTTACAAGTAAAACACCATTTCAAGATTTAATGGTAGATGAAAATGGAGCCGAAAAAGTTGACTTTTATCCATAAAGACAGAAAGTGAGGAAAAATGGACGAAGATAATTTAGACCCTAATAATGAACCTGAAGAAAATGCATCTGGAGAAAACTTACCACAAGAAGGGGAAAGTAAAAAAAGCGAAACCGAAAAAGGCATTGATAAAAAAGTTCAAGAACAATTATCAAAATCAAGCATGAAAAATGCTGCAATGAAAAGCTTAATAAAGGTTTTACTTCCAGTACTTATGTGGGTGTTATTTTTCATAATCATATTAATTGTAATAATAGGCATAGTAATGTTTTTCTTGACTATGCCTGGTATGGTTATTGAACAAATTAAACAATTGGCTAGAAATGTCGGAGAGGCAGTTGCTTCTTGGTTTGGAAGAGATGATACAAAACAAGTTAGTGATGAAGATATTAACGAAGTTTTAGATTACTTAGAACAAATGGGATATGATTTGAAAGGATATGGATTTTTAACAGATACTGTTGGGTCAAGTGAAGATGGTGTAGAAAGATATACAGCAGAAGATGCAGAAGAAGATAATAAAGAAGAAGGAAAAATAAAAGAAGCAAAAAGTGATATTATTAGAAACTATTTAATATCAGACAATTATGTTTATACAATTAAAAACTTCAATATGACATCAAAAGGTTGGTTTACGGGAATACTGGAACATATAGCATCATTTTTTACAGGTGGACAATCAAATCAATTTTGGTCTAGAGGAATGATAGAAATTTGGAAAGATACTGACGACATAGGAGTTAAAGATTTGGAGAATGGATATTATGATGTTTATGAGCCAGGATCAATAAAAATAGATGTAGCTAAAAAGACAATGGAAATAGCTAGAGGATGGTTTAACAACTCTATGACATACAGCTTAGATGGATGGACTGGAAGATATGGAATGCCAATAGATTTCTTACTATCAGTTCATATAGCAACAATGATGCCAGATTTATCTTATGATATGGCAACAAGTTTTGAAACATTAATAGAAATTTTATTACATAGTGTAGGTGACAATGACTCTGTAAATACAGCTGTTAGCTATTATAAAACATCAGATGGTAGATATGTATCTTATGATGAGTTTTATGATGCTGCAAAATCTGGATGGACTGGACCTTTAAATGCTTGGAAAATAAGTAAAAAAGAAGCCATGAAAATAATGAAAGAATATGGAATAGAAAGTCCAGATGATTGCACAGGAGTAGCTGGTGTAGGAGAAGATAATATAGAGCAAAATACATCTCCAACTGATATGATTTACACAAAAAATTGGGGCTTTTCGGATGTAAGAATCACAGATTCTGATTATGATAGCAATTCGAATGGAACCAAAAAAAAGCAAGAAATTGTAGATAATTATAATGCAATGATACAGAAATTAAAAAGTTATGGAGCAACGGATGCAGATATACAAAATGCAGGATTAAAGGTTTCAATATCAGATTTTAATTCTTTCTTATCTATGCAACAAGAGGATGAAAAAAATGACGAATATACATACATTGAGCCTTCAAAAAGACTTTCAGCCACGGTATATTGGAAATCACCTGATGAAACTTCTGACTATGGAAATTATAGTGCACAAGTAGAATTAGGATATGATAACTACAATTATATGGGAATAGTAAATTATAATAACCATTCAGAAACAGAAGAGCTTCCTAAAAACCAGGCATTTGTAAGTTATAATATTATAGGCACATGGTCTACTAAAAAAATAAATGAGTGGAAGGAAGAAAATAATGTTACAACAACGGAAGAGGCAAAATGTAGTCAAAAAGAGAATGAAACAGAGTGCTGTAATGTATGTAGAGACTATATTCAGAGCATCTACGATAAATTGAAAAAACCAGATGTAGAACACTTAGACATATTTCAACCATATATTACTTCAGTAACGAAACATTGGTACAGAGATGTATACTTTGTGTCATCTCCAGATAGAATGTTTGTAGATTATGATTATGATTACGAAGCACTAATGAAAGAAAGATGGACTTTATATGAAACCTATGGAGAAGAAGGTGGTGAAAAAGAAGGAGAATATAAATTATATACTTCAGATGGAAATTTATTTGATGGAACAGCAGAAGATGCAGAAGAGCAAGGAATAAAAGTTGCAAAAAAAGCAATAGCTAGAAGAATAGATAATATGGCAGAAGATTTAAATTGGGTTGAATTAACTAACGGACATTATTCAGCCTATTCTGAAGATGACAACACAACAACAACAGACTATGAACCAGCATATCCAGATGTGGATGAAAGTGATCCAGACTATGATATAAAGAAAGATATTTTTGTAAGAATAAGTTTAACAGGTACAGTAAAACAAACAGGTGAAGGCCAAAGGACAGAAACAAATGAAAAAATTAAAAAAATGTTTTTAGAAAACGAATACTTTAGATATGATGGTTCAGCTAAAACAGCAGATGCAATAATAAATTTGAGAAAAGCAGTAACCCAAAAATATAATTCAGAAAATGATGGTGATGACATTTCAAACTATTATGGACCAATGAAAGGAACTATAACAATAAATGGATCTGAAACGAAAGAAGTAGACTATTCAGATATAACTGCACAAGTTGATGGAAAAGTAGAAAAAGTATCAGATTACATAGGAACAGTGTCATTAAATCAAGATTCATTAAATGCATTTAGTATGCTTGAAAATGAACATACATTAGATGCAGACTACATATATAGAGACTTTAAAGAATTAATTGTAGAATTAGGATATTTTACAAAAGAAGAATTAACAGATGAAACACCAAGACTATTAGAATTTTTAGTACCAGATATAGGCTCATATTTGTATCCAAGAAGGTCAATAGATAAAAATGAAAATGAAGCCGGAACAATGATACACTCTAAAGGAGATATAGATGTTGAAACTGCAAAAACATTAATGGCTATATATCAAAAATCTGAAGAAGATAAGCAAAATGGATTAGTAGATGAGAATATTGAAACTGGAGATATGCCAGAAGAACAAGTTGAAACTGGAGATAATCCAGAAGATCAAGTTGAAACTGGAGATGTGCCAGAAAGTATTTCAATGAATCAAGAATTAAAAACATCAAGTACCACACTAAATAAAGATGAATCATTATCATTAAGTAATGTAGGCGGTATGGTTCAGCAATTAGATTCAAATATAAACATCGCACAAATTGTTGGCGGCATGGGATTTAATTTTGAAAGAATTGCAGAATCAGGAGATGGATATGATTTTAAGGTAAGAAATGGAAACGTAGAATATACACATTATTATCAATTTAAAGGTTCTTATAGTGAAAAGCAATTCTTATGGTGTGGAAGTCCAAGAACATTACATAGAGCAGCTTGTGGACCAACATCATGCGTAAATGTACTAACAGGATATGGATTAGACGTAAATCCGACTAAAGATATAGTAGGAATTAATTTTTCAGCAACAATTGGCGGTGTAAAAGAGTTTATGAAAAAATATGGAGTAGAAGGAGAAAGTTATTCCGGATTGAGCAATGCTGATTATACATCTAAAATAGAAGAAGCATTTTCAGAAGGAAGACCTATAATAACACTTATGCATGCTAGTAAAACAGGAGATACTTTCTGGACATCAGGTGGCCACTTTGTTGCAATGGTTGGACAAGACACAAATGGAAATATAATAACTTTAGATTCTGGGTCATCAAATCCTGCAAGACACACATATACAGGAGGTGTCGAAGGACTTATGACAACATTAGATGGTGTTTGGATAGCAAATGAAGCTCCAGATGGAATTAAAAAAGGAGAACGTTATGTAGGATATTTAGGAAATGAAGCAGTAGTATCACCAGTAACAGGAGTACTTCTAGAATATGGAACTTATACGGATGAAGATATAGATTCTGTATCGGGAGAAAAATATAGAACAAATATAGATTTAAAATATCCACCAAATGTGTTAAGTATTGGGGAGAACAATCAAGAAGCAAATACTCAAGGAGAATCACAAACCGATTCACAACCTGAAGAAATTGTGGCAGATAAAGTAGGATATGCAAAAATTCTAGTTTTAGATACAGAAAACTATAAAAAATTAGAAAATCAAATGTCAAGCTATCCTGGATGTAGATGGGGTGGAAGTTCATTTTTAAATAAAAATGAAACATATAAAGATTTAGACAATCTAACAGAAGCGCAAATAAAAGATAAAGAAAATGGTTGGTCAGACATAGATAAAACATTATATGGATATAAAGAGTTTGCAGAAAGATACGAAGAAGCTGGAATATCAGGATATGTAGTATATATAGATGGATTTAAATGTGAATTACCTGATGAGAATTTCAATAATGAAAATCCTGGAGAATCAAAGCCATATGATGGCAAAGATGGTGAAAAAATCGAGCTTGAAAATTATGAAGAAACCACTTTGCATAATATTTTTGATAGTAGCGGAAAAATAAAGAAGCAAGCTGAAGAAGAACTATTATTGGATTCTTTGTATATAAAAGATGAAGATTATGAATTAGCAAGTAAAAGAGCAACCGAAAAATTAAAAGCAGAGAACTTATTAAAAGAAGATGCAGTTTCTTCAATATATCTTCCTGACGAAGATTTAATATTCATAAAAGAAGGAACAATACTTGGTAGAACTTTAACAGATAGAGAACTAATAGAAGACTATAGACATCAAAAATATGAGGATTATAGAAAAACAAATAAATCAACTAAAAAAGATGATAGTGGAGAAGAAAAAGGAGATAATGAAGATAAACTCGTAGGAAATTACCTTAGAATTATAATGAGAGATTTAGACAAAACTGTTGTAGAAAATGTAGAAGACTATATGAAACTAGATAATGGTGAGGAAGATGATGGGGGAGATCAAGAATATAAATTCGAAGAAGGCGACTTAGAATTACTAGCAGATGCTATTCATCATGAAGGTTGTGGCTCATATGATGATCCAAGGGGAAGTAAAGAAGATCAATTGTATTTAGCAACAAGTCTTGGATTTACAATAATTAATAAATTAAATTCAGATAGCCAGTATCATCATGTTGCTGGATGGGATTGGGCTCCTGATAAGTCTAAATTATATAACTTATTATGCGTTGTTCCTTGTGCAGCTCATGGCGGAAAAGGATGGTATGCTATTTCAGATTCAGGTACTATGGGAGGATTAAAAAACAGAGCAGATGCAGGAGAATATGAATATTGTGATATGTGTATGGAAGCAGCCGAATATATAAAAGAACATGATTCAAAACATCTAAAAAATAATGGAAAATATGATTCTGGCTATAATGTAGGAGACGAAATGCAACACACATGTTGGGAACAGGGTGCAAACTTTTATGGAAAAAGAATGTGGGCGCACTTTAGAGAAGACTACTTATTTGATCCAAAAGAATAGTAAATTATTAATACATTAGAAAGGTATTAACTAATATGAAAAAGGGAAAAATTATAACTATATTTTTAATATGTATATGCTTATTAATAGTTTTAGTGCTTGCTTTAACTAAAGTAAAACAACCAAAGGTATCTAAGGATGGAACAACGAAAAAAGACCAATTACTTTTAAGTGGGTTTGCAGTATTTTCGGAAAAATATACGGGAGATTATACAGCCTCAGAAGCCATAGACATATTTAATGAACTAATAAAAGAAGATTTACCAGGTTTATATAAAGATATCAAGAAAATGAATGATACTAAGTTAGAAAATTATTATAATGAAAATTTTTTAACTATTGAAAAAAAATTTGGAATCGGAAGTTTAGATGAATTTTTAACATTTGTAAAAGGTTTGAAAAGTGAAAATAAAAAATTAGATAAATGGTATAAAGTAATAATTGATACAAATTCTTTTGTGGATAATTCTGATAAACCACAATATTGCTATTTTGAATACGAATTGCGATTAGAAAATGAAAAAAGTTTAAATTTTTCTGCGTATCTAGCACATAAAGAAACAAAAAAGCCAAGACTAATAATAAGTTTAAAAAAGTAAACTAAAATTATAAGCATTAATAATTAATTACAAAAAACGAATAATTTCTAAAGAAAATTATTCGTTTTTTGTATTGCAATTTTTATTGGTTATTGATATGATATATTGGTAAAAATAGTATTTGGGGAATTATAAAAGAAAGGATATAAATTTATCAAATGATAGAATTTAGAAACGTTAGTAAAATATACGATACCGGTACAGAAGCTGTTCATAATGCTACTTTTACTATAGATAAAGGAGAGTTCGCATTTTTAGTAGGAACTTCTGGATCTGGTAAATCAACATTAATAAAATTAATTTTAAAAGAAGAAGAAGCTTCTAAAGGAAATATAATTATAAATGGAAAAGACATAACATTTTTAAAAGCAAAAAGAGTTCCATTTTTGCGTAGAAGCATGGGAGTTGTTTTCCAAGATTTTAGGCTTCTTCCAGATAAAACTGTTTATGAAAATGTAGCATTTGCTATGTATATAGTAAAAGCAACACCAAAACATATTAGAAGACAAGTTCCTATGGTATTATCTTTAGTAGGATTAAGTGATAAAGCAAAATGTTATCCACATGAATTATCTGGTGGTGAGCAACAAAGAGTAGCTTTAGCTAGAGCTTTAGTTAACAATCCTTCTATGATTATAGCAGACGAGCCTACTGGAAACTTAGACCCAGAAACAGCATGGGACATAATGAATTTGCTAAATGAAATTAATGCTAGAGGTACAACTGTTGTTATGGCAACACATGCAAAAGATATAGTAAATAAAATGAAAAAAAGGGTTATACAAATAGATAAAGGTGTAATCATAAGAGATGATAAAAAAGGTGGTTATAGTAGTGAGGTATAATGGTTTATCCTATGCAATAGGAGAAGGTTTTAGAAATGTTTTTAAAAATACAAAATCAACAGTAATATCAGTAATAACAATGATTTGCACAATGTTCCTTTTTGGAGTGTTTTTTGCAATTGGTGTTAATATAAATTCTGTATTAGAGCAAGTACAAATGAAACAAGGTATGGAAGTTTTTATATGGGATGAAACAACTGATGAGCAAAAGCAAGAATTTGAAAAAGAAATAAAAGCTCTTGAAGGAGTTAATACTGTTGTATATAAAAATAAACAACAAGCTTTAGATACTGTTAAAGAGCAATTAAAAAATAGCCAAGAATTATTAACAGCTTATGAAGGAGAAAATAATATTTTCCCAGCATCTTTTGTTGTTACATTAACAGACCTAGAGCAAGCTAAAAATATAGAAGAAGAAGTTTTAAGAATTGGAGCCAAAATTGCAACAGAAGGTAGAAGTGAAGAAGTAGACTTGGAAATCGATGAAACAACAAAACATGACTCAATTGTAAAGAACATTACTAGTAGAGATAGCACAATTGAAACTTTAATAAAAATAGTTAGAGGAGTTAGAATAACAATAGGAGTTATTTTCTTAGTACTTCTTGTAATATCAATAACAATAATATCAAACACAATTAAACTTACAGTTCATGCAAGAAGAAAAGAAATTTCTATTATGAAATATGTAGGAGCAACAAATGGATTTATTAGGTGGCCTTTTATTATAGAAGGTATAATAATAGGAATTATAGCAGCAATTATAACTCTTTTAATAGTAGGAATATTATATGATGTTGTTATACAAAATATTGAGGCATCAAATGTTTTACAAAAAATGGGAATAACGCTTCTTTCTTTTACAGAAATTGCTAAACCAGTAACAATAGTATATGCAGCTTTAGGTATTGGTATTGGTGTAGTAGGAAGCTCCGTATCAATGAAAAAATATTTGGAGGTATAAAAAGGCGAGTGAAAAGATTTATTAAAATTAATATAATAATTTTAGTAATATTTTGTTTATCTTGTAATTTTATTTTTATAAAAACTCAAGCTACTTCCGAAGAACCTTTGGGGGGAGAACAACAAGATGAAAATCTAGAACAAAATACTCCTCAAGAAGAGCGGAGAAGAAAAAGAAAAAACTTTAGATGATTTGCAAATAGAAAAATCAGAATTACAATCTAACTTAGAAGAATCTAATAATCAAATTCAATTTATATCAAATGAATTAACAACTACTGTTGCAGAAATATCAGAAATAAATCAAAAAATTTATGATAAGCAAATGGAAATAGAAACTTTGCAAGCTCAAGAAAAAAATTTAATAACATATATTGATGCAGCAGAAAAAGAACTTGAGGCTTCAAATGAAAGATATAATAATCAAAAAGATTTGTTAGAAAAAAGATTAGTTGCTATGTATGAAATTGGAGAAGTTTCATATTTGGACTTATTACTAAGTTCTAAAAATATTATGGAATTTGTTTCAAACTATTTTTTAATAGAAGAAATTTTTAAAGCAGATAATGACTTACTAGAAACTGCAGAAGCTGAAAAAGTTTACAATCAAAGATTAACAGAAAACCTAGATTCTAAAAAAACAACTTTAGAAAATGCTAGACAAACAATAGAAAAAAACAATATTTCTCTTGAGAATATGGCAACTATAAAAAACAGCAGAGTTCAGCAATTATCACAAGAAGAATTTGAAATGCAACAAAAAGTAGAGCAATATCAAAAAGAAATTGCAGATATCGAAACAGAAATTAGATTACTAGCATTAGCTAATATAAGTGAACAATATGTTGGAGGAGCAATGGCATGGCCAGTTCCAGGATACACAAGAATAACCTCACCATTTGGAATGAGAACACATCCTATAACAGGTGTATATAAGCTTCACACTGGTGTTGACATAGGAGCTCCAATGGGTGCAACATTTATTGCAGCAAATGATGGAATAGTAACTTATGCTGGATGGAACAATGCTTATGGCAATATGGTTATAGTAGACCATGGTGGTGGAATCACAACTTTATATGGACATGGCTCAGAAATTTTAGTTCAGGTAGGACAAACTGTTTATCAAGGCACTCCAGTTTTAAAAGTTGGATCAACTGGCTATTCAACAGGACCACATGCTCATTTTGAAGTAAGAATTAATGGAGAATATGTTGAACCATTAGACTTCATAACATCTTATTCAGATAACGGTGCTAAAAAAATAGAACAAAATAATAAAGAAGAAAATACTAATTCAGTAAATAATACAGTAGATACAACAAATACAACAAACAATGAAATATCTAACACAACAAATGCAGAAGAAAGTGTAGAAAATACAGAAGAAATTTAAAAAGAAAGAGTAAAAAACTATTAGAGGTAATTTTATATGAATATTAGCAAAATAAGAAGAATATTATGTATAAGTATATTAGCTTTAATTACATCAATAAGTAGCATAGGTTTTGTTTATGCAGCAACATCTTCTGAATTACAACAGCAACAATCGCAGATTGATAAAGAAATTGATAAAATAAATTCAGAAATAAAAGATGTAAAAACACAAAAGTCAACAGCTTTAGACCAAATTGGAAAATTAAATGACGAAATTTCAACATATCAATCAGAAATAGATACTCTTCAAAATCAAATTGGAACTTTAAATACTCAAATTACAGAAAAAGAAGCTAATATTGAAGAAGAGCAAAAAAAATTTGATGCACAGAAAGAAGCCTTAGAAGAAAGACTAGTTGCAATGTATGAAGCTGGAAGTACTACTTATTTAGATGTTTTATTATCATCAGATGGATTGGCAGATTTTATTTCTAAATATTATTTAATAGAACAATTAGCAGAGTATGATCAAGAATTATTAGATAGAATACAAAATACTAAAAATCAAATAGAGTCAGAAAAAACTTCATTAGAAAATACCAAAAATGAAGTTCAAACTTCAAAGTCTGCTGTTGAAACTAAAAAAAGCGCATTATCAACATCTGTAAACCAAAAAAATCAATTAGTTTCTACTTTAACAGCAGAAGAAAAAGAATTGCAGGAAAAACTAGAAGACTTTGAAGCAGATAAAAGAGCAATACAATCAGAACTTGCCGCACTTTCTAAAAAGAACCCTGTAAAAAATGTTGTAGCACCTAGTGCTGCAGGATATATTTCACCTTTAGCAGGAAAAACTAAAGCAAATATAACAACAGGCTATGGCTCATATCAAACTCGTAGCGGAAAACACACTGGAGTAGATTTCGCATGTAGTGCAGGAACACCAATTTTAGCTGTAAAATCTGGAACTGTTGTTAAATCATTAGCATTAAGATATCCAAATGGTTCATATAGATCTTATGGTGAATATGTTGTTATAGATCATCATGATGGAACTATGACATTATATGCACATATGAGTTCAAGAGCTGTATCAACAAATCAAACAGTTTCACAAGGACAGCAAATAGGTTCAGTAGGCTCTACTGGTAATTCAACAGGACCACACTTACATTTTGAAGTTCTTATAGGTGGAGATCCAACAAATCCAGTACCATACTTACCTTAATTTATACATAGTTTATAGGCAAAAACTTAAAAACCTAAATAATTTTAAGGAGTTTATAAAGATTAACTAAAAAATGGAAGATTTTGAAAATAATGAAAATGATATAGAAGTTAAGTTCGAAAAAGAAAAGAAAACTTTAAAAGCAAAATTTATAGTAACATTAATAATTGTTGCATTAGTAGCAGCAGTTCTATCATCAGAATTTACAGTATACTATTATTTAAAAAGTAATAGTTTAGATAAAAAAGAAGCATCAGAAAATTCTGAAAAAAATATAGAAGTAATTTCAGAAAGCTTAAAAGAATTTAGAAAAGCAATTGATGAATTTTATATTGGAAAAGATGAAATAGATGAACAGAAATTATTAGACGAAACTATTAAAGGATATGTAAATGGGCTTGGAGATGAA
This sequence comes from uncultured Clostridia bacterium, assembly GCA_947601495.1. GTDB lineage: Bacteria > Bacillota > Clostridia > TANB77 > CAG-508 > Scatovivens. The sequence continues at coordinate 9,015 of CANQGE010000002.1, read as the reverse complement.
TATTCTGAATATATGACAAAAGAAGAATGGGATGAATTTCAAGCAGATGCATTAGGAAATTATGTAGGAATAGGAATTTACATGGGGCTAGATACAAACGATAATGTTGTAGTTGTTTCTACTATAAAAGGTACACCTGCAGAAGAAGCTGGATTACAATCTGGAGATATAATAGTTAGTGTTGATGATGAAAATGTTTTAGGAATGAGTTCAGATGTTGTTTCTTCAAAAGTAAAAGGCGAAGAAGGAACAAAAGTTAAAATAACTGTTGCAAGAGAAACAGAATATTTAGATTTTGAAATAGAAAGAAAAGCTATAAAAATATATCATGTAGAAACAGAAATGTTAGAAAATAAAATAGGATATATATCTTTACTAACATTTGACGAAGGCTGTAGTGATGAATTTAGAGCGGGATATGAAAAATTAAAATCAGAAGGAGCTCAAAAAATAATATTAGATTTAAGAAATAATACAGGTGGAATAGTAGATGAAGCTCTTTTAATTGCAGATATGATACTTCCCAAGGACAATAAAATATTAATAACAGTAGATTCAAAAGGAAATAAAGAAGAAAGCATTTCAAACGAAGAACCAATTATAAAAGAAGATATGGTTGTTTTAGTTAATGAATATTCAGCAAGTGCTTCAGAAATATTAGTTGGAGCTTTAAAAGATAATGGAAAAGCTAAAATAGTAGGTAATAAAACTTATGGAAAAGGTGTAATTCAAAGTGTGTTTATGCTAGACGATGGAAGTGCTTTAAAACTTACAGTAAATGAATACTTTACACCTAACGAAACAAAAATAAATAAAGTGGGGATTTCTCCTGATTATGAAGTAGATTTTAATTCAGAAACAGAAGAAGATGAACAATTAAACAAAGCTATTGAAATTCTAAAATAAGTATAAAATTAATACAGAGATAAAGTATGAGGTGATACAAATGACGGATCTTAATATTACAGAAGAAGAATTGAATGCATTAAAAACATATATAAATGAAAATTATGAAGCTATGAATCAAATGCTAATAAGTGACAGCGAAACAGATATAGCTTTATTAAGTGAAGACGTAGAAAATAAAGTAGTTCATGTATCTTATTTAAGAAATTCAATAGTTGATTATATTAAAAATATAAAATTAGTTTATAGATTAATATTAAAACAATTTTATAATCAAGAAAGAAAAAATAAAAACACTGTTTTCTACAGAGGAACAAATTTAGCAGAAGTAGAAAGAATAAAAAATGAACTATTTATAGATAGATTTCTAGTTGCAACTAAAAATCAAAATGATGCTATAGATAAATATGCTTCAAATTGGAATAGACCTGCTTGTATGAATATTGCTTTAAAAAAGGATGTACCTCATATTTTTATTAAAGATGTTTTAAAAAATGATAGTGATGCTATTTTAATCTCACCTTTTACTAGAATAGAAACTATATTAGAAGGAAGAGAAGTAGTTTCAAATACTAATTCAAAAACGGTAAAAACTTATGATGTTAGATTGCAAAAACAAGAATTAGATCCATTAGAACAAAAAGATAGAATAGGACTTTACAACTACATTTTAGACAATTCTTACTCAATAAAAAGAAAAATTGAAGAATGTATTGAACTTGAAAAAGAAAATACTTTTAACTTTGAAAAAATACGTAAATTTGAACAATTACTTAATAAATTAGAAAATGGCGAAGATACAATTGATGATTTTAATGAAAATAATATATCAGGTCCTCAAGATATTGATAGAATAGCTGAAGAGCTTGATGACTTAAAAATGCAGTCTAATGAACTATTTAATATAAGAAAGCAAAATATAGAATTTGTAAATAGTTGGAAAAGAAATATAGCAGTATATTTAATTGCAGAATGTAGAGAAATAGAAAAAAATTTTGATATGTTAAGAAACCAACTTCTAGAGCAAATTGAAATTGAAGAGACCGAAGAAAAGGAAAGAGAAAAACAAGAAAGAGAAGAAAGAGAAAGAAAAGAAATAGCAGAGCAAGAAAAAAGAGAGCAAGAAGAAATAGAGAAAGAAGAAAAAGAAAATCAGAAAAATAATATTCTAGAAACAAATATTAATAAAGCTTTAGAAAAAGCTCAAGATAAAGTTTTAGAAGAAGAGCAAGATAATATAGAAGGATTAAAAGAAGTTAATGATTCTTTGAAAGAAAATCCAGATTTAGAAAAAATAGAAAATAACATTATTGGCATAAGCGAAAAAGAAAAAAAAGATGACACTTTAGAACCAAACGAAGAAAACCCAGAATCAAAAGAAGTATTAGAAATTGAAAATGAAGCTGACAACGAAGAAAAAGAAGAAGAGCTAATAGAAAAAGAAAAAACTTTAGAAGATGAAATCAGTGAAGAGCTAGATGGAGAAGACGAAGAATCAATTACATATGTATCCAAAAATGGTTGCAAAGAAAACATAGTAGAAATTAAAAAACTTTTAAATAATATAAATAACTTAATTACCAAACAACAGAATCATGCAAAACTTGCAGAGAGTATAGGAGCTTCTTATAGTGCTTTAAATAATGCTTTTGAAATGAGAAAGTCAGCAGAAAAATTATTAGAAATTCAAGAAAATATAACTTTAGAAACAAGAGCTCTTTGCGAGAAAAAACAAAATAAAAAAACTATAGATAGTTTAAATAAAATAATAAGAAATAATTTCGAAGTAAGTACTTTACTTAATTATTTAAATAATCCTAAAATTGCTAGCAGAAATTCTAAATTAGATAGATTTGGAGAAATGGAAGTAATTGAGGAAAACGAATTAAAAAGATGCATTGCTGAAAAAATTAGAGAAATTAGAGGAGAAGCAGAACTTAAAAAATTAAAAGATGATTTAGAATATATAGAAGACAAAGGAACATTCTCAAACTTCTTAGGATTTTTTACAGGACAAAACAAATTAGATAGTGTTAGATTAGAGCAAATTGAAGTAAGACAAACTGCAATAAGAAAAACATTATCTAAGAAATTAAGTTTAGCACATAATTATAGCATTCATGAATTAATGGCAGAAATTCAAATGTTTATAGAAGAAAACGAGGATGATGAACTTATTACAGAAGATGTAAAAACTTTAAAAGAAATTTCAGAGCAATTGAGAAAAAATTATATAATACTAGAAAGTAAAGTAAAAAGTATAATTGATGAAAAGGAAGGAAGAAATTTACCAGTTAGAGATAAAAAAGTATCCAAAAAAGAATTATTAGAAATAGAAACATACAGATTTTTAAATAAGTATGGTTATGATTTAAATTATTTCTACAATGAAGAAGAACCAAAATATCAAGACACAATGGCAAATGAAATAAATAGAATAGTAGAATATCTTGATAGTGAAAGTGTTGAGGAGTAAATTTTTGTATAATTCTAAATTGCTAAAGACAAAAATTAAGAGGTGTATTTTATGAGCGAAATAGAAAAGGAAACAAAAAAAGATAAAAATGAAATAACAAAAATTAAATTAGGAACTTTGGGAAATTTTATATTAGCTACTTTAGTTATTATAATCATTGGAACAGGTGCATTAACTTATTATTTAATACATACAGCTAAAATAGATTATGATAAACAATATAATGAACTAGTATCTAATTTGCCATTAAATGAAGCAAATAATGAAGTTGATACTATTGCAAATATTTTAGATTCTGCAATAACAGAAGCTACAAATCAAACAAATACGGTAGGAGTTGCAAGTGATTCAGAGAAAAAACTTATGAATGAATCTTTAGTTGTTTTATATGATGGTTTAATATTAGATACAAGTAAAATGGATGAAGTAACCTTACAATATTTAGATAGCACAGCGGCAGAAAGCGACAAATATGTTATAACATATTATTCTTATGAAAATTATAGTAAAAAAGATTCTAGCTTAGGAATGCTTTCTTCTCAAGTTTATGATGGATTGGCAAAAATAGATGGCGTAGGAAAAATAGCAATTTCAGAAGACTATGAAGCAATACCAAGAAGTATAAAAGTTGTAAATACAGTTCCAACAGTTGTTTCAGATAATAATTCTGAAATAAAAGATTTTGACACAATAAAAACATTAATTGCAGATTTAGATGGAAATGGAACAGATGAATATATTTTAATTTTGGCAAATAGAACAACTGGATTTTCTAAAATAATGGCAATAGATTCTCAAGGAAAGAAAATAGCGGATCTTGCTTCAATAGAAAAAAGCAAGTGGAAGAAAGATTCTAATACAGAATATTACTTAAGCATTAGTAATGTTGAAATAGTAGATGTAGATAATGACGGAATAATGGAAATTGTTTTAGAAATTCCTCATGCAACAGGAAACCCAACAATAAGTTTATTAAAATATAAAAATGGAGTTATGCAAGGAAAAACAGATATAAAATGTTCTTTATTAGCTGAATAGAAAAAATGGAAAAAAATAAAATTTTGAAAGAAAAATTTATATATATAATATCAATAATATTATTTGTATTGCCTTCTTGTATGTATTTATTAAGAAGGCATACTTTTGTTTTTTTTGATAAAGAAAAATTTTTTCTACAAAATAATACAAACTTTTATATACAAGAACTTATATTTTTAATAGTTATGCTATTTATTACTTTTTCTTATGTAAATTTGATAAAAAATTATGCAAATAATTGGAAAAACATAAAGAAAATATTACTTTTTGTATTTTTAATTAGTTTAGTTTTCATTTTTGTTACACCTTTTATTTCATCAGATATTTATTATTATCTAGGAACAGGAAGATTAGCAGAAAAGTATAATCAAAATCCATACTATGTATCAATAAAAACATTTGTAGATGAAAATAAAATAGATTTAAATAAAGATTCTATGCTTAGAGAAGGATATAATAATCTTTGGGGTGACACTACTGTAGTGTATGGTCCAATTTGGAGCATTATATGTACGCTCATTTCTAAAGCATCACTTGGGAATGTAGATGTTGGAATAATAGCATTTAAAGTTATGAACATATTTATAAATATTATTAATTGCTATTTAGTTTATAAAATTTCTAGAAGAGAAAAATATGCTGTAATATATGGATTAAATCCACTTATACTAATAGATGGTGTAGGTGATATGCATAATGATTTATTTATGATATTTTTAGTACTATTATCTATATATATGATTGTTCGAAAAAACAATATAATTCTTTCACTAGTCTTTTTATCTTTAGCAGTAAACGTAAAATTTGTAATGATATTACTATTACCATTTATAGTTTTATATTATTTAAGAAAAGAAAGTATTAGTAGAAGAATTGTAAAATGTATTTTGTATGGAATAGCATTCTTAATTATAACATTTTTACCATTTTTAATTTATATGCAAGACTTTTCTATATTTACGTGTATGTTTGTTCAAAGAACAAGGTTTGCAAATGGAATTTATGCTTTTCTATGCATACTTAATAGTGATTTAACTAATATATTAAAAAATGTTGCACTAGGAATTTTTGCTATTATTTATTTTATAGTATGTTTAAAAATATTGCTTTCTAAAAAAATAGTATTAAAAGATTTAATGAATAAATTCTTTTATATTATAACAGGTTTTATTTTTTTTATATTAACGAATTATCAAATATGGTATATTATTTGGCTATCTTCAATTTTTATGCTACTTAGTGCAAAAAATGTAAGAATTTACCTTAATATTCAAAAAACAATTTTGATTACTTATCCATTTGTGTTCTTTACTGCGGATATATATGTTGAATTAACATTTTATATATTTATAATATTTGTATTAATGAATACATATGTAAGGATGTTTAAAAAAACAAAAAAAGCAAGTTAAAATTTTTCTTAAAAACATTAAAAAACATTTGTAAAATTTTAGAAAAAATGTGTTGACAAACCCTTAGCTCCGTAGTATAATAGTAAAGCGTAAGATTAAGCGATGATGCAGAATGTGGCTACACATATTTAAAAAATATGATGGAGGGAACTTCTGCGGAGTATGTCTTGGCTTAGACCGGGCGATAAGTTTGATAAATGTACTTAACTTATCCAAGACAAATTTTATGTATCAATTTAATTTTGAATACTAAAGAAGGCTTGGATTTTAAAATGGAGTTATAAGAAACACCAGGGTACGTTAATAACTTGCCGTTAGCCATAATATTAATTTAAGGAGGGAAAAAATAAATGGCAACATCAAACACAAAAATAGGAAGCGACAAAATTAGAATAAGATTAAAAGCTTATGATTTCGTTGTTTTAGATCAGTCTGCTGAAAAAATAGTAGATACTGCTAAAAGAACAGGAGCTAAAGTTTCAGGTCCTATTCCACTTCCAACAGAAAAAGAAGTTGTAACAATTTTACGTTCTCCACACAAAGACAAAGATTCAAGAGAGCAATTTGAAATGAGAACACATAAAAGAGTTATAGACATTCTTTATCCAACACAAAAAACAGTTGATAGCTTAATGAAATTAGAGTTACCAGCAGGTGTTGATATAGAAATCAAATTATAATTTAAATTTATTAAAAATTAAAAGGGTCAATTAGGCCATGCTGATTTATCAGCCAATAGTTAAGACAGCTCTTTTTAAAGAATAAATTAGAGATGTCTTATGCGGTAAAACGTATAGGAGGAGAAAAATGAAAACATTAATAGGTAAAAAAGTTGGAATGACACAAATCTTTAATGAAAAAGGCGCAGTTATTCCAGTAACAGTTATAGAAGCTGGACCATGTTCAGTTGTTCAAATTAAAACTGTTGAAACAGACGGTTATGATGCCGTTCAATTAGGATTTGGAGAAGTTAAAGAAAATAAACTTAACAAACCAGAAAAAGGACATTTCAAAAAAGCAAATGTAAAAAATGCAAAACATTTAAGAGAATTTAGAGCTTGCCCAGAATGTCTATCTACAGTTAAAGTAGGAGATGAAATAAAAGTTGATACTTTTGCAGTAGGAGATAAAGTAGATATTCAAGGCATTACAAAAGGAAAAGGTTTCCAAGGTGTTATAAAACGTCATGGACAATCTAGAGGACCAATGGGACATGGTTCTATGTATCATAGAAGACCAGGTTCAATGGGATCTACTTCAACACCAGGTAGAGTTTTTAAAGGTAAAAAATTACCAGGACATATGGGAGTTGATAAAGTTACAGTACAAAACTTAGAAGTTGTAAAAGTAGATTTAGATAAAAATGCTATATTAATTAAAGGTTCAGTACCTGGAAATAAAGGTAGTATTTTAAAAATAAGAAATTCAGTAAAAGCATCTAAATAGAAGGAAGGAGGAAGATTAAATGCCAAGTATAGATGTATATAATATAGAAGGAAAAAAGGAAAAAAGGTTAAAACAGTAGATTTAAAAGAAGAAATCTTTGGAATAGAACCTAATGAAACTATTGTACACAGTGTACTAGTTAATTATTTAGCTAATCAAAGACAAGGAACACAAAGTACAAAAACTAGAAGCGAAGTAAGAGGCGGTGGAAGAAAACCTTGGAAACAAAAAGGAACTGGTAGAGCTAGACAAGGTTCTATTAGAGCTCCACAATGGATAAAAGGTGGTATTGCTTTAGGACCAAAACCAAGATCTTATAAATACAAAGTTAATAAAAAAGAAAGACAATTAGCAATTAAATCATTATTAAGTTCAAAAGTATTAGAAAATGATTTAGTAGTTGTTGATAAATTTGATTTTAAAGAAATCAAAACAAAACAAATGGTAGATGCTATGAAGAAATTAAAAGTAGAAGAAAAAGCTTTTGTAGTATTACCAGCAAGTAATGAAGTTGTTCAAAAATCAGCAAGAAATATACAAAATGTTAAAACTGGTTCTGTAAATACAATAAATGTTTATGATTTATTAAAATATAAAAAATTAGTTTTAACAGTTGATGCAATTAAAAAATTAGAGGAGGTGTACGCATAAAATGACAGCCGAAGAAATTATAATAGCTCCAGTTATTACAGAAAAGAGCAGTAGTGATATACAAGAAGGAAAATACACTTTCAAAGTTGCAAAAAATGCAACTAAAATTGAAATAAAAAATGCTGTTGAAAAATTATTTGAAGTAAAAGTATTAAAAGTTAACACAATTACAGTAAAAGGTAAAGAAAAAAGAGTTAGATATGTAGCAGGTAAAACACCAGATTGGAAAAAAGCTATAGTTACTATAGATATGAATGTTTCAGATATGAAATATTTAGGAAAAGGTGGAAAAGAAGTTAAAGTTTCTAAGAAATATAAAACTTCAATAGATGAATTTGTAGGAGCATAAGTTATAAAATAAATTATCTGCATTACGGAGCAGGAAAAATTCCGTAAATATAAAAGTAAGGAAGGAAAATAAAAATGGGAATTAAACATTATAGACCATATACACCATCAAGAAGAAATATGACTTCTTCAACATTTGAAGAAATTACTAAAAAAACACCAGAAAAATCTTTACTTGCTAGCAAAAAGAAACATGCTGGTAGAAATTCATATGGTAGAATTACAGTAAGACATCAAGGTGGTGGAAATAGAAGAAAATATAGAATAATTGATTTTAAAAGAAATAAAGACAATATGACTGCAACAGTAGTAGGTATTGAATATGATCCAAATAGAAGTGCTAATATAGCTTTAGTAGAATATGAAGATGGAACAAAAAGTTATATTTTAGCTCCTTTAGGATTAAAAGATGGAGATAAAATAGTTTCTGGTGAAAATGTTGATATAAAACCAGGAAATGCAATGCCAATTTCAAGTATTCCAGTTGGTACATTAATTCATAATATAGAATTAAATCCAAGTCAAGGTGGAAAATTAGTAAGATCAGCAGGGCAAGAAGCTCAATTAATGGCTAAAGAAGGTGCTTATGCTCACGTAAGACTTCCATCTGGAGAAATGAGATTAATTTCTATTAGATGTAGAGCTACAATTGGAACAATTGGAAATAGTGATCATGAAAACATTAAATTAGGTAAAGCTGGAAGAAAAAGACATATGGGTATTAGACCTACAGTTAGA
>CANQGE010000001.1 GCA_947601495.1 uncultured Clostridia bacterium | reverse complement strand
ACAAACTTAAAAAATATAAATTTAAAACTATATAAATAGCGGGTAATGGGAAATCTTACTTCTGGTTACCCGCTCCACAGAATTCTTATTTTTCAGTATTTTTAAACATTAGTGTATCCCTGTATGCACTGAAAAATAAGCTTTTTTAATTTACAGAGGGACGAAGGAACTAAAATAATTAAAAATATTAAATATAATATTTATAGAAAGGAATAATAATGAAAAGATTAGAAAATTTTAAAGAATTAAAGAAAACAATGATTAATCCTTTAGATAATCCTGAGTTTTACGCTTTACTATTAGGTGATGATAGATATAAATGGGAAGCCTTTTCACTGTGTCACAATTATGAACTAGGAAGTACAACTGCCAAAAATTATTATAATTTATTATGCATAGCAATACAGCAATATTTACAAAATTTAGATTATCAAAAATATATAAAACGTCATCCCAATGATGCTCAACAATCATATCAAACAATGCTAAAAGTTTTATCTAATGTATTAAAATCAGAAGATAACTTAGAAAACTTTATTAACAAAAATGCAGAAACAGCAGAACGAGTTTTTGGAATAGGAGAACATACTGTGGAAGATAGAGGAAAAACTTATATTAATAGTGTAGGATGGTTTTATTTTAAAAGCCATCATTTAAATCCAAATTTAAGTAATAATCATATTAGAAGTGATAAAGTTAAACATAGATTATATTTAACAGTTGATACAAATGAAAGAGCTGAAATAGCAAATAAAATCATTGAAAAATGCAATCAAAAAGGAATTCCATACAATTTTAAGGTACATATAAATTTTAAGAAAAGAAAAGAAAATCAACAATCTGATACAATAGTTATTTATTTAGCAGATGAAGAACAAGTAGTTGAATATGTAAACTTTATTAATGAGATTATTGAAGAAAATAAGGAATTGAGAAAGCATATTCATAAGCCATCTCCACACTTGGGAATAGTTAATGATTATATTGGGTATGGATTTGAGCCAAGATTAAATCAAGGAAGAACATCTTATTCTAAACTGTTAAAGGAATCAGTTAGCAGTATTTCAACCCTAAAGCTAGCAATAAATATACTCCAAATTTTGGCTACTCCTGGACTTAGAAGAAGATATGGGTGTCATATACCAGAAGGTTTTAAATATTATCATAAACCAAATGATTTGAAAGAAATGCAATTGGCACCAATAGAAAAGTATCAAGAATTAATTGCCTTGCTTAGAAAAAGTAAAAAGACACCACAAGAGTATGAAGAATTAAGAAAATGCTTTTCTGGATATTTTAAACGAGAAAATATGGACTTGGACGTAATAAAAGAACTACGACAACAGATTTCAAAAAATTTAGTAAAAAAATATCCTCAACTTTCAGAAAATAATATGTTTGATATCGATGTAGATGTAGATGTAGATGATGTTCGAAATCAATATATTTAGAAACACAACCATCATGTATATTTTAAACGAGAAAATATGGATTTGGACGTAATAAAATTATTAGAAAAATATTATAACAACACAAAATAAGTCCAACAAATTTGAACAATGAAAACTTGTAATATACTAATATCAGTGGAGGTATTAAAAAGTGTGAGTGAGCAAGATAAAGAAAAAGTTTGTGTAGATATAATAAAAAATTTTTTAGAAAAAGAACTTAACGAGAAAGTTGAAAATAAGATAACTGAAACGCAACTGAAAAAAATGTTTAAATACTGTTTAATAAAAAGTGCATATTTAAAAGAAGACTGGGACAAGATTTTAGAAAATTCAAAAAAATATCTAAATTTGTTAGGAACTGAAGAAGTTTTAGAAAGCTTTAAAGAAAAACGTTTAGAAAATGAATTTCCAGAATTATTAATTAAGTATAAAAAATTTTATGGAAATGAAGAATATCTAAATAAATCTATTTTTGAAAATCATAAGGGAGATGCAGATAGGTTACAAGTATCTTATGCTATATACTATTTGCTTTGGAAGAGAATAGGAATAGATATTGATATCATAGAAAATAAAATACAAAAAATATATTTTGAAAACAAAGATAATAAAATAATGTTAAATGGAGATACACTAAATACTCGAGATACAATTTGTAAATATCTAAATGATAATTTAATTAAGATTATTAAAGATAAGGATAACTTAAAGCAAATAATTAAAAAAGCAGAAGATTTTAGATGGAATTATGAAACTTTTGGAAATTTTATGCCACTGCCATCAGGCCAACGTTTGAATAATAACAGGAGTAGAGTATTCAAGGATCAATTTGATTTATATTTAAAATCGGTAAAAGCATTTTATGATAATAAGCCAAATGTATTTAATGAACATTTAGAAAAAAACAAAGACTATTTTATAGTTTTTGGTAATTTTTCAAACTATATAAAATATAACTACTTAGATGCATACATAGAAGATGGAGATGTTAAAAATTTATTTAGTAGAGAAGATGGGAAATTATTACCTGAAAATTTTAATCAAATAAAAGAGTATTTTGAAAATGCCGAAAATATAATAAAAAGTAGAGCAAATCTTATGATAAAAGAATTGAAGAAAAAATTAGAAGAATGTTATAACGATACCAAATAAGTCCAATGAATTTGAACAATAAAAAACTTGTAATATACTTAATTTCAAAGTATATTACAAGTTTTTTTAATTATTATAGGCTTATAAAGAATAGGAGAGTGAATATAGAAAATATAAAATATAAAATAAAAATTATATCAAGATGGTAATTGTATAAAGCCAAAAGTTGTGACATATGTTTGATTAACCTACAAAATACAAATTATTAATTGCAAAGTATAATTGATAATTAAATAATTTTATGATATAAATTTGATAGATAAGTAGTAACTTAATTAAAAATCTTGAAATATTACTTTTTAGTAAGACATAAATAAAATCTAAAGGAGAAAAATTATGCTACATAAAATGAAACTAAATGAAAGCCCATTTGAAAGAATAAAAAATGGAACAAAGACTGTAGAATTTAGGCTATTTGATGAAAAAAGACAACAAATAAAAGTTGGCGATCAAATAGAATTTTCAAAATTACCTGATTTACAAGAAAAATTATTGGTTGATGTTTCTCAAATATATAGAGCAAATTCTTTTGAAGAATTATTTAAAAAGTTGTATGATGATGAAAAAGAAATAAAAAGAAAAGTAGAGTCAATGTACCAATATTATTCAAAAGATAAAGAAAAAGAGTATGGTGTTATAGGAATTAAAATAAAGTTACAAAAATAATTAAGATTATTAAAAAAAGAAAGGAAAATGTATTATGAATAAGGAAACTATTACAGAAAAATATGCTTTATGCATGTTAAAAGAGAAAAAGAATTTACAAAGAAGGGAATTAACACCATATTTAATTGTATCAATGATTATAGAAATGATGTTAGATGAAAACTTAGAAATTACAGACAAGAACAAGGTGATACTTACCGATAAAATGCCAACAGCAAATTATAATGAAAAGTTGTATGAAATTATTGGAGATATGAAAAAAGATGAAATACCTTTGAAAAATATATTAACTTCTATTTGTTATGGATTTTCAACTAAAAACTTAAAAGAATTAATTAATATATTAAAAGACGATATGCTAAAAGATAATCTTATAACTTTAGAAAATAAAAAAGGACTAATTGGAAGTAAAGAAGTAGTAAAAATAGATGAAAATAAATTTACTGATGTTATCAATGAAATAAAAATAGAGCTTTTAGAAAAAGGAAATTTAACAGATGATATAATTTTATTAGCATCTTTATTAAATTCTACTAGATTTTTAAAAAATATTTTTAATAAATATGAAAAAGAAAAATTAGAAAGTAGACTAAAAGAAATAAAAGATACAGAAATTGCTAAAAAAATAAAAATTGCACAGACTGTTATAAGCAATATGTCTGCTATAATAACAACTATGATGATAAATGCTACAAGACCAGTATAAAATAATATACCGAACTAACTTCTGAATATGAGTGGAACAACTATTTAAATTGTGGAGAGGCTAATATATGAGTAAAAAAATAAAAATATTAATAATATGTATAGTAATAGTCGTTGGAATTATCGTATTAAACAAAGCAAATGTATTTGGAAAAAAAGCAACAAAATTGGCAAAGACTGAAGGTATTACAGTTGTGCCAACAATGAATGACAAAATAACAGCAGATAGTAGTTGGTGTGGAACAGTTCAATTGGTTTGGAATGATTTGAAAAATGAACTTGTAAAGGGAGATGTTGTATTTAATCCTCAGCCAGAAATGGTAAAAAATTTAAATAAAGAAGATTTTAATGAATCAATGCTTTCAGAAGATTACTATTTTAAAATTTATGGATTAAAAACTTTGGAATTAAAAGAACAAATAGAAAAAGGAGTAAAAGAAAAATTTAATCAGACAAGTAATATAATAGATAATTTTGATTGGTCAGATAATACAGGATATCTTTTCTATACAATGCTATATAGAAAGTTTGAATATTGGAATGCTTTTGACAACTTAGAAAATGGAAATTTTGGTAATAAATATGAGAATATAGAATATTTTGGAGTGGATGAGAATACTGAAAATTATAAAGGAGATCAAATTCAAGTTTTATATTATAATTCAAAAGATGATTTTGCAATATTAATAAATACTAAAACAAATGATGAAGTAATATTCTGTAAAAATCCGAAAGGAAATAATTTTAATGACATATATAAAAATATGAATGATGAAGCTTCAAAATATACAGGAAATAAACAGTTTGAAGATAAAGATGAGTTTAAAGCTCCTAAATTAACAATTAATGAAACAAGAAAATATGAAGAATTAACCAAAAAGGAATTTAATACTGCTGATCATGATACAGTAGAAATAAAAGAAGCAATACAAACTATACAATTTACTTTAGATGAAAATGGTGGAGAAATAAAAAGTGAATTTGGATTTTGGGCGACTGCTTCAGATACAACATTGGAAAAACCAAGATATTTTTATGTAGATGATACATTTGCAATATTTTTAAGGGAAAGTGGAAAAGAAAAACCATATTTTGCAGGAAGAGTAGATGATATAACAAAATTTCAAAATTCATCTAATTAAAAAATATAAAATACTATAGAATGAAAAATTTATAAAGGAGAGTAATAAATGGAAAAAGAAAAGCAAGTTAATAACAAATGGTATTTTTATGTATGCTGTTTCTTCGTATATTGTATAATAGGATGGATTTATGAGGTAATATGGGAATTTGCAATTGGAAATGGATTTGTAAATAGAGGTTTTTTGCATGGATGCTATTTACCAATTTATGGCTTTGGAGCACTAATTTTAATATTCTCATTGAGAAAATTAATGAATAAAGAAATAAGAGTATTTAAAATAAATATAACACCAATAATAGTATTTGTTGCAATTTTAATATTAGTTTCAACTGTTGAATTTTTAGCAAGCTATTTTATGGAGTTAATATTTCACAAAAGATGGTGGGATTATAGCTATGATATATTAAACTTAGATGGTAGAATTTCATTACGAAATAGTTCTTTATTAGCAATTGGAGGAATGGCCTTTGTATATTTAATTCAGCCACTATTGAATAAGATATTTGTGAAAATAAAAGAAAAAACATTAAAAAATATTGCAATTATAATTTTAATTGTTATGGTAGTGGACTTTATATCAGTTATATGTGGATATATAAATTAAAAGAAAATAAAAAAATTGTAGAAATTATATTAAATAAAATAATTTGAAAGTGAGTACAAAATCTATGAAAAATGAAATTTTAAAAGATATTATATTTGCAATTTTGGGAGTAATATTTATTATAGTGGGATTATTTGCAGTTAAAAATGTACTTAATTATGAGAATAAAATTGATACAGTAGGAACTATTACAAGAATAATAACTTATCACAGAGGTACCGATAATGAAAGTCATGACGTATATGTTTCATATACTGTTGATGGAGAAAACTATGAGTCAAGGTTAGGTAGCTATTCTAGTAGCTTTTATGAAGGAAAAGAAATAGAAATGTATTATGATAAAGATGATCCAAGCAAAATAGGTGTAAAATCTTTAGACTTATTAGTTTGGCTTTTCCCTGCACTAGGATTAATTTTTGTAATATTAGGTGGAAGAGGAATAATAGTAGAACTTAATAGGAAGAGAATATAAAATAATTTATGCTAAAGAAAAGTTTTAATGAATTTAGTAATTTATAATATTAAAAAATTAAAAGGGGAAAAAATGGAACTTTTTAAGCAGTTTAATGAAACTATATTTTATAAAAAAGATAGTGAATTAGAGTATCAACTTAATGCTCTTAAAAAATTAAGCAAAGAATATCCTAGTAATGATAGTATTGCGAGAAGACTAAAAATTTGTGAATTAGGATATAATGGAGAGCATGAAATAGAGTATGAGCTTAAAAATGCAAATATAGGAATGTATGTTTTACACGATATAAATTTAAAATATAAAGACTTAACTGAATTAGAAAATTTAAAAATTTTATCACCTACAAAAATAAAATTTCATGGTCAAGAAATTATAGATGCAATAAATAATTAAAATAGTAACAAAAAATGTGGAGTAAGCTTTACTTCACATTTTTTATGATTAATTTAAAGTAAAAGCTAATTGCTGTTAATATAAACTATTGTAAAAAAATATGAAATATTGTAGAATGAAAACATAATTTATAGAATAGGAGATATTAATGACTAAAAAAATCGTAGGAATATATAGCACTTTTCATTTTATTGTAGATTTAGCATGTGCAATATTGGTAACTAACTTGGTAACACAAAAAATGGGTGCAAATGCAAATTTATTTATTGCAATATTTTTATATAATTTTTTTGCTTTTGCAATTCAATTACCTATTGGAATTATTGCAGATAAAGTAAATAAGAATGCATTATGTTCTGCAATAGGCTGTATATTAGTTGCAATTGCATTTGGATTTTCTAATTTTGGAATTATATCATGTATTATAGCTGGAATAGGAAATGCTATGTTTCATGTAGGCGGAGGAATTGATGTATTAAATATAAGCGATAAGAAAGCAACTCTTTCAGGAATATTTGTTTCAACAGGTGCGATGGGAATATTTTTAGGAGGGAAATCAGCTTCAATAGGATTTAACAAATATTATATAATTATTTTAATATTATTAATCTCTGCAATAATACTATTTTGGCTATATAAACAAATAAAAGATAAAGTAAAAAATGAAAAAGTAATAATACCTAAAATAAATACAAATGAAAGTATAGCAATTATATGTTTAATAATAACTGTTGTAATAAGGGGATATGTTGGCTTAATATTATCATTTGAATGGAAAAACAGTTTTATATTAGCTTTAATTTCTATATTTGCAGTAGTATTTGGTAAAATGCTAGGTGGAATCATAGGCGACAAGATAGGTTTTATGAAAATCTCATTACTATCACTAGTAATTTCAGCATTTTTATTTGCTTTTGCATTTAATAACAGCATATTAGGAATTCTAGCAATATTATTCTTTAATATGACTATGCCAATAACCTTAACCGCTTTAAGCAATATTTTATTTAATAATAAGGGAATGGATTTTGGATTATTAACATTAGCTTTATTTGTGGGAGCTATTCCAGTATTTTTAGGATATACAAAAGCAATATTTACACCAATAGGTTTATTAGGAATTACATTATTATCAGCAATTATTTTGTATATAGGAATAAAAAAATATAATAAATTTATGGAGAAAAAAGAATGCTAAAAAGCTTAACAATATCTTTGTTTTTAACAATTGTTATTGAATTAACTGCTTCCCTAGTATTAGGCATTAGAAATAAAGAAGATATATATGTAGTTATACTTGTTAATATTTGTACAAATCCAATTGTTGTATTTATAGCAAATTGCTTAATTTTAATAGGAAGTAATAAGCTAATATATAATATTATCGTAATAATAATGGAAATAATTGTAGTTTTTGTAGAATATATAATGTATAAAAAACATTTGAAAAACTATAAAAAATCACCATTATTGTTATCTTTAATTAATAACAGTGTAGCATATTTAATAGGAATTATAATAAATTTTTGAAATAGGAGAGAGAAAAATGAAAAAAATAATTAAAACAATAGCTATATTTATAGCACTAATTATGATAACTTATAATATGTGTTTTGCAGATGTAGTTGCAGTACCAGTAGAGGATGATGGTTCAGCATTCATAACAGATTTAATAATACCTTCATTTTTTATTTTAGGAATGAGCTTAGTAATTATAGAAGTAGTGGCATATATAATAAGTAAAAAGAAAAAAGCAGAAGAAACTGATAAAATAGAAGACATTACATATAAAACATCTATTTTAGTTGTACTATTTTGGATTCTTTTCATAATTTCATATTTATATTATGATGGAGGACTTTTCTGGGGAATACTTCTTCTTATAGGAAGTGTAATATCTATTATTTTTCGAAAAAAGGAAAAGTTAGAGATATCTAATAAACTATGTGCTTTAGTTATATTGCTTTCTATAGTAAGTTTTTTATTTTTAATAGATATGCCATTTTAGAAGAATAGCCATGCAGTGCTAGAAGAAAGCAAAACCTGTGAATTAAATCATTTTCAATATTATAGAATAAAAAGCTAATAATAAAACTGTAAATATATTACATTTTTTTTAAGAAAAGATTACATTTAGAATATTATGTAGATGTACATTATATTTTATAATATAATAAATCTGTCTATATATTAAAAAACTGATAATTTATAAAAATGAAAGAGAGTAAAAAATGGAAATTAAAAAAATTGAAGAATTAACTTTAGAAGAAATTGAAAATATCTACTTACCAAATAAACAAGAACTAGAAAAAATGGAATTTGCTGAATTATGTATTTATATGGAAAATTTAAACAAATTAGAATTAAGATATAAAGAATTGCTAAACTTAAAATAAATTATATAGGAGTATATTAATGGAAGCAGTTTTAAATAATTCAAGTTTTTTAGAAAAAATAAAAAGCCAAAAAAGAGATGTTTACTCTGAATTAAAAGTAAAGTTATATAAAGCTAAATTAACAGCAGTAAGAGATTTTTTAGAAAGAAAAGGTGTAGAAGTTGACTATAGAATAACCGATTTAGATGAATTAAAGCAAACTGTAAAAGATAATGATAGCATATATAGTCAGGTAGAAAGCTTCGAAAAGGGCTTTGAAAAAGATTTAACAGATGTGATAGAAAGCTTAAGAGCTGGTTCAACAAATGCTTTTCAAATGCTTGGAAAATCACTAAAGTCAATTACAAAGACGGCGTTAACAGGAATGGCTATTTCAACTGCGGGAACTTTATTAGTTCCACACACTTTTGAAAAGGCAACTACTGCAGTTGCACTTGCCACACCAAGAGCATATGCAGGGGTGAAAGAATTTTTAGAACAAAAAAAAGAACTAAAAGAAAATGCTGTAAATGTAACATTATTAAATTTAGCTAGAGTAGATATAGAGGGTGAGCCATTACGAATGGAATTACCTGAAAATGTTCGTAAAAATGTAGTAGAACAATTAAAATACAGAAATATAAAAATTAATGACGAAAATACTTTAGCATTTTTATCTAGCATAACTGAACTAAATATGAAAGATAAAATAAGAGCTATTGAGTTAATAAATTCACTAACAGGTAATAGAATTGATATAAAACATGAAATAAATAAAAATAAAAAGTCTATTTCTGAAATAACAAAATCTGTCAAAAATAATGTTGTTAATCCTTTGGCAAGTGGATTATATGCAGGACTTCATGCAGCATCTGTTATAAATGATACTGCTGTAGATGCCACTGCATCAGCAATTACAGGAATAGGTACTATGGCTTTATCAGATAATGTTGCTCTTGGTGTAGCAACTGGCTCATCACAATATCTTTTGAGTAAATTCGGAAATATACTTCCTTTTGTTGGATCATATGTAGAAGATGTTACATCTAGAATAAATAGTGCAGAAAATTATTTATGTATTGGTAGTGCAGGATTAGCTATAGCAGGTGTAAGTGTACTTGGAACACTTGCTTCAAAAGGAATTAAAGGGATAGTAAATAAAGTAAAAAATAAACAAGCAGTAAAAGACTCAAATGAAACATTAAAAGAAGATATTTTAAAAAGAATTGAGGATGCAAAAGAAAACACATCTGAAGAATTAGAGAAAAGAACTAATAAACAAGTTATTTTAGATATAGTGTGTGATGAATTAAGAATGGATGACATAGACATTCCATATAATTTACAAGATACATTTGAATTAAAAACAATACTACAAACACAGCCATTAAAGAAAAAAATGAGAGCATTAAATGTAATGAATACACTTAATAAAATAGAGAAAGACAACAATAGAACATTTAAAGACAGAATAAAAGATTATGCTAAATATGCATATTATGGTGGAATATTAACTCTTGCTGGACTTGGAGCTTATGATAGATTTTTCAATAATGGATTTTTGAAAAATCTAAGATTTAATATAGAGGATTTAGAAAACCAAAAAAAAGAGGAAACGAAAAAGTTAATGACTAAAATCAAAAATATAAATGGAGGTATTAACGATATAGTTGAAGGCGATCTTTCAATGGATCCAAATAGTGATATGTATAAAATTGCAGCAATGGGATTTGATGAAGTTCATGAACCGATAATAAAAACACTTGAGGCTAATGGCGGAAAATTAGATTATAATGATTTTGTTGTGGATAAAGAAACAAAAGCATGGATGACAGAAAAAAATTTTGCTGAAGTAAGTGAAGTACTAAATTATGCAAGTAATTTGGACCTTCCAGATTCTGCATATATTGAAATGGCTAAAGAAGAAAATAAGATTATAGGAGATTTTTTGGCTGAAAATACAGTTTCAAGAAATATTTTTGAAAAGATTTGGAAATCAGTTGAAATCGATTGGGAAAATATGCATCTTACTAGTGAAGTAAGCGAAGCACTTATAAGTGAAGGAATGGAACCTTCTGTTGAAGGGGTAAAAAAATGGTTAGGACTATTTGAAACAGATGTAGCAAAAGTAAAATATAATAATCATTTATTTCCAACGGAGCTTGTAGAAGTAGCAGTAAAGACTGAAGGAACAGAATTCAAAGAAGAAGATCTTGAATCAATTTTTCATGAAGAAGCTCAAAAAGCTATAGTAGAAATGGGTTATAAAGACCCTTATGAATTTGTAGATGCAATACAAAATGTTGATTTAAAGGTTTTAAGAGAAGAAATACCTATTATTTCAGAAAATGCTACATCCAACGAAGTTGAAGAAATTATAACAACAGTTCAAAACGATCCAAAAATGAATATGTTATTTTACACACCAATTGGTAAAGAAATGAAGGAAGCTCTAGAAACAATAGGAAAAATAAATGCAATTGAGGCAGCCAAAGATTATTTAGAAAGTGTGAAAATCAAAAGTCCTTATAAAGTATTTGGAGTCGGAGCTGTTGCTGGAACTATAGCTAATGGAATTAAAAGCCTATTTACAAGGAAATCTAAAAAAGTACCCGAATTACCAGAAGCCAAAGCAGGAGAAAATAATGAAAAAGAAAATTTTGAGAACAGTATAAAAGTTGATTTAAATGATTCTCAAGTAGTTGATGATAGCAATATACAAGAAGCAAAAGATGAAGTAGAAGAAAAAGGTAAAGGAAAAGATGAAGAAAAATAGATAGTTTTATGACCAAGAAATTATAGATGCAATTAATAATTAAAATAGTAACAAAAAATATGGAGTAAGTTTTACTCCATATTTTTTTATAATTAATTTAAAGTAAAGCTAATTGCTGTTAAACCGTTGAAAAAACTAAAGATTAGTGATATAATTAAAAGCGATTTTTATTAATTTTTAGGAGAACAAATAATTTTATAATATTTTTAAGGAGAAATATTTTAATGAGCAAATCAGAGCCAGAAACAAATGGAAAACTTGATAGAAGGCAACTTGAGTCTTTAGAAAAGAAAGAGAAGGTTTATGAATTAATAAAAGAAAAACATACTAGAGCAGAAATTGCGAGAAAACTTGGAATTACTGGATCAGCAGTAGATTGGTTTGTGAAAAAATTGAAAGCTGAACGGAAAAATAAGAGAAGGTGAACTAAAATATGCAACTACAGCTAAAAATAATCTTATAGATAGAAATAGTCCAGAATATTTTTCCACAATAAATCAAATTATTGAATATTTAAGAAAAGGCTACAGAAATGCTATTATAAGAGAAAAATTAAATATATCTCCATACGACTTTTATATTTATATGTCAGATATTAGAAGAAAAGGGTTACTAACACCGGAAGAAATAAAATTAGCAAGGGAAAGCAAAAAGCAAGACAATTTAAAATTTATTGCAGACTGTGTGAACAATCATTTAACTTTTAGAGAAATACGAGCTTTAAGACCTGAGATAACATATCAAGGACTTAATAAAATGATAAAAGAACTTAAGAGTTCAAATATTATAACTCAAGAACAAATAGATGAAAATTCTGTGATGGGTAAAAAAAGAACTTTAAACAAAGATGCTAAATTATCTAGTGAAGAGCAAGCAGAATTTGTGCTAAGAAAACTTAAAGAAGGGTATGGTTCATCAGAAATTGCTAGAAGAGATAAAACAGGAACATTAAGTAGAGAAAAGGCTGAATATCATAAAAGGCTATTAATAAGTAATGGAGCAATAAGTGCTGAAGAAATTAAAGAAGCTATAGCCCAAAGAAAAAAGAAAACAACGAAAGCAAAGCACGAAGAGGCACTTGCAAAAATAAAAGAATATACAGAACTAGGATACACTGTAGCAGAAATGACAAATTTTATTTCAGAATATAAATATCTATCTTTATTAAACATAAAAAGAGAGTATATAAAAAATCACGGATGGTATTCAGAAGAAGAACTAAATGAATTTAAAGCAAGAAGAAAAGCTAGAGAAATAGAAGAAGCCAGAATTGCTTATGAAAGACTAGCACCAGAAGAAAAAGAGAAAATAGAAGCAGAAAAAAGAGCAAAAGAAGATGAAAGAAGAAAAAAACAAGAAGAATCATTAGCTAAAAAACAAAAAAGAAAAGAAGCTCTTGAAACTAGGCATCAACAAGATACAGAATTACTAAAAAAATATATAAAAAGTGGAAAAAAACTTAAAGAAATAGCAGAAATTATGGGGCACAGCACAGTTTATCTAAGACAATTAAAAATGGAAAGTTTAGAATCTAATACTTGGTTTACAGAAGCAGAACAAAATGAAATTGATAGAGAAAAAAAGAGTAGAGCAAAGCAGGTAGAGAAAGAAAAAAGAAAACAAAAAGCAATTGAAAGAGCTAAAAAAGAAAAAGAAAAACAGAAAGGAAAACGTGAACTAATAAAAAGTTTTAAAGACTATATAAAAAAAGGATATAGTGTTAGAGAAATAGCCCCAATGCTAAACTATAGCGTGCCACAATTATATTATTTAAGAAGAATAGAAGAAGCAAATAATGAATGGTTTTCAGAGAAAGAATTAAATGAATTTAAAGCCTTAAGGAAAAAAAGAGAGGCACTAGAACAGGAAAAAAGTAGAAAAAGAGAGCAAAAAAAACTAGAAAGAGAGCGAGTTGATAAAAAGAAATTAAATAGAGCACTAGAAGAAGAAAGAAAAACAACCCAAAGAGAAACAAAAAGAAAAATAAAAGGATATAAAACCTTATATGGAAAATTTAGAAAAATGGCTAGAAAAGAAGACAGACTAGAGATGGATGGAGAAGAAAATATTCCTAAAGAAGGAAGAGCAAAATTCATAGAAACTTTAACAGAGTTATATGGTTTGGGCGTTTTTGCATCAGAAAAAGACATAGAATTAGTTTTAAATACTTTATATCTATATCCAGAATTAGCTAATAAAGACAATATAAAATTTCTTATTTCAAATGCAAATAAAACAGGAGGAATAGAGTCTGCTTTAAAAATAACACACGAACTTACTAGAACATTAAGCAATACTCCGTTTTATGAATCTTTAGTTCAATATGGAAGTTGGATGAGAAAAAAGTCTTTATTTCCACAAATACAAGAACTAAGGACAAAAGGATTAAACTATGATGAAATTGGAGAAAGATTGGGTATTAATTCAATAGAAGTAAGTACAATTTTTAATGAAGATAGAGAAATAAAATTCTCAGACGATGAAGAAAGATAAGATTAAATTTCATCAGTAATAAAAATTGTAACATATTTTATATGCAAAGATCTGTGTTGCAAAATATGCTTTTTAACAGATTTTTCTATTTGAGTTGCTTCTCTTAAAGTTAAATTAGAATTTAATACTAAAGTTAATTGTAGTTTATAATATGCACCATATTTAATTAAAACTACTTTTAAATTATCTATATTAGTTTCTTTTAAAACTACTTCTTTAACACGTTCAATTAATTCTTTGTCTTCTTCAACTTCTCCAATAACAGACAATGAATTTGCAATTATAATATTAAAAGATGTTTTTAAAACAATAATTCCAATTAAAACAGAACCTACTATGTCTGAATATTCTAAAATTGGAAATCTTTCTGAAAACTGTAAAAGAATAGTTATAATTACAACTCCTATTGTAGAATATAAATCAGCTGAAGATTCTTTAACAGAGGTAATTAATAATTGACTATGTGTTTTTTTACCAACTCTATTCATTATTAAAATTGCAATTAACTTTAATAAAAAAACTACTGCTAATAAAAATAAAACAGAAATTGGTGGAACTACAGCTTCTTTTCCAAATGCATTTAATATTATAAAAACGGCAAGAGCAAATAATATAATTCCAACAAATAAATTTGTTAAGTATTCTACTTTGCCAAATCCAAATGGATGACTTTTTGTTGGCTTTTTCTTAGTTATTTTTGCTGTTGCAATACAAACAATATCTGTAAAGAAATCGCTAAATGTATGCATTCCATCAGCAAATAAAGAAGTAAGTCCAAACACAATACCACCTATTAATTTTATAATTGAAATAATTAAATTGTTTATCATACTATAAGTTAGTACTTTAGATTCCTCTTTCATAATATACTCCCCAAATCTTTTTTATTGATTATATTATAAAAATTCTCAAAATTCTACATTGTCAAACAATTGTAACAAAAAAATAAGTGTATTGTTAAGAAAAGTTTGCTGTGGTATAATGTTAATGAAATTTTGAAAAAAGGAAAGAAAAATGGAAATTATTTCAAATTCAGAGAAAGAAACAATTGAACTTGGTAAGAAAATAGCTAAAAACTTAAAAAAAGGTGACATCATAATTTTATCTGGAAATTTAGGCTCAGGAAAAACTAAATTTACAGAAGGAATATTAACTTATTTTGGATTAGAAAATGAAATTTCTAGTCCAACATTTACTATTGTAAATGAATATAATACAGAGAAAGTTAATATATATCATTTTGATGTTTATAGATTAAGTGACATTGACGAATTTGAAGCAATTGGTGGAGAAGAATATTTTGAAAAAGGAATTTGTATAGTAGAGTGGGGAGAATTAATTGAAGAAATACTTCCAGAAAATTATGCAAAAATTAGCTTTTCAAGAAGTTTAGAAAATGAAAATTTAAGAAATATTAAAATTGATACTTTTGGAAAATTTAATTTAAAACTTGATTAAAAATATAAATAAGTGAGGGAAAAATGAAAATTTTAGCAATAGACACATCAAGTAAAATTTGTTCAGTAGCTTTACTAGAAAATGATAATTTAATAGATAAAAACGAACTAGAAGATGGCAAAACTCATTCTGAAAATCTTATGCCACTACTAGATGAATTATTAAAAAGAAATAAAACAGACATAAAACAAATTAATTTAATTTCTTGCTCAGTAGGTCCAGGTTCATTTACAGGAATAAGAATAGGTGTTGCAACAGTAAAACCAATTGCAGAAGTTTTAAACATAAAAATTGCAAGTGTTACTTCATTAGAAACTTTAGCAAGAAATGTGGAAGAAAATGGCACAATAGTTTCGTTAATAGATGCTAGAAATAATCAAGTTTATTGTGGAATTTTCGATAGAGATTATAATAAAAAAGAAGAATACTTAGCAGATGATATTAACAATGTTATTGAACATATAGAAAAATATAGTAATGTTATTTGTGTTGGCGATGGAGCAGAGCTACATAAAAAATTATTAAATGAAAAAATAGAAAATGTTAAATTTGTTGAAAACAACAAAGAGTTAGCTGAAAATGTAGGAAAAATTGCTTATAAAAAATATTTAGAAAACAATTTATGCTCAGCAGACACTCTTGTTCCAATATACTTAAGAAAATCTCAAGCTGAAAGATTAAAAAAGTAAAGGAAAAAATATGATAGAAATAAAGAAAATGACTTTAGAAGATTATGAGAAAATAAAAGATAATCTTCAAAAAGATTTTGATGATTTTTGGACTCCAACAATACTTGAAAGTGAATTAAAAAATGAAAATTCTAGATATGTTGTTGCAAAGGAAAACAATAAAATAGTAGGATTTGCTGGAATAATAATATTACCAGATGATATTGAAATAACAAATATTGTTACTAAAAAAACAGAGCGAAAAAAAGGTATAGGAAAACTTCTTTTAGATAAAATAATAGAAATATCAAAAGAAGAAAAAAAAGAATTATTAAGTTTAGAAGTAAATGAAAAAAATTTGATAGCAATTAATTTATATAGTAAATTTGGCTTTGAAAAAGTTGGAATAAGAAAAAAATATTATAATGGAATAGAAGATGCAATTATTATGACTAAAAAAATTTAGTTTATTTTAGCAACTAGTGTTGAATAATGTAAAATTTTTAGAAATAGTAATTGCATTATTTTTTTATTTGATATAAAATCAACCTAGAATGTAACTTTTATTGGAGGAAAATACTAATGAGAAAAAGTAATGAACTAACGCCAAAGGATTTAAGAGATATTTGCAACCCAAATCAATTTAAATTTGAAACAACAAAAGAACTAGTAGATACTAAAGATTTAATATATGGACAAGAAAGAGGAATTAAAGCTTTAGAATTCGGTACAGATATAGACATTAAAGGTTATAATCTTTACCTAGAAGGCCCATCTGGTGTTGGAAAAACTATGTATACAAAAAGATTTCTTACTCAAAAGGCTGAAAAAGAAAAAGTTCCTAATGATTGGGTATATATTTATAATTTTGATAATCCAAATGAACCAATAGCAGTTTCATTTCCAGCAGGTCAAGGCAGTGTTTTTAAATCAACAATGGAAAACTTTGTAAAAGATGTTAGAAAAGATATTAGAAAAACATTTAATAATGATGATTTTGAAAAAGAAAAACAAATAATAAAACAAGAATTTGAAGAAAAAAGAGAAGCATTATTAAATAAATTAAATCAAAAAACAATGATACAAGGTTTCCAAGTAAAATCTACAGAAAATGGTGTTTACATGATGCCAGTTCTAGATGGAAAAACACTTGCAGAAGAAGAGTTTGAACAATTAGATGATGCATTGAAAAAAGAATTTGAAGAAAGATCTAATTTAGTTCAAGAGCAAATTTTTGAAGCTTTGGCTGAAATAAAATCTATTGAAAAAGCTGCTGAAAAGAAAATAGATGAATGGCAATCAAACATTGCATTAATGACAATAAATGTTCATATTAATTCTATAAAAATTAATTATAAAAGAAATAAGAAAATTGCAACTTATTTAGATAACATAAAAAAAGATATATTAAAAAATATAAATTGCTTTTTAGCACCAGATCCAGATCCTAAAATGCCAGTGCCACCTCAAATGCAACAAATGCCAAAAACTGAAAAAGAGCCTTGGCTTAACTATAGAGTAAATTTATTTATTGATAACAGCAAACTAGAAGGTGCACCTGTTATTATGGATACAAATTATTCATATTACAATATTTTTGGTGGTCTTGAATATGAAAATCAATATGGAACATTAAAAACAGACTATATGATGATAAAACCAGGACTTCTTCATCAAGCAAATGGTGGATATATAATTTTTCAAGCAAAAGATATACTATCAAACAACTTATGCTATGAAGCATTAAAGAAAGCTTTGAAAATAAAAGAGCTATCTATTGAAAATATGATGGAGCAAAGAGGAGGAATGCTTCTAGTAGCATTAAAACCAGAGCCTATACCATTAGATTTAAAAGTTTTATTAATAGGAAGTTCAAATATTTATCACACACTTTTATCAATGGATGAAGACTTTAGAAAGCTATTCAAAATAAAAGTTGAATTTGAAGAAGATGCTCCAAAAACAGCAGAAAATATTGAAAGATTAAGTAATTTTGTTAGAAGTTTCTGTGCTCAAGAAAATCTTTTAGACTTAGATAAAGAAGCTATGGCAAAACTTGTTGAAGTAACTTCAAAACTTGCAGGAGATAAAGAAAAGCTTTCTACTCAATTTAGCGAAATAGGTGAAATCGTTGGAGAATCATCTGTATGGGCGAAAAAAGATAAACAAAAAATAATAACTAAGGAATATGTTCAAAAAGCCTTAGATGAAAGAATAGATAGAATTAAAAAATATGATACAAGATATCTTCAAATGATAAAAGAAGATGCTCTATTAATAGATACAGATGGTTTTGAAGTAGGTCAGATTAATGGACTAACTGTAATAAAAATAGGAGACTATTCTTTTGGAAAACCAGTAAGAATTACAGCAAGCACATATATGGGAAAAGATGGAATTGTAGATATTGAAAGAGAAGTTGATATGTCTGGTTCTTCACATTCAAAAGGTGTTTTAATATTAACTGGTTATTTGGGAGATAAGTTTGCTCAAGACATTCCACTTTCATTAACTGCTAATATTTGCTTTGAGCAATTATATGGCGGAGTAGATGGAGATAGTGCATCAAGTACAGAAGCTTATGCAATATTATCTAGTCTTTCAGATATGCCAATAAATCAATCTATTGCAGTTACTGGATCTATTAACCAAAAGGGATATATCCAACCAATTGGTGGTGTTAATGAAAAAATTGAAGGATTTTATCAAATTTGTAAGTTAAAAGGATTTAACGGCGAGCAAGGTGTAATAATACCAAAGCAAAACGTTAGAAACTTATACTTAAGTGATGAAATTATAGATTCTGTTAAAAAAGGAAAATTCCATATATATGCTATTTCAACAATAGAAGAAGGAATTGAAATTTTAACGGGTGTTCCAGCAGGAAAGAAAGATAGAAATGGTAATTTCCCACTTGGAACTGTAAATTATTTAGTACATGAGAAATTGAAGAAATTTGCAAAGATAGATAAAAATATAGTTAAATAGACATTTAAAAATTAAATTTAAAAAGAAAGTAGTTATATATTGTTTTATAAGTACCGCGTAAGCGACCAAACGAAGCGCAAGCGAAGTGCGATTGGAGCAATCTTCCTTTTGTTTATTTTAAAAAAAGAAGATTGCGACACCAAGGTACTATAAAATAATATATAGCTACTTTCTTTTTATAAAAGGCATTTTTATAAAGTGGATTTTATAAAAGAAGATTTTATAAAAAGAGTTTTATAAAATGAGCTTTATAAAAAACATTGACATATATATAATTTATAGATAAAATTGTACTAGTACAAATAGTACAATTTTATTTTTGCTTTATAATTAACACAAAATATAAATAATTATTAGTTTTAGAAAGGAGATTTTATGATTAAAATAACTAATTTGAATAAATCTTTTGGAAGCAAAAAAGTACTAGAAAATTTAAATTGCTCTATTAAAACAAATTCAATATATGGATTTGTTGGGGCAAATGGTGCAGGAAAATCAACTTTGCTTAGAATAATTAATGATGTATTTAAAGCAGATTCTGGAACTGTAGAAATTGATGAAAAGAACATTGAAAATAATCAAGAACTTAAGCAAAAACTAGTTTTTATTCCAGATGATTTATATTTTTTCCCTAATTATACTCTAAAAGATATGGCAGAATTTTATAATTCAATGTATAAAGACTTCGATATGGAATACTTAAAAAAATTAGCAGAGACTTTAAAATTAGATATGAATTCTAAAATTCAAAATTTTTCAAAAGGTATGAAAAGACAATGTGCTTTAATATGTGCAATTTGCACAAATGCAGATTATATGTTTTTTGATGAAACTTTTGATGGTATAGACCCAGTTGTTAGAGGACTACTTAAAAAAATAATTGCAAAACAAATGGAGAAAAAAGATACAACTATAATTATGACAAGTCACAACTTAAGAGAGTTAGAAGACATTTGTGATAATTTAGCTTTAATTTATAAAGGAGGAGTACTTTTTGAAAGTGAAGTAAGTACTCTAAAAACAAATGTATTTAAAGTTCAAATTTCTTTGAAAGATAATTTCGATAAAGATACATTTAAAGATTTAGAAGTTATGAATTTTAAAAAGATTGGAAGTGTTGCAACAATTATTATTAAAGGCGATAAAGAAAAAGAAGTAGAAAAATTGCAAGCATTGAATCCAATAATATTAGATGTTTTACCAGTAACTTTAGAAGAAATGTTTGTTTATGAAATGGAGGTGCTAGGATATGAATTTAACCAAGTATTTTAATTTTAAATATTTAAAAGAAAATTTTAAAAAGTCTAGAGGAATACTTTTATTAATAACAATCATAGTTCCTTTATTAACATTATTTAGCATTTTATTCGTAAACAAGCCTGCAAGTTATACAAAAATTTTAGAATTAATTGAAATTAGCTGGGTTAATATGTTTGGAATGTATATAATACCAATTGCAATTTCATTTATATTATTTGGATATGTTTATAAAAAAACAAGTGTAGATTTTATAAACTCAATGCCAATTAATAGAAAAACAATTTTTATCACAAATACTATTGGAGGAATTTTACTTATAACATTAATTCAAATCTTAACAGCAGTAACACTTTTGTTAAGTTCAATATTTATAAAAGAAGTAATGATTTTCACAGGAATGATAATAGATGTATTTATTATTATGTGGATTGCATATTTATTTATGTTCTTTACAGCAAATCTTGCAATGACATTGTCTGGAACATTTTTAACACAAATTGCTTTAACTATGATAATTTTGTTTATAATACCATTTTGCTTAACTACATTTAATTTACTAAGAAATCAAAATGTTATAATAAATGAAACCTATGCTGAAGATGATTCTACAAGTATTGAAAAAGACAATAATATAACTATTATGGAAACTATTGATAATAAAGAATATACGCTTCCATTTGATATAATTTGGAATACTAATTTATCATTTTCAAACACAAGAAATGCTAAAATGTTAATTTTAGGAATACTATATTTTTGTTTAGGATTATATTTATTTCAAAAACGTAAAATGGAAAATGCAGAAGAATCTTTTTCAAAAGTGAAAGTGCATTTGTTTGTTAAAGCTTTAACAGTATTTCCGTTATTAGTTTTAGTAAATTTAGCTAGTGAGTCACCAAATAAATTTTTAATCTTATTAATCATAATTTACTATTTTGTTTATGATTACATTGTAAGGAGAAAAGTAAAATTAAAATATTCAGTTTTAGGGCTTATAATAACACTTGCAGTTTCACAAGGTATAATTATAGGAATTAAAAACTATTATCCAACAAACACAACATATAGAAATAGCATAGAAATTGCAAGAGAAGAAGTAGAAGAAGTAAGTTTAAACTTTGATGATAATAGTTATTATTTGCGAGAGCAACCTGAAAACGATTACTATATGAAAAATAAAGAATTAATTGATTTAATTTTTGATGCTTCAAAAAAATCTTATGAATTTAGTCAAAAAGTTAAGAGCATGGATGTTATAGATGGTGTAAATTCAATGACTTTATTTTATGGAAATTTTAAATGTAAAGATGGAAGAATAGTTAGATTTTATGCAGAGATTTTAAAAGAAGATGAAGAAAAATTTTTAGACATTCTAGCTCAAGATGAAAACTTTATGAAATCTATAAGAAATAAATATATGGAAAAAAGTGTTGTTACTTTTGATAATCATGTTATGTTAGATATTGGTGAAGAATTAGAATTAAAAGGAAAAAATGCAATTAATAATATGACTTTAAAAGAATATTATACATTGTATAATAAGGAGAGCTTAAATGGCTACTATCCTTTATACTTTAACTACTATAAAGACCATAATTTAGTATCACTTTATGTTCCAATTAATATAAGTAGTGAAGTATTAAAAACAATAGCAGATAATGAAAATGAATTTATAAATCAAAATTTTTATGTTGGAGATAATTCAAAAGGAAATAGATTTGTTATTAATTATGGAATAATGGCAGGACCTTTAGGATATGACAGAAATAATGCTGAATTTTCAAACTTTAGTGGTAACTTTTCTTACACATCAGATTTAATAGAAGAGTTTATTAATGAAAATAAAAATGAAAAAATAGACCCAAATCAAAAATGTTATGCAATTCAACTTACTGGAATTAATTCAGACTATAACAATCAAAGAATCTTCTTTACAAATAAAACAGAAGAAATTGATGCAATAATTAGAAAAGAAATGTCATTTTATCAAAGCATAAATTATTATGACAAAGATTATGATCAAGAAATGAATTATTATGTTGAATAAAGGAGGTGCGCATGATAAATTTAGATTATCAAAGTAGAACTCCAATATACGAGCAGATTATTCAAGAAATAGAAAGGTATGTATCACTTGGAATTTTAAAACCTAAAGACCAAATTATGCCTATTAGAGAAATGGCAACAACACTTGGAATTAATCCTAACACAGTTAAAAAAGCGTATACAGAACTTGAAAATAGAGGTGTTATAACTACTATTTCGACAAAAGGAACATTCATAAAAGAAGATATAAGTAAAGTTATAAATTCAAAAATTGAAGAAGAGATAAACGAAATAAAAAAATCCATATTGGAGTTAGAAAAATTAGGACTAACAAAAGAAGAAATTTTAAAGAAAATATAAAATTTATAAAGCAAAAGATTGTAGTTATAATATTGTTTTATAAAATTATTATAGAATTATTATAAAATATGAAATTTCTAAAACAAAAGACAGTAGTTGTATATTGTTTTATTAGTACCGCGTAAGCGACCAACCGAAGCGTAAGCGAAGGGCGATTGGAGCAATCTTCATTTATTTAATTTTAAAAAAGAAGATTGCGACACCAAGGTACTTATAAAACAATATTACAACCACTGTCTTTTTATGAATAAAATTTTGGTAAAATTAGATTAAATTTTATAGTAGAAAAATATAATTTGTAGCGATATTAAAAAAATATTTATGCTCAAATTAGGTATTTACTTTAAATTCTTTTAAATATATAATAAATTAATAGGTTTATAGGTAAAAAGAAAGGAAAAAACTAGTGAAAAAAGCTCTTTTAAAAGATAGTTTTAAAGAAATCAAAAAAACATATAAAAGATTTATTTCCATACTTCTTATGGCTTTTTTAGGCGTGGGCTTTTTTGCTGGTGTTAGAGCAACTAGTCCAGATATGGATCTTACAATAGATTCATATTTGGATAAAAGAAATGTTTATGACATAAAATTAGTATCAACTTTAGGACTTACAGATGATGATATTAATTCTATTAAAAAACTAAAAAATATTGAAGACGTAGTAGGAATTTTTAGCGAAGATGTATTTATAGATTTTGAAGATGAAGAAGTAGTTGTTAAACTATATGCTTTAGAAGAAAACATTAATCAAGTAGATATATTAGAAGGAAATTTACCTCAAAATGCAGATGAATGTGTTATTGAAGAATCAATGAAAAATGCTAAAAATATTTCTATTGGAGACTACTTAGAAATAGAGGAAAATCTTGAAAACGAAGATGAGGAGTCTTCTTTTAAAAACACTAAATTGAAAGTCGTTGGAATTGTTAAAAGTCCACTTTTTATTTCAAGAGATAGAGGAACAACAACTTTAGGCTCTGGAAAAATTTCATATTATATGTATGTTAATAAAGAAAATATTAATTCAGATATATATACAGAAATAGATATTTTAGCAAAAAACACTAAAAATTTAATTACATTAAGAGAAGAATATAATAATGAAATTCAAAAAGTAGAAGATGAACTAAATTCTATAAAAGAAGAAAGACAAAATGCAAGATATCATGAACTAATTGATGAAGCAAATCAAAAATTAGATGATGCTCAAAAAGAATTTGATGAACAAAAAGCAGATGCAGAAAAGAAAATAAAAGAAGCAGAAGACGAAATTGCAAAAGGAAAAAAAGAAATTGCAGATGGCGAAAAAGAAATTGCGGATGGCGAGAAAGAGCTACAAGAAGGAAGAGATGAGGCAACAAATGAATTTGCTACTGCAGAAGGAAAGTTAGCAGAAGCAGAAACAACAATTATAAAATCACAAGAAGAATTAAATAAGGGAATTAGCGAACTAGAACAAAAGAAAAAAGAAGCAGAATCTGGGCTTGCTCAATTAAAATTTGGAATAGAAGAAATAAATAAACAGTTATCAGATTTAACATCAAAAAAGAATAGTGTAGAAGAGGGATTAAATCAAATTGCACAAATAGATAGCAGTATTAATGCATTAAATACTCAATTAAACGATTTAAATAAATTGTTAGAAAGTGAACCTGATAATAAAGATGAAATAGGAAATCAAATAAGTGCAATTCAAGAAAGCATTAGTGAATTAGAAGGCACAAAAAACTATTTAATATCACAAGGAATAAGTGAGGAAAATTTAAATAAATTAAATGCTGGATTAAGTGAGTGTCAAACTCAAAAACAATTACTAGAAAATAAGTTAAATTCTGCTAATACTGAACTTGCAAATGCACAAAATCAAATAAATGATGCTCAAAGCAAACTTAATAATGCATGGCAAGAATTAAACAATTCAAAAGTTACTTTAGCAAATACTAAAGCAGATACAGAAGCAAAATTAAAGAGTGCAGAAGAAGAACTAGCAAAAGGAAAAAAAGAAATAGCAGATGCTAAAAAAGAATTGCAAGATGGAGAAAAAGAACTACAAGATAAAAAAGAAGAATTTAATAGAGAAATAGCAGATGCTGAAGCAAAACTAATTGATGCAAGAGAAAAAGTAAACGATATTGAAACTGCAAAATGGTATATTTTTAATAGAGAAGATGATTCTGGATTTAACAGTTTCAAACAAGATACGGATAATGTAAAAAAATTAGGAGAAGCATTCCCAATTGTATTTTTTATAATAGCTGCTTTAATAAGCTTAACTTCTATGTCTAGAATGGTAGAAGAAGAAAGAGTTCAAATTGGAACATTAAAAGCATTAGGCTATAATAAAATGCAAATAATGTCTAAATATATTATCTATTCACTACTAGCATCTGTAATTGGTGGAATGTTAGGTTCTTTATTTGGACTTAAATTTTTCCCAACAGTTATAATTACAATTTACCAAATGATGTATGATATTAGTGAGCTAAAAGTTGTATTTAACGCATATTATGCATTTTTAGGAATTGGAATTATGTCTATATGTATGGTAGGCTCAACTATCTATACAGCAATAAAAGAATTAAATAGCACTCCTGCTGAAATGATGAGACCTAAAGCACCAAAAATAGGAAAAAGAGTATTATTAGAAAGAATACCTTTTATTTGGAATAGATTAAACTTTATACAAAAAGTTACTTTAAGAAATATGTTTAGATACAAAAAAAGATTTCTAATGACTGTAATAGGAATTTGTGGTTGCACAGCTTTAATACTTACAGGATTTGGATTAAAAGACCCAATTTCAAAAATAATGGATTTCCAATATGTTGATGTTTTTGATTATGATGCATTAATAGGTTTAAAAGATACTTTAACAGATGAAGAAAAATCTAGTTTAATTTCAGATTTAGAAAATAAAGAAGAAATATCAAAATGTGTTCAAATTTATATGTCTTCTGAAAGTATAAAGAAAAACGATATAAAAAAAGATACTCAAATTGTAGTTACTTCAAACCCAGAAGAACTAGAAAAAGTTATAAGATTAAAAGATTTAAAAACAGGAGAAAAATTAGATTTAAATGATAATGAAATTATCATTACAGATAAATTAGCACAATTAATAAATGCAAAAATTGGTGATGAAGTTACTTTAATAGATTCAGACAATAATGAATTTAAGGCTAAAGTTGGAGGAATAACAGAACATTATATATCACACTATATTTATATGACAGAAAACTTATATGAAAAAACTTTTGGAAAAGATATTGACTCAAATGTATTACTTACACAATATGCAAATGAAATTTCAGAACAAGAAGAAGATATTTTATCTAAAGAAATTCTAAAAAATCCAAAAGTTGCATCAGTAACTTTAACAAGTTACTTAATGAGAACAATAGAAGATACTTTAAAGGCTATGAACTTGGTTGTGTATGTTTTAATTATTTCAGCAGGACTTCTTGCATTTATAGTTCTTTATAATTTAGCAAATATTAATATAAGTGAAAGAATTAGAGAGCTTGCAACTATAAAAGTTTTAGGATTTTATGATAAAGAAGTTTATGATTATATAACAAGAGAAATAGTTCTTCTTACAATTATAGGAATTTTATTAGGTTTAGTTTTTGGATATTTCTTAAGCTCATTTATTTTAAAAACTTGTGAAATAGAAATTCTTAGATTTAAGAGATTAATAAGACTTCCAAGCTATATATATGCATGTGTTATAACAATAATTTTTACTGTAATTGTAAACTTTATAACATATTTCTCTTTGAAAAAAGTAGATATGATTGAATCATTAAAAAGTGTAGAATAGAACTTAAAATAGTAAATTACATTATATGGAAGATTCATAAAATTAATAAATATACAAATAAAATTTGTGTATTTTGGAAAATAATGGTATAATAACATTATTGGTGCACTATTCTAGTGTATACTCCTGTTATGAGGGTGGGCCTAAAAATCTACTAAAAAGTATTATCAGTCGAAGTTTTTTGGAGAACTGCGCGTTACGCCCAGTTGTGCGTGGCTCTGAAAAAAAGTTTTTAGGATAGTTTGTAATGGCATATAAATGATTCCTAATTTCATTGAGACTTATTCAATCTGAATAGGTAAAACCATATGAATAATATGGCGGTAATGACTGTCTTGAGTGATTTATTGGGATTAATCCCACAATCATAAAAATAATTTGGCCAAATTACTTTTATGATGGATTATGAAATTTAAATTGCAAAAGGGACTAATAACAGGCTAGGATATTAAAAGAAAATTTCTAGAGTGTTTGCTTTTAAAAAAGCATGGAAACTCGGGGATTAAGGTGCGGATTTAAGTGGTGATCTGGCGACATTTTGAAAAAAATGTGGAGCTTTTAAATGGAAACGGCTTTTTAGTAATAAAAAGTAATGCTTCGAGAAACTCTGCTAGACCTAAACCGTAAAGTTTACTCGAGTTTTCACCAATATACTTATGTTTATAACTTATGTGGAGAAAAAATAGATTATGAAAGAAAAAGTGAAAAACAATAACAATTCGTGGGTAATAGTAATAGCTATTACCACATTTATTTTATCTTTGTTTTTTTCATTTATATCAAATACAGCAATATCAAATTTAAATATTATTGCTGGATTAATAGTTTTAATATTAGTAATTTTTATTGGAATAATATTTGACTTAATTGGTGTTGCAGTTACTGTTGCAAATGAAGAAGATTTTCACGCACAAGCTAGCAAAAAATTAAAAGGAGCAAAAACTTCTATAAAAATGATAAGAAATTCTGCAAAAGTTTCTAACTTTTGTGCAGATGTAATTGGAGATATTTGTGGAGTATTAAGTGGAGCTATAAGTGCTATGATTTCACTTAAAATAACTCAAAACTATGGAGTAAATGAAAATATACAAATAATATTTAGTGCTTTAGTTGCATCTATTACAGTAGGAGGAAAAGCTATTACAAAAGAAATTGCAAAAAGAAATTCAACGAAAATAGTTACATTTGTTAGCAAATTTATTAGTTTTAAATAAGAGGTAAAAAATGAATTTAAATTATGATGCCTTAAATAAAAGTATTGATTCAGAGCTAAATCCATTATATTTATTATATGGAAATGAACAATATTTAATAGAAACTACTGTTAATAAAATAAAAAAGAAATTCGGAGAGAAGATATTAGGAATAAATTATATCTTAATTGATGAGTCAAATTTAGAAGATATTATTTCTAATATTCAAATGCCTGCTTTTGGATATGATAAAAAACTTATGATAGTTAAAAGTGCGAGCCTATTTAAAAAAGATGGAAGAAAAAAAGAAGGTACTCCAATTCAAGAAAAAATAGCAAATTACATAAAAGAAAACTTAGATATTATAAAAGAATCTGTTATTCTAATTTTTATTAGTCAAGAAGCAGATAAAACAGTTGTATTTGAAGAAATAGAAAAAAACGGAATAGTTTCTCAAATTGAAGAATTAAAGCCATTTCAATTAGTAAAAAAGCTAAAGCAAATATGCTCTTTATATAAAGTAAATGTAGATGATGTAACATTAAATTATTTAATAGAAACAAGTGGAACAAATCTTCAAAACTTAATAAATGAAATAAGAAAGCTAATTGAGCATGCAGGAGAAAATGGAACTATAACACTAGAAGATGTAAATAACTTATCAATAAAACAAATTGAAAGTATCATTTTTAACCTTACAGATAATTTAGCAATTAGAAAAATAGATAAAGCATTAGAAATTTTAGACAATTTAATATATCAAAAAGAACCTGTTCAAAAAATCTTAATAACATTATATAATCATTTTAAAAAATTATATTTATGCTCAATTGCAATAGAAGAAAATAAAGATGTTGTATTTTCTTTAGGGCTAAAACCAAACCAAACTTTTTTAGTAAATAAATATAAAAAACAATTATCTTATTTCAAAAGAAATGAGCTAAAAGATTTCTTGAAAGCTTTTATAGAATTAGACTATAATTCAAAAAATGGAAAAATAGATATAGATGTTGGATTAAGAAGTATATTATGCTATTATTGTAGATAAACTATATAGAACAATAAATTACTTGAAAAAATGCGTTTATAATGATATAAGTGTATAAAGTAAAAAATAATAATTTATTATTACTTTTAGCAAGATATTATGGAGAATATTATGATTACTATTAACGAAAATTTTTTAAATCTACAAGACAATTATCTTTTTTCTACAATAGCAAAAAAAGTTGATGACTTTAAGGAAAAAAATCCAGAAAAAAAGATTATAAAATTAGGAATAGGAGATGTTACAAGACCAATAGCACCAATAGTTTTAGAAGCAATGCATAAAGCTATTGATGAGCTAGGAAATTTAGAAACATTTAGAGGATATGGACCAGAACAAGGATATGAATTTTTAAGAGAAAAAATTGCAGAATTTGATTATGCAAGAAGAGGAGTAAATATATCTCCTGATGAAATTTTTGTATCAGATGGAGCAAAATGTGACTCTGGAAACATAGGAGACATTTTAGGAACAGATAATGTGGTTGCAATTACAGACCCAGTTTATCCAGTATATTTAGATACAAATGTTATGTCAGGAAGAAGTGGAAATTATAATAGTAAAACAGGTAAATATGAAAAAATAATTTATATTCCAGTTACAGCTGAAAACAATTTCATTCCAGAATTTCCAAAAGAAATTCCAGATATGATTTATTTATGCTTTCCAAATAATCCAACTGGAACAGCACTTTCAAAAGAAGAATTAAAAAAGTGGATTGATTATGCAAGAAAAAATAAAATATTAATTTTGTTTGATTCTGCATATGAAATATTTATTTCAGAAGAAAATGTACCACACACTATATATGAAATAGATGGAGCAAAAGAAGTTGCCATAGAATTTAGAAGTTTTTCTAAAACTGCTGGATTTACAGGACTAAGATGTGCTTATACTGTTATACCAAAAGAATTAAAAGTTTATACTAAACAAGGAGAAGAAATAAATTTAATTTCTTTATGGGATAGAAGACAAGGAACAAAATTTAATGGTGTTTCATATCCAGTTCAAAGAGGTGCTGAAGCCATTTATTCTGAAGAAGGACAAAAACAAATAAAAGAAAATATATTATACTATATGAATAATGCAAAAATAATAAAAGAAGGATTACAAGAAGCAGGTTATACTGTTTATGGCGGTACAAATGCACCTTATATTTGGCTTAAAATACCAAATGGATTAACTTCATGGGAATTTTTTAATAAACTATTAAATGAAGTAAATGTTGTTGGAACTCCTGGGGTAGGATTTGGGCCAAGTGGAGAAGGATATTTTAGATTAACTGCTTTTGGAACAAAAGAAGATACAATAGAAGCTATTGAAAGAATAAAAAATATGAAAATAAATTAAATAAAATTTGGGGGGAAAAATTTATGTCTGAAGTATTAAAAGATGTATCAAGAACTTTTAACGAATTTCTTTTATTACCAAACTTAACTGATGAAAGGTGCATTCCAAACAATGTAAGTTTGAAAACACCACTTGTAAAATTCAAAAAAGGAGAAGAACCAAAGTATAGTTTAAACATACCAATGGTTTCTGCAATTATGCAATCTGTTTCAGGAGAAAAAATGGCAATTGCACTTGCAAGAGAAGGTGGATGTTCTTTTATATTTGGAGCACAATCAATAGAATCACAAGCACAAATGGTAAGAAATGTAAAAAAATATAAAGCAGGATTTGTAATTAGTGATTCTAATGTTACAAGTACAACAACTATTAAAGAAGTAATAGACCTAATTGAAGAAACTGGACATTCAACAGTTATGATAACAGAAGATGGTACAGCAACAGGAAAATTTTTAGGATTAGTTACAGATAAAGATTTTAGAATATCTAGAGTTGACTTAAATGACCCAGTAAGCAACTATATGGTTCCTAAAGAAAAAATTGTTTTTGCAAGAAAAGGAATTTCTTTACATGAAGCAAATGATATGATTTGGGATAACAAAATAAGTTGTTTACCTATATTAGATGAAAATGACAATTTACATAGTTTAGTTTTTAGAAAAGATTATGAATCAGATAAAGAAAATCCATATTCTTTACTAGACGAAAACAAGAGCTTTATTGTAGGAGCAGGAATAAATACAAGAGATTATGAAGAAAGAATACCAGCATTAGTAGATGCAGGTGTTGACTTAATTTGTATGGACTCATCAGATGGATTTTCTGTATGGCAAAAAAATACAATAGAATGGGTTAGAAAAAAATATGGAAATTCTGTAAAAATTGGTGCAGGAAATGTTGTAGATAAAGAAGGATTTTACTATTTAGCTGAAAATGGAGCAGACTTCATAAAAGTTGGAGTAGGCGGTGGCTCAATTTGTATAACTCGTGAAACAAAAGGAATAGGTAGAGGTCAGGCATCTGCTTTAATGGATGTTGTTGAAGCAAGAAATGAATATTATAATCGTACAGGAATTTATATTCCAATTTGTTCTGATGGAGGAATTGTTCATGACTATCATATAACATTAGCTTTGGCAATGGGAGCTGACTTTGTTATGATGGGAAGATACTTTGCAAGATTTGATGAAAGCCCTTCAAGAGTTGTTAAAAGAAACGGTACTTTTATGAAAGAATATTGGGGTGAAGGTTCAAATAGAGCTAGAAACTGGCAAAGATATGACTTAGGAGGAGAAGCTAAAAATAAATTAGTATTTGAAGAAGGTGTTGATTCTCTTATACCTTATGCAGGAAGATTAAAAGATAATGTAGCTATTACAGTTGCTAAAATAAAATCTACAATGTGTAACTGTGGAGCAATAACAATAAAAGAATTCCAAGAAAAAGCTAGATTAACTGTAGTTTCTAATGTTAGCATAAAAGAAGGCGGAGCACATGATGTTATGCTAAAAGATTATGAAGGTAGAAGATAAATTTTTAAATAGGAGAATTTAATGAATTTTTGTGAAAAAATAAAACAAATTTGTAGTAAATATAATAAAGTTGCATTATTTGTAGATATGGATGGAACAATTGCTGAATATAAAGTTTATCAAGATGGATTTATTACTAATGAAACTAAAGAGCTTTTCTTAAATTCTATGCCTATGCGAGTAATAATAAATGAACTTGAAAAAATAAATGAAATAGCAAATTTAGATATATTTATTTTAACTTTATCAAAAAGCAAAATAATAGAAGAAGAAAAAAAAGAATGGCTAAAAAAATATGTTCCTTTTGTAAAAAAAGAAAATTACATAATTTTAGTTAAAGAAAGAAATGAATATAATCAAGAAACAAAACCTTACGTAAAATTTAGAAAAATGGAAGAAAAATTAAAAGATTATGATTATGTGATGTTATTAGATGATGATCATAAAATTTTAAAAGAAACTCAAAAAAATTTAAAAAACAATGGAGAAGTATTTCATATTTCTTCAGCATTAGTATAGAAGGAGTAACTTATGTCTTTAGATAGCGAAGAAAAATTAGAAGAAGAAAGAAAAAAATGGACACTTACAAAAGAAGAATATGAAAGAAACCTTGATGCTATTTTTAACGAATTAATTATATCTGGAAATGTTAGACCATCTGAACATCCTACAGTTGTTATGGTAGGAGGTCAATCTGGTGGCGGAAAAACTTTACTTGTTAATAAAGAATTAGGAAAATTACCCGAAGGAGCTATAATAATAGACCAAGATGTGTTAAAAGCATCACATCCAAAACATGAAGAAATTCAAAGTACATATACAGAAAGAGAAGAATTTTTACTTCTTAAAAAATATGTACATCAAATAATTAAAGATATTGTTGATAGGGCCTCAGAAAGAGGATATAACGTAATATTAGAAACTGCATTAAGAAATTCATCAAGATTTGTTGAACATACAAAAAACTTAAGAGAAAAAGGATATAAAACAAAATTATCTGTATTAGCTGTTTCACCAGATGAAGCTAATTTATCAATGTTTACAAGATATTGTAAATTCTTAAAAGAAAAAGGTGAATGTAGGAGAAACACTAGAGTAGATAAAGATTCAGTTGAAAAAATTCCATTAAATATAGAGAAAATGGAAAAAATGGGAATTTTTGATGAAATAGTTATTAGTACTAGAGGAAATGAAGAGACGAGATTTTCTCCAATTCAAATATATTCTAGCAAAGAAACTCCAAATGTGAGTGCTACTCAAACTTATAAAGATACAGTAAGTGGTTTAAAAGTAGAACCAGAAGAATTTGAAACAAGATATTTAGAAATAAGAAAAAAACTAGAAGGATATGGAGAAACAGAACAAGTTGAAAGATTAGATAGTTTTCATGATGAATTTATGTCTAGAGAAGAAAACCACAGAAAACCAAAATTTCCTGATTTCGATGACTAACAAATTAAATAGAGAAAGGAAAAAAGATTAAAATGAATACAAAATGTGATGACTATATAAATAATGTGGAATATGCTAAATTTGTTATAAATGAAAAACTAAATAAAGCTAGAACAAAATTTAATGAAGAAAAAAATGAAGAAAATAAAAAAGAATATTTAAGTTTAATTAACGATTTAAGAAAAATAAATTTATCAGATGAAGAAGTTATAAAAAAATATGTTAAGGAGTAGAAAATGGCAGGATATGTTATTCATCTAGCTGTTGGAGAAGAATTTATTAGAAACTTTCCTAATGAAATTAAGAATTATGAAGAATTTATTGAAGGAATAATTTATCCAGATTCTGTTAGTGATAAATCTATAACACATTATGGAGAAAAAAGTAGCAGTGTTAATTTAAAAGCTTTTCTCAGTGAAAAAGATATAGAAAGTGATTTTAATAAAGGATATTTTTTACATTTAGTTACAGATTATTTATTTTATAATAAGTTTTTAACTATATTTTCTAGTGAATATATATATAATGATTATGATATATTAAATAAAAAATTAGAAAAAAAATTTAAAGTAAAAATACCTATTCAAGTTAAAGAAAAAGTTTTCTATAAAGATGGAGAAGCAAAAATTTTAAATTTAGAAGAAGTAATAAAATTTATAGAAAATACTGCAAAATATGATTTAAATTACATAAAAGAAGCAGTTTTAAAAAATGATAAAAATTGGCTTGAAATTAGACCATTAAAAAGGATTTAAAAGGAGATTTTTATAAAATGAGAATTTTGGCTGTAGGAGATATTGTTGGCAAAAGTGGTATTCAAAAATTAAAAGAAACATTACCAAGTGTTGTTAAAGAAAACAACATAGATTTTACTATTGTTAATGCAGAAAATGCAGCAGACGGAATGGGACTTACAGAAAAAATGTACAAAGATATATTAGCACTTGGTGTAAATATTGTTACAATGGGAAATCACACATGGGGTAAAAAAGAAATTTTTAATTTTATAGATGATAAACAAATAATAAGACCAGCTAATTATCCAAACAATAATCCTGGTAGAGGATATGAAATTTTTGAATGTAATGGAAAATCTATTTGCGTAATTAATTTAATTGGAAGAGTTACAATGACAGTCCTTTCAGAAAATCCTTTTTTAATTGCAAAAGATATTATTTCAGAAATAAAAGAAGCTGTAGATATAATAGTTATAGATTTTCATGCTGAAGCAACAGCAGAAAAAATGGCGTTAGCATATTATTTAGATGGTGAAGCAACAATTATTTATGGAACACACACACATGTTCAAACAGCAGATGAAACTATTTTAGAAAAGGGAACAGCTTTCATTACAGATATTGGAATGACAGGACCTAAAAAATCTGTTATAGGAATGGATGTGGATGTATCTATAAAAAGATTCGAAACAGCTTTGCCAGAAAAATATAAAGTTGCAGAAGGAAAATCTAAATTTAATGGTGTTATGTTTGAAATAGATGATAAAAAAAATAAAGTAGTAAAAATAGAACGAATAAATAAATAGGAGAAAATTTATGCTAGAAACAATAGTAATTATAATATCAATATTTATTATTTCTATTATTATTTATACTGTTAAAAATTTAAATAAAATAAAATTAGAGTTAGAAAAAAAACTTACATTGAAAGGAATATTACTTGGTTTATTCCTTTTATTATTTGTAATTATTATAACAATTATTATTGTAAATATAATGTTAGCATTAAATAATTTTGAAATATTAAATATAATGAAATAATTATTATGGAGAAAAAAATGAAGCGTGAAAAAGTAATAAATGCTATATTAGTAATTTTTTTAATTATTTTTACTGCTACTATTGTAGAGAAAAGTTTTCAAAATGACACTTTTTTTACTATAGCGATTGGTAAAGAAATAATAAAAAACGGAATAGATGAAAATGAAAAAATGGTTTGGCACGAAGGATTAAAGTTTACAAATCCTAGATGGGCTTTTGACGTTTTAATTGCTGAAATTTATAATCATTTTGATTTTATAGGTATTTATATTTTTGTAATAATAGTAGCATGTATACAAATGCTACTTTATTACCACATTGTAAACAAAATTGTCAAAAATAATTTTATT
The DNA here is from genome assembly GCA_947601495.1 of uncultured Clostridia bacterium. Lineage (GTDB taxonomy): Bacteria > Bacillota > Clostridia > TANB77 > CAG-508 > Scatovivens. Next base: position 228,042 of record CANQGE010000001.1, on the reverse strand, counting down.
TCTTTTTTATATACGATATTAATTACACATTTAATGAGATATGAATTTTGTGCTAGAGGACAATTAATATCTTTCTTATTATTCTTGATAGAGTTTTATTCTATTGAACAACTTTTAGAAACAAATAAAAAAAGATATTATATAGCTTTAGGATTAATACCTTTTATATTAGTTAGTTTCCATTCATCAGTATATCCTTTTTACTTTTTAATGTTTATTCCATACATAATTGAATTTATATTATCTAAAATTAATATCTTTGAATTTGAAAATACAAAATTTATAGTTAAAGAAAATAAAATTTCAAGAATTATAATATTTTTAATAATAGGCATTATTGCTATATTTACAGCACCAAAAGGCACTGAGCCTATATCATATATTTTTAAAAACTTGGGTGGAATATCATCTGAATTTATAGCAGAACTTCAACCACTGCTTGTAGAAAGCTTACCAATAGAAACAATAATGTTTATAATATCACTAGCAGTTTTGGGATTTACAAAAACTAAAGTAAAAATTACAGATTGCTTTTTTATATTAGGCTTTTATTTATTAACTCTTCATACAACAAGAGTAATGTTTTTCTTTATTTTAATTTCTTCAATTTGTATTATAAGAGTTATAGTAGATTTTATGAATGATTACAATATAGAACTTAAAATAAAAAACAAAAAAATAAGGATATGTACTACAATTTTGATAGCTACTTTATTAGTAAGTTATATAATTTTGAATTTTTCTTCAAACTATATGAGCGATTTTGTTAATGAAAAAGCATATCCTGTATTAGCAACAGAATTTATTAAAGAAAATATAGATATTTCAAAAATGAAAATTTATAATCACTTTAATTTTGGTAGTTATTTAGAATTTAATGGGATAAAAGCATTTTTGGATTCTAGATCAGAAGTGTTTACAAAAGAATTTAATAAAGATTGCACAATATTAGATGATGCTTATAGCATAACAGAAGGAAAAAAAGATTATAGAGAAATATTTGAAAAATATGGAATAACACATGCAATCTTATATAAAACTGAATTAATTAATCTCTACATAGATGATGATCCAAATTGGAACAAAATTTATGAAGATGATTACTTTACGATTTATGAACACATAAATTAACATAATAATATCTTATTCGACAAAAAACGTATAAACGTTGAAAATACTGTAGAAAATTGACATACGAAACTCCTATAAAATGATTAAAAAGTATAGACTTGCAAAAATGATTATTGTAAAATTAGAACATCAAAACACAAGAAAAAATAAAAATTATAGGAGGAAAAAAGAAAATGGAAGTTTTAAAAATTTCATCAAAATCAAACCCAAACTCAGTTGCAGGAGCAATCGCAGGGTTAGTTAAAGAAAGCACAAGAGCAGAGATGCAAGCAATAGGAGCTGGAGCTTTAAATCAAGCAATAAAAGCAGTGGCAATTGCAAGAGGTTTTGTGGCACCAGCAGGAGTTGACTTAGTATGTATTCCAGCATTTGCAGAAGTTCAAGTGGAAGGAGAAGACAGAACTGGAATTAAATTAATTATAGAATCTAGAAAATAATATAATAAAATAAATTATAGATGAAAAATTGATGCTAATATGAATAAATATTATTGCCATAAAAGGGGATAAATATTTATTTATGATAGCATCTTTTTTAATTTTTTTATTGAAAATATGAAAAAAATAATATATTATAATTGCGTAGAAAGGTAATTAAAAATGAACAGTAACAATTTATTTAAATATATTTTTGCCGTAGTTGTAGTTTTTTTAGTAGCATACACTTTATATATTGTTTTTGAAAGTAGATCAAATAATCAAAACACTAATTTAGACCAAACTTCTACTTTAAGTAATATAAAAACAGATTTAAGACTATCTATATCACAGCTAGATACTATAAATCCTTTACTTACAAACAATAGAAATGTGCAAGAAATTACTAAAATTATTTATGACCCATTAGTTACATTAAATGAAAATTATAAATTAGAATATTGTTTAGCAGAAGAAATTGCAAAATCAGATGATTTAACTTATGTTGTAAAACTAAGAAAAGGAGTCGTTTGGGAGAACAATAGCAATTTTACAGCAGATGATGTAATTTACACTATGCAATTAATATCAAGTGGAATAAGTCCAATTTATTCTGACAATCTTAAAGATGTTGAATATATAGAAGCTATAGATAGTTCTACATTAAAAATTAAATTATTAAGACCAGTGCAATTTTTTGAATACAATTTAACATTTCCTATAATGTGCAAAAGTTTCTTTGAGGGAGAAGACTTTGCAACTAGTCCGAAGGCTCCTATAGGAACTGGTATGTTTAAAATAGTGGAAGTTAGCAACAACATTATAAAACTTGTGCCTAATGGAAATTATTGGAACTCAAATAGAAAGCCTATGGCAACAGAAATAAATATTAATTTATATGGCTCTATAGGTGAATGTTATTCTGCTTTTAAAAATGGAGAAATAGATTTAATTTCTGTAAAGATAAATGATATAGAAAATTATATTGGAAACTTGGGCTATAACAAAGTTGAATATAAATCAAGAGAATATGATTTTTTAAGCATAAATACACAAAATGAATTATTATCAGATCCAGCAGTTAGAAAAGCTTTAAGTTTATCAATAGATAAAAATAATATAGTTGCAACTTGTTTAGGAAAAGGATATACACCTTCAAACTTTAGTTTAGATATGGGAAACTGGCTTTATACAAAAGATTTAAATATTCCAGTAGACACAGAGCAAGCCTCTCAAATATTAAGTAGTACAGGTTGGCAACGTACAAGCAATTCATGGATAAAGAATGTAAATGGAAAAACATTAAGATTAGAGTTTTCTTTAACTGTAAACACAAATAATCAAACAAGAGTAAATGTTGCAGAAAACATAAAAAATCAATTAGCTAATTTAGGAATACCAGTTACAATAAATTATTTATCAGCAGATGCATATAATGATGCTATTTCAAATAGAAGATATGATGTAGCATTAATGGGTATTAAATTAGGATATTCTCCTAGCTTAGAAACTTTTTTTGGAGAAGGAAACTTGGCAAATTATAATAATAATGAAGTTTCTGAAATTATGAATGTAGTATCAAACACAACAGATGAAAAAACCTTATATGAAAAATATGCTAGACTATATGATATTTATTTAGAAGAAGCACCATATATTGGTTTATATAGAAATACAGATATACTAGTTTATAATCAAGGCTTAGTTGGAAACATAACAGCTAATACTTTTAATATTTTTCATAATATAGAAAAATGGTATAGAAGATAAAAAAAGGTATTGACAAAAGAAAAATTAGAGATATAATAAGAACATAAGTTTTACAAACAAATATTTGTTAGGAGGAAATTAAATGGGAGACAATTCAGAAAAAAGAAAAGCACTAGATGCTGCAATGAGTCAAATAGAAAAGCAATTTGGAAAAGGTTCTGTAATGAAATTAGGAGAATATAAATCAATGAATGTTGAGGCTATTTCAACAGGAGCTTTAAACTTAGATATAGCTTTAGGAATTGGTGGTATACCAAGAGGAAGAATAGTAGAAATATATGGACCAGAATCTTCTGGTAAAACAACTCTTGCTTTACATGCTGTTGCAGAAGCACAAAAACTAGGAGGAGAGGCAGCATTCATAGATGCAGAACATGCACTAGATCCTGCTTATGCAAAAAAAATAGGCGTAGATATAGATAATTTAATTGTTTCACAACCAGATACTGGTGAACAAGCATTAGAAATTGCTGAAGCATTAATAAGAAGTGGGGCAATAGATATAGTTGTTGTAGACTCTGTTGCTGCACTAGTTCCAAAAGCAGAAATTGATGGAGATATGGGAGATGCACATGTTGGTTTGCAAGCAAGATTAATGTCACAAGCATTAAGAAAACTTGCAGGAACAATTAACAAAACAAATGCAATAATAATATTTATAAATCAATTAAGAGAAAAAGTTGGAGTAATGTTTGGAAATCCAGAAACAACAGCAGGTGGTAGAGCTTTAAAATATTATGCATCTGTTAGAATGGATATAAGAAGAATAGAATCTATTAAACAAGATGGTGAAGTTATAGGAAATAGAACTAGAGTTAAAGTTGTAAAAAATAAAGTCGCTCCACCATTTAGAGAAGCAGAATTTGACATTATTTATGGTAGAGGAATTTCTAAAGAAGGTTGTGTTTTAGATTTAGCTGTTAGCTTAGATATCATTGAAAAAAGTGGTTCATGGTTTAGCTATAAAGGAGAAAAAATTGCACAAGGTAGAGAAAATGTAAAAAAATATCTATTAGAAAATCCTAAAATAATGGAAGAAGTAGAGAAAAAAGTAAGAGATAATTCTAACAAAGCTTTTGAAAATGCATTAGTTGAAGAAGATGAAACATCAGAAGAAGAAACTGAAGAGCCAGAAGAATAATTTTTACATTAATATTTTAGCTTTTAAAATATAATTTTATAACAAAAATGGGTTGAAAAATTTAAGTTTTCAACCCATTTAAAAAAATAAAGAAAGAGAAATTAATTATTATGGAATATGCAAGTAAAGAAAAACTAGAAGAAGCAGAAAAACTAGATAAATTAAAAAGTAAAGTTTTAAAATATATAATGTATAAAAAAAGAACAGAAGCAGAAGTAAGACAAAAATTTTCAAATGAAGATGAAAATTTATTAGAAGACAGCATTGAATATTTTAAACAGCAAGGCTATATAAATGACGAAGAATATGTTAAAAGAGCAGTAAATGAATTTATGGCTTTAAGAAATTTATCAATAAAAGAAATAGAATATAAAATATGCCAAAAAGGTGTAGAAAAAAATTTAATAGATGATTACATTTGCAAAAATAAAGACGTTATGTTAGAATATGAAATATCTTCAGCAAAGGCTATAATATTAAAAAAACAAAGAGATTCAGAAGAAAAAGAAATAAAAGATTATTTATATAAAAAAGGATATATGTCTGAAAGCGTTAATATTGCTTTTGACGATATGAATTAAAATAGTAGGTATTTTTTATGAATAATAAAGTAATAACATTAGAATCAAAAAAATATGAATTAAGATTAGAAAACTTTGAAGGTCCATTAGATTTACTATGTTACTTAATAGATAAAAATAAAATGGACATATATAAAGTAAATATTTCAGATATTGCAGATCAATATATTAATTATTTAAAAGAACAAGAAGAGCTAAACTTAGAAATAGCAAGTGAATTTTTAGTAATGGCATCAACACTTCTTTTAATAAAATCTAAAGGACTTTTGCCAAAAGAAGTAGATGACGAATCAGAAATTACAGAAGAAGAGTTAATACGCAGAATTATTGAATACAAGCAATATAAAGAAATAAGTAAGCAATTTAAAGAAAGAATACAAATTTTTTCAAAAAGATTTTATAAATTGCCAGATAAAATAGAGCTTCCAAAACAAGAATTGGAAAAAGAGTTTACTCCAAATGATATAATTGAAAAATATCGATTACTAGTTCAAAAAAATGAAGAAAAGAAAAATGAAAATGCTAAAAACATAGAGAAAATTGCAGTTTACGATACCTACTCTGTTTCAGACAAGGTAAAAGATATATTTAGAGAATTAATAAGAAAACCTAAATTTATTTTTGGAAAATTATTTTCTCTTAAAGAAAAACCAAAAGCAGAAGTTGTTACAGCATTTTCTGGAGTTTTAGAATTAAGCAGAAGAAATAAAATAACAGCAGAGCAAAAAGAACTATTTGGAGACATAGTTATTTCAAAAAAGAAAAAAGAAAATTAAATTTATTTTGAAAAATGAAAATTGGATAATACTGTAAAAAAAGATAATAATAATTACTATAAGTAGGTGTTATATGTTAGTAATTCTAGTTATATTAATTATTATTATCTTTTTTTGTATAATTTTAATAGGATTAGTGTATTCTGATATATTAATAGATATAGAAAATTGCCATATTTTATATAGCAATAAGAAACTAGAAATTGAAACAGCCACTGTCACTATAAAAATATGCTTATTCAAAATTTTAAAAATAAAATTAAGCAAAAAAATTAAAGCAAATATACTTAAGAAAATTGAAGAAGCAGAGAAAAATAAGAATAAGCTCACATCAATAGCAAAATTAATTTTTGATAATAGAAAAAATTTTAAGAATATAAATGCAAATATAAATTCATTAGATTTAAAACTATATTTTGGAACAGAAAATCAAATGATAACAACATTCTCAATTCCTTTTATTTCAACCTTTATATCAATTATTTTAAGCAAATTAATTTATAGTTATAATAAAAAATATTATAATTATAGAATCTTTCCACAATATTCAAATGAAAACTATTTAAGCATAAATTTAATAACAGAAATAAAATTTCCTTTTTTTAACTTTATTTTATTTTTATTTAAAATGAGAAAAAAAGAAAATAATAAATAGTATAATAGAATCTTTTATGGAAATAATAATATAAAAATAGTTTGAAAGAAAGAAGGAATAAAAAGTATGAGCGAGCATCCAATAGAAGTTTTAATGGAAACAGCTATGAATAGCATAAAAGATATGGTCGATGTTAATACCATAATTGGTGAACCAATAGAAACGAAAAACGGAATGGTTATAATACCAATTTCAAAAGTTAGCTTTGGATTTGCAGCAGGTGGTAGCGAATTTAAAGGTGAAACACTTGATGAATATAAAAAGAAAGATAAAGAAGAAGAGGTTCAATATAGACTTCCATTTGGTGGAGGTAGTGGAGCTGGAATTTCAATTAATCCAGTTGCTTTTGTTGTAGTATCAAGAGATTCTATAAAAGTTCTTCCTATTGAACACACTTCAGCAATAGATAAATTAATGGACTACGTTCCAGATTTAATGGAAAAAGCAAATATAATAGTAGATAAATCAATGGATACTGTTCAAAAAGTTGCTAAAGAAAATTCAAATAAAGAAAGTGCTAATAAAGAAAATGCAAATAAGGAAAACACAAATAACGAAAATAAAGAGAGAAGAGCTAAATTTAAAAGTACTTTAAATAAACAAACTAAGAAAAATAAAGTAAATACAAATAGTAGTGATTCTGAAAAAGATTTTGATATTTCTAATATTGAAATAGAAGAAAATCCCGATGATGCAGAAGAATACTTAGAAGAAGACGATGAATAAAAAATGAGTGATTTTTTCACTCATTTTTTTACATTTAAAATTGTATTGAAGTGATAAAAAAATTGTGATATAAAAGAAGAAAATGATGTGAAAGGAAAATATAAAATGAAAATAGAATTATTAGGTGGTTGTGAAAAAAATGAACTAGAAAAAAGAATTCAAAATACTGCTGCTGCTGGAAAATTATCTAGATTTCCAGGAAATGTACTTGAAGTTTTAGAAAGTTGCAATGATTATGAAAGCAACTTGAAACTAGTTAAAAGAATTATTAAAATGGGACATAAATCAATTATTGAACATGATTATTTAGTATTTGCTTTATGTGATGTAACACCTATAGTTGAACAAATTTTAATTGGATATAGATTAACTTCTTTTACAATAAAATCAAGAAGAGAAGTAGATTTTAGAACGGTTGGATATTATGTTCCAGAATTTAGAAATAAAAATGGAGAAATTCATGAAAAAAATGAAGAACTAAAAAAAGAATACAAAGAAAACATGAAAATGTTATTTGATACATATGGAGAAATTGTTGATAAAGGCGTAAAAGTAGAAGATGCAAGGTTTATTTTACCTTATTCATATCATAGCAATATAATAATGGGAGTAAATGCAAGAGAATTAGAAAGAATGATTATTGCATTGAAATTTGGCCATTTAAGTAAAATTCCAGATTTAAAAGAAGTAGGAGAAGAACTTTATAATATTGTAAGCATAAACGTACCATATTTAGTTCCTAATATAAAAGCACAAGAAGAAAATTTAAAAACAGGATTTGAATATCTAGAAAATTCTGCAAAAAGACCTGAAATAAAAATTCTAGAAAAAACACAAATGATAAGCTATACTCCTAATGCAGATGATGTTGTTTTAGAAAGCTCAATAATGTATCATTATCAATGCTCAAGAGAAGAGGCAAGAAAAATTTTAAAAGAAATGATTAAGAACGATGAAAATGCGAAAGAAAAAATGATGTATGAAATTATGCATAAAGATGAGAGAAGAGAACTAGAACAAGTAAGCTTTAGTTTCCAAATACCAATATCTTTAGCTGTTCTTACTCATTTAACTAGACATAGAATGCATTCTTTATTAGTTCCAGAATTTTTACCAATGTGGAATATGAATAATTATATAACACCAGAATCTATTAAGGTAAATGCCAAAGATATATATGATAAAGCTGTAAAAAAGAATATTGAAGTAAAAGAAAAATTTGAAAAAATGGGTGTTTATGAAGGAGATTTAGTATATTTTTACTTAAGCAATCAAATGCTTAATGTAGTAACAACTATGAATGCTAGAAATACTCAATGGGTTTGTAGAATGCGTTGTTGCAACAAAGCTCAATGGCAAATTAGATTTATTGCAAAAGATATAGCTAAACAAGTATCATCTGTTGCACCACTTATAGGAAAAGGTTTAGGTTCAACATGTGTAACAGATAGATATTGTGGAGAAGGAAGAGAATGTTGTGGCTTAATAAATAGCCTATTAGAAGCAGATAAGAAAAATAATAAATAATGAAGATTTATTATTATTTATCTCTATCTCTATCTCTTTCGTTTCTATCTTTTTGAAAACTATCATCTATTTCAGAAACACAATTAACAGAGTCTTTTTTTAAAGGCTCTTTTTTTCTATAAAAATTAATTAATTGTTGTTTTAAATAATCTGAACTTCTGGTAATTTTACTATTAAAGATTCCAAGATGATTTGCATCTCTTAAAATAATGGCAGATATATCAATTCCTAATTGTTTATAAAATTCAATGGAATTTTGAAATCTATCGTTCATTGTTTCACCAAGTAATTCCCTTTGACTTTTTCCAACTTCTTTTGGAGTAGAACGACTGCGATAAGACATATCGTGCATTGGAGCAAGTATTTGGCTTCTAGAAGTTACTTTTTCTCCGTTTATATCATAAGAGCCACCTTCTCTTTCTTCATTTTGTGCAACATAATAACCAAATTGTATTTTCTTATATGAATCTAAATCAAATTTTTTTCCAAATAATGTTTCATAATTTTTTATTCCAATTGGATAATCTAATTTTTCTGTGGGAATAGGAATAGTGCCGGCAGCACCACCAATAAGACATCTATCTACAATTTCTGGATGAATAAGTGCAAATCTTTGTGCAAAAACGCCAGAAGAAGAATATCCATGCAAAAATATTTTATCATTTAACTTTTTGCCAGTAATTTCATGAACTTTAGCTTGGGCATCTTGAATACAAGTAAAGAACTTTTCATCAATATGTTCTTCAATTATTGACTCTAATGATAATTGTTGTGCTTCTGGATGATTTTTAAGATCAGGAATTATGGGTATAAGAATAGGGGCGTCTTCACAAACATCTAAAAGTTGAGTAAATTGATGATTATTGCTTACATCTAATGCTTGAGATATATTAAAAGCATAATAATTGGCTTGTCTACCACCTGAATTAAAACTTTCAACAACCATTTCTGCATTTTCATCGAACTTTTTAGGTATAGCTAACAAATAGCATAGCCCACCACTACTTTTTTCAGCATATAAATCAAATTTTGTATTTCTATAATTTGAAAAATCAGTTAAAATTAATCCCATAAAACTCTCCATTTCACAAAATATTATAACATAATATTTAGGAATAAGCTAGTGGTTTTCTGCCACTGGCAACGTACCTCTTGTTGGACTCGGCGAGCCGCGTCGGGAAAATAGTCCACAGGACTATTTTCTAATCCTCCTTTTCGAGTCCTCCAAGTTAAAATGCAAAATAAAAAAGTCCATTTATAATGGACTTTTTTATTTTGGCTCCTCTTGTTGGACTCGAACCAACGACCTATCGGTTAACAGCCGAGCGCTCTACCAACTGAGCTAAAGAGGAATGTTTTTTTAAACAAAAATATTATATAGTATTATATTTTTATATGCAAGTATTTATTTAAAAATTTTTAAAAAGTTTTTTCATAAATTTATGCTATTATATGCATAAATTTAAAAATTATTAATTTAATAACTTTTCATTTAAAAACTTATTTATTCTTAAAAAATCTCTTTATTTCTTTAAAATTCTATGATATAATATTAAAATCTTTGATTAGGAGATTTTAATATTGAGTAAATTTTTTGTAAAACAAAATCAAATAAAAGGTAACAAAATAAATATAATTGGTGAAGATGTTAATCATATAAAAAATGTTTTAAGATTAAATGTTAAAGATAAAATTAAAGTATGTGATAGCGATAATTCACAAAATTATGAATGTGAAATAACAAATATTACTCCTAAAGAAATTGAATGTGAAATTTTAAAAAAGATAGAAATTACTGCTGAAGGAAATGTTAATTTACACATTTTTCAAGGATTACCAAAAGCAGATAAAATGGAACTTATAATTCAAAAAGGTACAGAACTTGGAGTAACAGAATTTATACCATTAAATTTAAAAAGATGTATAGTTAAAATTTCTGAAAAAGATGAATTCAAAAAAATAGATAGATGGAATAAAATATCTGAAGTTGCAGCAAAGCAATGTAATAGAGATATAATTCCAAAAGTAAGAAATATAGAAAATATTAATTCCTTATGTGAAAAAGTAAAAGATTATGATTTATTTTTAGTAGCTTATGAAAACGAAAAAGAAAACTACATAAAAAATGAATTAATAAAAATAAAAAATAAAGAAAAAAACTATAAAATAGCTGTGGTTATTGGACCAGAAGGCGGAATTGAAGAAGACGAAATAAATAAACTAAAACTCGCAGGAGCAAAAGTAATATCTTTAGGAAAAAGAATTTTAAGAACAGAAACAGTAGCAATGCAAGTTTCTTCTATAATTATGTATGAACTTGAAAATGGAGGAATATAGTATTGGACAAAGCAAAATTAATGCAACTGGAAATAGATAAAAAAAGGCAGTTGCCTGATAGAGTAAAAAACAATATAAGCACAGATATTTTTCAAAACATAATAATAGCAATAATAATTATTGCTTATCTATTTGCAATAAATTTAGTATACTACAATTTTGAAAGTAACATATTTGAAGAATATTTAAAGTTTTTTGCTCTAGGAATAATATTGTTCACTATTATAATGTTTGAAATTGCTTATAGAAAAAATAGTTTGAAATTTTGTTTTATAGGAATAGAACTTTTAATTTGTGCTGTTTTGTCGCTATACATCCCATACATATATTTGCACACAACAAAAGAATTAAGAGTTAGCATAATGATATTACCTTGTGGATTATTAATTTATTATGCTATAAAATCAGTATTAATATTTAAACAGAAAAAATTTAGCTATCAAAATAATTTAAGCGATGTAAAAGAAATGATGAAATATACAGAAAAAACAAGTTACTTAGATGAAGATAGCACCAAAACATATAGAAAAAAGGCTGAACAAGAAGAAAAAATAAGACTAGAAATTAGAAAAGAACAAAAAGTAAGAAAACTAAGAAAACAATTAGAAAAGAGCAAAAAATAAGAAGGTAATCAGAGAAAATAATAGGAAAAGAGGAAACAACATTGATAAAAAGTATGACAGGCTTTGGCCGTGGAAAATATGAAAACGAAGGAAGAACATATACTGTTGAAATTAAATCTGTAAATCACAAATATTCAGATATAAATATAAGACTACCTAGATTTTTAAATAGTGTTGAAGATAACATAAGAAAAAGAATAAATGCAGAAATTTCTAGAGGGAAAATTGATGTATTTATAAATTTTGAAAATTTTAGCAGTAGAGGAACAAGCATAAAAATAAACAAAGAGCTTGCTAAAGAATATTTAACACAATTAAAAAGTTTAGCAGAAGAAACAAATATAGATTTTAATGTTAGTGTAATAGATGTTTCTAAATTACCAGAAATATTAAAACTAGAAGATGAAGAAGACGAAGAATTAATTTCATCAGAATTAATGATTGCAGTTGATGAAGCAATTAAAAATTTTGTTAAGATGAGAGAAACTGAAGGTACTAAACTAATAGAAGATATTGAAAAGAGAATATACTTAATTGAAGAAAAAGTAAAAGAAATAACATCTTTTTCTAGCACTCTTGTTGAAGATTATATTGCTAAACTTCAAGAAAGAGTAAATGAACTTTTAAAACCAGGAACTGTAGATGAAAATAGATTAATGCAAGAAATAGTTATCTTTTCAGATAAATCTTCTATAGAAGAAGAACTTACTAGATTAAAAAGTCATATATCACAGTTTTTAAATTTAATAAAACAATCTTCTCCTATAGGTAAAAAAATAGATTTTCTTATCCAAGAAATAAATAGAGAAGTAAACACAATTGGATCTAAAGCAAATTGTTTAGAAATAACAAATAGAGTTATTGAAATAAAAACAGAAGTAGAAAACATTAGAGAACAAATTCAAAATATAGAATAAGTTTTATAGATTTTTTAAAATCTAAATAAAAAAGAAAGAGGTAGATTATGCAACTTATTAATATTGGTTTTGGAAACATAGTTTCAGCAGAAAGAATAATATCAATAGTAAGCCCAGATTCAGCCCCAATAAAAAGAATTGTTCAAGATGCAAAAGATGCAAAAACAGCAGTTGATGCAACTTATGGAAGAAGAACAAGATCAGTTATTATTATGGACTCTGGACATATTATATTATCTGCAGTTCAGCCAGAAACTATTGCAGGAAGAGTAGATAACGGATTAGATAATGTTGAAGAATAATTTTAGGAGGTGTTTTAAATGATAGTAAAACCAACAGTAGCAGAATTATTAGAGAAAGTAAATGATAACAGATATTCATTAGTAATAATGACTGCAAAAAGAGCAAGACAAATAGCAGATGGGGATACTGTTAGAACAAAAGTAAAAGCAAGATCTGCAGTAACTTTAGCTGCTCATGAAATAGCAGAAGGAAAAGTAACAAAATCAGATGATTCAGAAGAGTAAAATATGGAAGAGGTATAAATTATGTTAGTTATATTGTCAGGAGTAGCTGGAGCAGGAAAAGACACAATAAAAAAAGAAATAATTAAAAGGATGGAAAATGTAAAATCAATACCTTCTCTTACAACTAGAAGTCCAAGAGAAGGAGATATTCCTGGAGAAACATACATTTTTTTAAGCAGAGAAGAATTTGAAGAAAAGATTAGAAATGATGAAATATATGAATATGATATTCATCATAATAATTACTATGGAACTTCTAAAAAAATCTTAAATGAAGCTTCAAAAGAAGGAATAATAATAAAAGATATAGATGTAAATGGAACTGAAGCTTTAAAAAACACATTAAAAGATATAAAAATAGTAACTATATTTTTAAGGGTGCCTAAAGAAGAATTGAAAAAAAGATTAGAAAATAGAGTAGATAAACCTTCAGAAGGTGAAATAATTCTTAGATTAAATCGTTTTGACTATGAAGAATCTAGAATAAACTTATATGATTATGTTCTTAAAAATGATAACTTGGAAAAAACTGTGAACATAATTGAAGAAATTATAAAACAAGAAAGCAAAAATTAATAAAAATAGAAATGCACTTTATTATAAAGTGTATTTTTATTTTGTCAAAAACACTTTAAAAAGATGATTTTAAACTTTTTTAAATAAATTTCAAAATCAATTATAGAATTCCTTATTTCGAGTTATATATATCTTTAAAAAAGTGACGCGTAAGCGACCAACCGAAGCGTAAGCGTAGGGCGATTGGAGCAATCTTCCTTTTGTTTATTAAAAAAAAGAAGATTGCGACACCAAGTCACTTATAAAAAGATATATATAACCGAAATAAGAAGAGTATAAATGAAGTGTATATTTATATTTATTAAATCTTAAGTATTTTACAATATTTAAAATATTTACTAAAAGTAAAATTTATGCTAGAATGTTATTTGAATTAAAGGAGATAGCATGTTTGCAGAAGTAATAATTAATAGTAATGCAAGAGCACTAAATAAAGTTTTTGATTATATAGTACCAGCTAGTTTAGAAAATACTATACAGGTTGGTGCTAGAGTTTTTGTGCCTTTTGGAAAAGGTGAAAAATTAGAAGATGGATTTATTATTAATTTAAAAGAAGCATCAGAGTTTGCAAATAAAGAAATAGCTAGTATTCAAGAAGAAAATAGCATTTCAGAAGAAAATATAGTGCTTGCTAAATTGATGGCAAGAAAATATTTTTGCAATATATCAGATTGTATAAAACTAATGTTACCTCCTAGGACAGGTGGCAAAAAACTAGAAAATAGAGCTAAGGAAAAAACAGGAAATTTCGTATTTTTAAAAAGAGATAAAGAAGAAATAGATTTTTTAATTGAAACAGAAAAAATTAAAAGTGATAAGCATATAAGAGTTTTAAAATTTCTAGAAGAAAATGATGGAGTATATAAATCTGATTTAGAACTGATAACAGGTGTTAGTTCTTCTACAATAAAAACATTAGAAAAAAATGGTCATATAGAAATTATAGAAAAACAAATTGAAAGAAATCCATTTATACATAAGAACATAGAAAAAGATGAACCTAAAGTTTTAAATAAAGAGCAAAAAAAGTGCTTTGATAGTATTGCTTTTTGCACAGATAATAATGAATTTTCAAAACATTTAATATATGGAGTTACAGGATCTGGAAAAACAGAAATATATTTACAATTAATTGATAGAGTTATAAAAAATGGAAAAGATGCAATTGTTTTAGTTCCAGAAATATCTTTAACTCCTCAAATGGTAAATAGATTTTTAGCTAGATTTGGAAATATTATTGCTGTTCTTCATAGCAAATTATCAATAGGAGAAAGATATGATGAATGGCAAAAAATAGCAAAAGGAGAAGCAAAAATAGTAATTGGAGCTAGGTCTGCAATTTTTGCACCAGTAAAAAATTTAGGAATAATTATTATTGATGAAGAACACGATATGTCTTATAAAGCAGATTCAACTCCTAGATATAATGCTAAAGATTTGGCAAAATATATTGCTAAGCAAAATAATTGCCCACTAGTTTTAGGAAGTGCAACACCAGAAATAAATACAATGTATCAAGCTAAAAATAATGAAATATCATTATATACTTTAACTAAAAGAGCAAATAATAGTAGTCTTCCAGAAGTTGAAATTGTTGATTTAAGAAATGAACTTGCAGAAGGAAATAGATCAATGTTAAGTTTCAAACTTCAAAAAGAAATTGAAAACAACTTAAAAAATAAAAAGCAAACAATATTATTCTTAAATAGAAGAGGCTATTCTACTTTTGTAATGTGCAGGGAATGTGGATATGTTGCAAAATGTAAGAATTGCAATATAAGCCTAACATATCACATTAGAGATAATAAATTAAAATGTCATTACTGTGGCTTTGAAACAAATAATATAACTGAATGTCCAAATTGCAAGAGTAAAAAAGTGAAATATTTTGGCAGTGGAACTCAAAAATTAGAAGATGAAATACATAAACTTTATCCAGAAGCCTCAACAATTAGAATGGATATAGATACTGTTAGCAAGAAAAACTCTCATGAAGAAATTTTAGATAAATTTAAAAATGATAATATAGATATTTTAATTGGAACACAAATGGTAGTTAAAGGACATCACTTTCCAAAAGTTACTTTAGTTGGAGTAGTTTCAGCAGATAGCAGTTTAAATTTAGATGATTATAGAGCTGTAGAAAAAACATTTCAAACATTAGTGCAAGTTGCTGGAAGAAGTGGTAGAGAAGAAAGTGGAAAAGTAATTATTCAAACTTATAATCCAGACCATTATGCAATAATTGAAGCACAAAAACAAGATTATGATTTGTTCTATAATCAAGAGATTGATTTAAGAAAAATGTTGAATTATCCACCATTTTGCGATATAATGCTTATTAGATTTTCAGGAAAAAATATAGAAGAAATAAAAAAAGTTTCAGAAATAGTTTATAAGAAAATAAAAAATATAAATAATGAAAACATTTACATATTTAAACCAGTTCCTGCACCAATAGATAAAATTAAGAATAAATATAGATGGAGAATTATAATAAAATGTAAAATTACATCAAAAGTTTTAGATATTGTAAATTATGCGATTCAAGATGAAAAAATAAAAAAATGTAAAGAAACTAGTATTACTGTTGATATAAATCCAAATAGTATGAATTAGAAAGGAAAAATAAAATGGCAATTAGAAATCTAAGATATGAAAATGATGAAATTCTAAAAAAACATTCAAGAGAAATAGAGGTTATAGACGATAAAATAAAAGAACTTGCTGAAGATATGATGGAAACTATGCACAAATGGGATGGAGTAGGATTAGCCGGTGTGCAAGTTGGAGTTTTAAAAAGAATAATAGTAATAGATCTATATGATGAAGAAAAAACTCAATATACTTTAATAAACCCTGTACTTGTAAAACAAAAAGGAGAACAAGAAGTTGAAGAGGGATGTTTAAGTTTTCCAAATCAATTTGGAAAAGTAAAAAGACCAAAAGAAGTAGTTGTTGAAGCTTTGGATATAAATGGTAAAAAAATTACTATAAAAGCAAAAGACCTATTAGCTCAAGCACTATGCCATGAAATTGACCACTTAAATGGAATAGTTTTTACTGAAAAAGTAGAACCAGGAACTTTAGAAACAGTAAATCCAGATGAAACAAAAAATCAAAAATAAAAGTTTATAGGAATCTTTTAAAAACCTAAATATATTTTACAAAAGGAAATTTTAAATGAGAATTCTTTTTATGGGAACTCCGGATTTTGCACGAGATTCCTTAGAAAAATTATATGATAATGGTTATGAAATTTGCGGAGTTGTTACAACTCCAGATAGGCCGGCAGGAAGAGGAATGAAACTTCTTGCTTCACCTGTTAAAGAATATGCTATTCAAAAAAATTTAAAAGTATTTCAACCAGAAAAAATATCAAACAACACAGAATTCAAAGAAGAAATTAAAAATTTGAATCCTGATTTAGTTTGTGTTGTTTCTTATGGAGTAATTCTTCCAAAATCTTTTTTGAATATTCCAAAGTTAGGATGCATAAATGTTCATCCTTCAATGCTTCCAAAATATAGGGGTTCTGCACCAATTCAATGGGCAGTTTTAAACGGAGATAAAACCACAGGTGTAACTATAATGTATCTTAACGAGCAAATGGATGCAGGAGATATAATAAATCAAAAAGAAGTTGAAATAGGTAGTGACGAAACTTCTGGCGAGCTATGGAACAGATTATCTAAAATAGGTGCAGACTTATTACTTCATACAGTAAAAGAAATAGAAGAAGGAACTGCAAAAAGAATATCTCAACCAGAAGAATTTACTTTAGCTCCAATGCTTAATAAGGAAATGTCTAAAATTAATTGGAATGAAAAAACAGCAGAAGAAATAAAAAACTTAGTTAGAGGGCTAAATCCAATTATGGGAACATATACTTATTTAAATAGCAAAAAAATAAAAATTTGGAAAGTACAAAAATTAGAAAACAAGTATTTTGAAGAAAAATTTGATTGTAAAGATATAAATAAAGCAAAGCCAGGAGAAGTTCTTCTTGCAAATGAAAAGACAGGATTATTTATTAAAGCAACAGATGGAGTAATTTCTGTATTAGAAATTCAAGCAGAAAATGCAAAAAAAATGAATATATGTGACTTCTTAAGAGGAAACAAAATTTGTGAAGAAGATATATTTGAATAATACTTGTAAAAAAACAATTATATTGATATACTAATTATTAGCAAAAATAATATTGAAAAGGAGGATGTATTATGGAGGAAAATAAAGAAGAAGTTGAAATTTCAGAAGAAGAAATATCAGTAGAAGGAAACGATACTGTAAAAATTTCAAATGAAGCTGTTGCTACTTATGCAGGAATTGCTGTTTCAGAGGTTTCCGGCGTATATGGTATGGCTGGAGGTTTTGCTGGATTAACAGAAGCTTTAAGTGGTAAGAAAAATTTAGCAAAAGGAATTAAAGTAGATGTTGGAGAAAAAGATGCAAAAATAGATGTAAATATAATAGTTGAATATGGAGCTAGAATTCCAGAAGTTGCATTTGAAATTCAATCAAGAGTTAAAAAATCAGTTGAAAATATGACAGGTTTAAAAGTTTTAGAAGTTAATGTTCATGTGCAAGGAGTTCATGCAGTAACAACAGATAAAAAACAAGAAGAAGACGAAGAAGAAAGTGCAAACGAAGAATAAAGTGAGGAATTAATTATGAAATTTTTAGATAAATTAGCTTTAAAAATTTTTTCAATAATAATAGTTATAATAGCAATTATAACAATATTGTTAATAACAAATATTATTTCTGTAGATATGATAGTTGAGAAAGTATCATTTCTTTCAAATTATGGAGATACTGCATTTCAAGTAACAATAGCTGTTGTAACAGTTTTGCTATTACTAGCAATAAAAGGTTTATTTTTCACAAGTAAACAAGAAGATTTAGGAAAAGATGGAATTATTCTTGAAAATACTAGTGGAAAATTAGTAATTTCAAAAGAAAGTTTGGAAAATTTAATAGCAAGTGTAATAAAGGAAATTCCAGGAGCAGAAACAGTTTCTAGCAGAACTTTTTTAGATAAACACAAAAATTTAATAGTTTTTGTAACAGCTATTGTAAGTAAAGATGTTATGCTAAAAGATATATCAAACACTTTACAACAAAAAATCAAAGAGGCAATGAAGAAAACAGCAGATTTAGATGTTAAAGAAGTTAATATAAAAATTAAAAATATAACTTCAAAAAGAGTAAAAGGTTTGCCACCATCTTCTGATGCTGAAGAAAATAGCGAAGAAGTTGCTGTAGAAGAAAATGAAAGTCCTGAAAGTGAGGAAAAAGAAACAGAAACTGAACAAAATTAGTTTTGAAAATAATTTTCATAATTATAAATTTTAAGAAAGGAATGAAATTTTTATGAGTGAAAATAAAAATGAAAACGAAAATGAAAATGAAGTTGAAAATCAAAAAGTAAATGAAAATAAATTTGATGATTTTGGCGGTAGTGAAGTAAACAAATTCGTTTCTCAATATGGAGGAGCTGTAATTGGTGGATTAATCGCATTAATATTATGTTTTACAAAATTATATAAAATTTTAGTTTTTATCGTTATTGTATTAGCAGGCATTATTATAGGAAATTATGTACAAAAAAATAAATCAACTGTAAAAGAAAAACTAAAACATTTCATTGATAAATTTTAGGAGGAAACAATGCAAAGATCTGCAATGAGAGAATTAGCTTTCAAGTTAGTTTATGAAATTGAAATTCAAAAAGATGAAGATGAACAACTTGAAATATTTATAGAAAATAATGATATTACAGATGAAAAAGTTGTTGAATATTTAAAAGACATAAAAAAAGGAATTAGAGAAAATTCAGAAGAAATTAATAAATTAATAGAAAATAACTTAAAGGAAAACTGGAGTTTAAAGAGAATTTCTAAAATTAACTTAAGTTTAATAAAACTTGCTATTTATGAAATGGTATATAAAAATTTACCTTATAAAATAGCAATAAACGAAGTTGTAGAACTTGCAAAAAAATATGCAGATGAATCTGCTCCTATTTTTATTAATGGTATACTTGCAAGTGTTGTAAAAGAAAAAAATTTAGACGGAGAAATTAATGAAAATTAATCCTATTACAGTTGCTGAATTAAATAGATATATAAAAGATAAAGTAGCGGACGATGAATATTTAAACAGTGTATTTGTTAAAGGAGAAATTTCAAATTTTAAACATCATTATACAGGTCATATGTATTTTACCTTAAAAGATGAAACTTCTCTTATAAAATGTATAATGTTTAAATCTTATACTGCTACTTTAAATTTTATGCCTAAAGATGGAATGAAAGTATTGGTACTTGGCTCTGTTGGAGTATTTGAAAGAGACGGAGTTTATCAAATTTATTGCCAAGCTATGCAAGAAGATGGAATGGGAAACCTTTATACAGCTTATGAAGAACTAAAGAAAAAATTAGAAGATGAAGGCTTATTTGATACAAAACATAAAAAGCCAATTCCATTTATGCCTAAAATAATTGGTGTTTTAACTTCAAATACAGGAGCTGTTATTAGAGATATAATAAATGTATCAACAAGAAGGAATCCAAATGTATATATTAGACTTTTGCCAATACCAGTTCAAGGCGAAGGAGCCGGAATTAAAATAGCTAAAGCCATAAAACTTATGAATGAAAAGAAATTAGCAGATGTTATTATTTTAGCTAGAGGTGGAGGCTCTATTGAAGATTTATGGCCTTTTAATGAAGAAGTAGTTGCAAGAAGCATTTTCGAGTCGGAACTTCCAATTATTTCAGCTGTAGGACATGAAACAGATTTTACAATTGCAGATTTTGTTGCAGATTTAAGAGCACCAACACCTTCAGCAGCAGCAGAACTTGCAGTTGCAGATATATCTGAAGTTAAAAATAAAATATCATTATGCAAAAAAAGATTGAAACTTGCTCTTAAAAGAAAAACAGAAGTTATGAGGCTTAGATATGAAAAATGCTTAAATTCAAGAGTTTATAGAGAGCCATATCAAAAAATAAATGATTATTATATGCAAATAGAAAAAAATGTTAAAACAATGCAAAATGTTACAACAAAAAAATTAAAAGATTATAAAATTGAAGCAACAAAAGTAATAACTAAACTAGACACTTTGAGTCCGTTAAAAACTTTAACAAGAGGATATTGTGTTACAGAAGTAAATAATAAAATTATTACAAGCTCTTTAGATTTAAAAAAAGACATGGAAATAAATTTAAGATTTCATGATGGAAATAAAAGCGCAAAAGTTATTTAATTTTATAGATTTTTTAAAAATCTAAATACATATAAGGAGAAGTATTAGGGGTTATCTAATATAGAAAAAGTATTATGGATAATAAAAAAAAGATAATGATAGCAATAATAATTATTGTTATTACAGCTTTAGCAGTAACATTATTTGCTCTTGAATCAAATAATAAAGAGAAAAATGAAAAAATTTCTGAAAATGTAGTAAATGAAATTCAAGAAAATACAACTATTGAAAATGAAATTGATGAAAATGTTTTAAATAATACAGCTACTACTACTGAAGAGCAAAATAATACTGAACAACCTACAACTACTACAAGTGAGCCAAATACTGTATACCAAAGTGATAAAGTTTATAATTCAAATTCAGAAGTAGGAACTACAAACAAAAAAGAAGAAGCAATAAATTTAGTTAAACAAGAATGGGGAGAAGATAGTACAGTTACTTTTAGCTGTGATTCAGTTACAACAAATGGAGAATATATTATAGCTGTAACTTCTTTAGAAACAGCCACTGTTAAAAGTTATTTTAGAGTAAATTTGGAAAATAAAACTGTAACAGTAGAATTTTAGAAAGGAAATAAAAATGAGTACAAAAAAAGAAGATTTAAATTTTGAAGAACTAATGGAAAAGCTAGAAACCATTACAAATAAACTAGAAAAAGAACAATTATCTTTAGATGATTCAGTTAAATTGTTTGAAGAAGGAATTGAACTTTCTAATAAATGCAATTCTAAATTAGAAGAAGCAGAAAAGAAAATATCAATACTTATAAATGATAATAACGAAATTAAGGAGGAAAACTTCATAGCAGAAGAATAATAAACTTATGACAATTTTTAAAGAAATAATTGGTAATAAATGTATATGGTTACCAATCTTATTATGGTTTTTAATACAAACTTTTAAAGTAGTTGTAGATTTAATTATAAATAAAAAATTAAATGTAAAAAGAATATTAGGAGCTGGTGGAATGCCAAGCTCACATTCAGCAATAGTTTGTTCACTTGCTGTTTGCATTGGAAAAGAATATGGTTTCGATTCAGGAATATTTGCTTTTTCAGTTATAATGGCATTTGTTGTTATGTATGATGCAGCAGGAATAAGAAGAGCAGCAGGAAAACAAGCTAGAATATTAAATAAGATATTAGAAACACCTGGACTTACAACTAAAGAGGTACAAGAAAAATTAATTGAAACATTAGGTCATACACCAGTTCAAGTTTTTGTTGGTGCTTTAATAGGAATAATAGCAGGTGCATTAATATAAAAAAATAAAGATAGGTGGTGTTATTATGACAGATATTGAAATAGCTAGAAGTGTGAAATTAGAAAAAATTACTAGAATTGCAGAAAAATACGGAATAGATGAAGACTATTTAGAAGTTTATGGAAAATATAAGGCAAAAATTTCACCAGAATTTATCAAAAAAGTAGAAACAAAAGAAGATGGAAAGTTAATTTTAGTTACAGCCATAAATCCAACACCGTTAGGTGAAGGAAAAACTACAGTTGCTATAGGATTATCTGATGGATTAAATATATTAGGTAAAAAATCTGTTTTAGCATTAAGAGAGCCTTCATTAGGACCTGTTTTTGGAATTAAAGGTGGAGCAACAGGTGGTGGATATGCTCAAGTAGCACCAATGGAAGATATAAATTTACATTTTACAGGAGATATTCATGCAATAACATCTGCAAATAATTTATTAGCAGCAATGATAGACAATCACATATATTATGGAAATAAATTAGGATTTAAAAAAGTTATTTGGAAAAGATGTTTAGACTTAAATGATAGAGCTCTAAGAGAAATAGAAGTAGGACTTTCAAAAGAAAAAAGAATGAAACCAAGAGAAGATGGTTTTGACATTTCTGTTGCTTCTGAAATAATGGCAATCTTTTGTTTAGCAAAAGATATAAAAGATTTGGAAAGAAGAATTGGAAATATTATTGTAGGATATAATGAAATAGATGAGCCGATTTTTGCAAAAGATTTAAAAGCAGAAGGAGCTTTAACAGTTTTATTAAAAGATGCAATAAATCCAAATATTGTACAAACATTAGAACATAATTTAGCAATAGTTCATGGAGGACCTTTTGCAAATATTGCACACGGATGCAATAGTATAATAGCAACAAAACTTGCTTTAAAATTAGGAGACTATGTTGTTACAGAAGCTGGATTTGGTGCAGATCTAGGTGCAGAAAAATTTGTTAATGTAAAATGCAGAAAAGCAGGATTGAAGCCTACTGTATGTGTATGTGTTGCAACACTTAAAGCATTAAAATATCATGGTGGAGCAAAGCAAAGCGAATGTTCTAATGAAAATTTAGAAGCATTAGAAATAGGTATTGAAAATTTAAAAAGACATGTTGATAATATTAAAAATAAATATGGTTTAACACCAATTGTTGCAATTAATAAATATAAAGATGATTCAGAAAAAGAAATAAAACTTTTAGAAGAAAAATTAAATGAATTAGGTATAGAATTAAGTTTAACAGAAGTTTGGGCAAAGGGTGGAAAAGGAGCTATAGACTTAGCTGAGAAAGTTTTAAAATTAACAGAAGTTAAAAACAAAATTAATTTTGTATACAAAGATGAAGATGATATAAAAACAAAAGTAGATAAAGTTGCAAGAGAAATTTACGGAGCAGAAGGAGCAGATTATTCAGAAGAAGCTCTAGAGCAAATTAAAGTAATTGAAAAAAATGGATATGGAAAATATCCTATCTGCATTGCTAAAACACAATATTCATTTTCAGATGACGCAAAAAATTTATTATGTGATAAACCTTTTAGAATTTTTGTTAAAGAAGCAGTTGTAAAAAATGGAGCAGAGTTTGTTGTTTTAAAAACTGGAAAAATATTTACAATGCCAGGACTTCCAGAATCTCCTTCAGCAGAACGAATAAGAGTAAATGAAAAAGGAGAGATAGAGGGAATATTCTAAAAATTTAATATTAAAAGAATATTTAATAAGATTTGAATTAAAAAAATTAATAATTATAAAAATAAAAAATTCCTTAAAATTAATTTTAAGGAATTTTTTTATGTATAAATTTTATTAATTATCATTTTCTCCAGTTAAACTAGAAATGATTAATTTAGGTAAAGATAAAACTTTTAAGAATGCTAGTTTAATTTTCTTCTTCATCATATAAAATTTACTTAAACTTCTAGGACTTACAAGATAATTATCTAAACTATCTGTTTCTATAAGTGCAGTGCTATCATTTGTAGTTGTTTCACTTTGATTTTCTTTATTAACATTTTCATTTTGAATAGTTTCAATTAAAGATGGTTCTTCAAAATGAGTTTGATCATCTAATTCATTAGTTTCTAATTCATCACTAGTATTTGCTTTTTTGTATATGTCTGAAATTAAATTATTAATTAAGTTATCTACTGTCTTATCAGTTTCTAAATCTGAAACATCTTCTTCAAATTTAAAAGCAGAAGTTTCTTCAATATTTTCTTCAGTACTATCAACATTAATTATATTATTTATAGAAGAATCATCTTCAACATTTTCTGTTACTTCTGTATTAATAGTTTGATTTGAATTATCTTCTTGATAAAAATCATTAAAAATGTTATTTATATCTGCATCTAGAGATGTTTCTTCTTCCACATTTCCAATAGAATCTTCTATTTTAACAAATTCTTCGCTTACAGGAGCTACTTCAAAAGAAGCAATACTATTTTCTTGAACAGGCTCTATAGTTTCTATTGGAGCATTTTCAAATTCTGATATTAAAGTATCTATTTTTTCTTTTATTATAGTAGTATCAGCTGTTGAAACATCTTGACTTGTAATTTTATCAACTAAATCATCTAAAATTTCTTCATTTATTATGAAATTTTCTTCTTCATTGCTTTTTTGAATTGAAACTGAAAAATTATTATTGTAGTTATTATCCCATTCATAATTTGAATTTCTAAAACAAAAATTTAAAGTCTTAAAGCTTAAGATTTTTATTTCAGCAACAAATCCATCATCAGTTTTTTTCATTTCTACTTCAGAAGAGTTATTCCAACTACTATCAAAACCATAAACAAGAGTTACAGACTCTGAATTATTTTTAAATAAAAATCCAGAATATGTAATAGTACAAGTTTCATTTTCAATTAAATTTTTATCAAATGAGATATAATTTGTTACATTCATTGCTTTACTCCTACTAAAAATTAGAAATAAAAATAATTATTATCCAAGTTCATTATAATAATAAATAAGAAATAATTCAATAAAATATAATATTTTTTTATTACATTTGTATTACAAAAATATTACATCAAAATATAGAATAAAATATATAATTTGTAAAATAATAGTAATTATAAACATATTGAATAAAAGGAGTTATAAAATGAAAACTAAAAGTTTATTTATATTATTTATTGTTTTTTTACTATTTACGAGCTTATTTTCTATTTCTTTTTCACTTTCTAAATATGGCTCTAGAGGTGAAGAAGTTAAAAAAATACAAACAAAACTAAAAAATTGGGGATATTATTCTGGATCGGTAGATGGAATTTATGGCTCAAAAACTTTCGAGGCAGTTAAAAAATTTCAAAGAAAAAATGGATTGACTGTTGATGGAATAGCAGGAACAAATACATTAAATGCTTTAGGAATACCTTCTAGTAATTCTTCAGGAAGCACTAGCACAAACAATACAGATTTAAATTTATTAAGCAAATTAGTGCATGCAGAAGCAAGGGGTGAGCCATATAAAGGAATGGTTGCTGTTGCAGCTACAGTACTAAATAGAGTTTCAAATTCAAAATTTCCAAATACAATAGCAGGAGTTATATATCAATCGGGCGCATACACATGTGTATCTGATGGACAAATTAATTTACAAGCTAGTTCACAGGCAAAAAAAGCAGCTCAAGATGCAATTAATGGATGGGATCCAACATCTGGTTGCATATATTATTTCAATCCAAGTACAGCAACATCTTCTTGGATTTGGAGTAGACCACAGGTTATTACAATTGGAAAGCATATATTCTGTAAATAAAGAGTTTATTAATTTTCACAAATTTTATATTAAAAACTTATTTGATGTTTATATGTAACTTTATTAAATGACTTGGTGTCGCAATCTTCTTTTTTTAAATAAACAAAAGGAAGATTGCTCCAATCGCACTTCGCTTACGCTTCGTTTGGTCGCTTACGCGTCATTTTATAAAGTTACATATAAACATCAAATAAGTTAATTAAAATTAAGTTATAAAAATTGAGTTATTTAATTTAATTAACTCAATTTTTATGTAAGAAAATTAATAAACTCTTTAGTTTGACAAAAACACAACATATTGGTAATATATATATGAAAATGTGGAGGAAAAAGTAATGACAATTTATCCTAAACTGTATTGTAAAAAAGTTACAGATATAAGTGTAGAATATTTAGAAAAAAATGATATAAAAGCTCTAATTTTAGATGTGGATAATACTCTTTTAGACTTTGACTTAAACATATTAGAAGGCTTAGAAGAATGGCATAATAATATTAGAAAAAATAATATAAAAACTATAATTCTTTCAAATAGTAATAAAATAGAAAAAATAAAAAAAGTAGCAAATGTGTTAGATATACCATATATAAATTTTGCTACAAAGCCTCTAAAAAGGGGATTTAAAAAAGCTCAAAAACAATTAGATCTTCCAAATGAAAATATAGCAGTAATTGGAGATCAAATTTTTACAGATGTTATAGGTGCAAATAGAATGAAAATGCATTCTATACTTGTAGAGCCAATAAATAAAAAAGATTTATTTTTAACAAAAATTAAAAGACCATTAGAAGAATTAGTAATAAAAAAATATTTAAAAAAGCAGGTTGATAAATAATGTATTTTAACAATGTACATATTTTAATTTATGTGGCAATATCAGCATTAGGTTTGTTAGTTGGAAAATTTTGTGCATGGTGCAATTTAAGAATTCCAGAAAATAAAAAAATTTTTAGTAAAGATTTTTTTTCAGAAAATAAAAAAGGATTACCTAAAAATTATATATTTATGACACTTACAGCAGTAATTTATATTTTTTTATTATATAAATTTGGCATAAAAAAAGAAGGAATTTTACAAAATTTAGATTTAATAAAACTAATTATTTTAACACCAATGCTATTATTAGTTTTCTTTATAGACTTTAAACATAGAATAATTCCAAATAGATTAACTCTAACAATGTTTGAGTTTGGACTTGCAATAACATTTATTTATGGAATAACAAATGTAAATATGGCGAAAGACTATATAGTAGGAATGCTAACTGGTGCTGGAATTTTCTTAATAATTACACTTTTGGGAAAAGTAATTTCTGGAAAAGAAGTAATGGGATTTGGTGATGTAAAATTTATGGGAGCACTTGGACTATTTTGGGGAATGAGTTCCATTGCAGAAATAACATTACTTTCATTTGCAATATCTGCAGTTTTTTCAATAATAATTATCTTTTTTAGGCTTATTACAAAAAATGAAGATGAATATATTCCTTTTGGACCATTTTTAGTAATGTCAACAATAATATGCATGTTTTTACCAGCAGGATGTGTAATTGATGCATTTTTATTAATATGTAAAAGCATTAGTAATAAAATATTGATATTTTAGGAGGTTTTAATTATGAATATAAAAGTAAAATGGCTTAAAAATCAATTAGCAAATTTAAAACTTGATGGAATGATAATAACAAATCCTGTAAATATTATGTATTTAACAGGAATATCAGAAGAAGGCACATTAATTATTACTAAAAGAGAAAACATATTTATTACAGATGGAAGGTACATTGAAAGTGTAAACTCAAAGCTTACTATAGAAGATGAAATAGTTGTTTATAATTCTAAAGAGTTAGATAAATATGATTATGAAAATATTTTTACAATGGATGATAATGTTGGCTTTGAGGAAAACTATGTAACTTATGAAAACTATAAAAAATATTTACATACATATAGAGTTAACTTAATTGAAACAGAAGGCATGCTAGAAAATCAAAGAGTAATAAAAGAAGAAGAAGAATTAGAATGTATAAAAAAAGCTTGTGAAATTACTGATAAATCATTTGAATATATAATAAAAAATATTGAAGAAGGAATGACCGAAAAAGAAATTGCATTTGAAATTCAAAAATTTATGATAAAAAATGGAGCTGACGGACTAGCATTTGATTTAATAGTGGCTTCTGGCGAGAATAGTTCAAAACCACATGCAGTTCCTACAGATAGAGCAGTTCGTTCAGGAGATATAATTCAATTTGATATTGGATGTAAATATAAAGGATTTTGCTCAGATTTATCAAGAGTAGTTTTCATGGGTAGAATTGAACCAGAATATAAAGAAATATATGATTTTGTATTAAATGAACAAAAAAGAATAATAAATGAATTTAAAGATGGAGCAAATATTAGAACTGTTATTAAAAATATTGAAGAAGAATATAAAGCAAAAAACTTTAGTGTAGCACATGCTTTCGGTCATGGTGTAGGATTAGAAATCCATGAGTTACCACGTTTGCAAGCTAAAACAGATAATATTTTAAAAGAAAATTCAGTTATTGCAATTGAACCAGGCGTTTATATTCCAGGAAGATTTGGAATAAGAATAGAAGATACTTTTAAAATTAATAAAATGAGCTGTGAAAGTTTAACAAAATGCACAAAAAATTATGTTATTATATAGTATAAAAAGAAGGGAGGATAATATATTGGAAGACAGAAAACTTGTAGATTCAAAGACAATAACGGGTCAATTAATAGGCGGATTTATCGTTTATTATATATTACTAGCTATTATAATTTATTTTCTTAATTTAATTATTATTACTAATTCATTATTTTTAGATTATGCAATACTTATTATATTAGATGGAATAGCTGCTTTTTTGGCGTGGAGATTTAGCATAAAATCTGCTTTTTCAAAAAAAGTAATAAGCAAAGATGAAGTACCAAAAGTTATTAAAAATATTTTTATTATTGTAATAATAGTTTGCGCTATTAATGCTTTGAATAGTTTATCACAATTTAAGGAATATTTAGACACAAAAAAACAATACGATAGTTTTGGACCTGTATTGGGAGAGGCTGTTGAATCATATATTGATGGTTTTGAGACAAATAATTTCTTTGCAAAAAAATCATGGTCACAAGCAAAATTAATGCTTAAAAAAACAGAAGGAGAAATATATATGCTTTATTTTTCTACACAAATTGGAACATTTGCTGTTTATACTTTAGCAATAGTATTACAAAAAAAATTAATTTTAAAATATGCTGTATAACAAAATAGGAAGAGGGAAAAAAATGCAAATAGGAATTGGATTATTAATTTTTGGAGCTATTTGTGCATATATTCATGGGAAAAAAGGATATTCACCAATAGCAGGATTTTGTTGGGGATTTTTCTTTGATTTAATAGGACTTGCTGTAGTTTTATTAGAGAAAACTAAAGAAGAAAATGAACAATCAGGTAAAAAAGGCTTATCAGTATTACAATGGCTTCTAATATTTGTTGGGATAGGAACTTTAGTTATAATGGCTTTAGTTTTTGTTGTAATGCCTTTACTTGGATAAAAATTAAAAGTTTGGATCTTTTTGAAATTATAAATAATAAATTAAATACTTGATTTTAGCTGATGGACTAGCATTTGATTTAATAGTAGTTTTCATGGTATGTTGTTATATAAAAATGTGCACTTCAGTAAAATAAAAGAGGATAAAAATGGTACTTATAATACTTATGATATTTATATCAATAGTCTTAGGAGCTATTGGAGCATATATTCATAAACGAAAAGGATATTCACTAGTAGCAGGATTTTGTTGGGGATTTTTATGTGGATTATTAGGACTTGCCGTGGTTTTATTGGAACAAACAGCAGAGGAAAGAAAAGAATTAGGTAAAACAGGATTATCAATATTTAAGTTGATTATAATATTTATTTTAATAGTAGAGTTAATTTTATTTATAAAACTAACATTATCAATGTTTGCATCATTAAATATTCCACACTGAAATCATAAATAATAAACTAAATGCTTGATTTTAAAGGAATATTATGCTATTATTATATATAGTTTAAATTAATAGAAAAGGAGAATTAATATGGCAGACGTATACATGGCAGGAGATTTAAGAAATAACACAACTTTTGAATTAGATGGAAATGTTTTTAAAGTTGTTGAATTTCAACATGTAAAACCAGGAAAAGGAGCAGCATTTGTTAGAGTAAAAATGAAAAATGTTATAACAGGAGCTGTTATTGAAAGAACATTTAACCCTTCAGAAAAATTGCAAGGTGCAGAAATAGAAAAAAGAGAAATGCAATACTTATATAATGATGGCGGATTATATTACTTAATGGATAACACAACTTATGAACAAATACCATTAAATGAAGAGCAATTAGGAGATGCTTTAAAATACATAAAAGAAAACATGAATGTTACAGTTTTATCTTTTAAAGGAAAAGTATTTAATGTTGAACCACCTATGTTTGTTGAATTAGAAGTTACATATACAGAACCAGGATTTAGCGGAAATACAACAACAACATCTGGAAAACCTGCAACATTAGAAAACGGATTAGAAATTTCTGTACCACTATTTGTTAATATAGGTGATGTTATTAGAATAGATACAAGAACAGGTTTATATATGGAAAGAATTTAAAAGAATTCCAAAGGATTGACGGCTATGCCGTCTTTTTTTATGCTTAAATGTAAATGACAACCGTGTAGTAGCACCATTTGTGGGATTTCCATTAGAATCTTTATATGGATTATTTGGAATTCCAAAAACATTTTTTGGACCAACATTTCCAATTTGCTCACCAATATTTACTATTTGTCCTATAGAAACTAAAAATGACGGAGAAACATGAGAATAAGAAATGTCAAGATTGTTAGTTCTTATAGTTATAGTACAGCCATTTGCCCCTTGAAAACCAGTAAAAATAACTTTTCCAGATGTAACAGAAAAAATAGTAGTATTTTGTGGAGCTGCAATATCAATTCCAGAATGAGAACTAGAGGCACCAGAAGTAGGACTTTTTCTAGGACCAAAGGGAGAAGTAATAGTATGAAAACCAGGAACTGGCCAAAAAAATTCGTCATTTGAAAAATAGTAATTTGAATCAAAATTTTTTTCTTCTACAGAAGAATTTAAAGTTATATTTTGATTATAATAAAATAAAGAACTGTAAATAATAATTATAGCTAGAATAAAAAAATAGTATGAAAAAAATTTGTTGATATTAAAACCTCCTTTCCAAAAAATGTATTAACCAATTCTACCTCAGTTACTTTCGATTAAAGTAACCTATTCAATTAATAATAATATTGTGAATATTTAAATAAGCTAAAAAATAAAATAAAAAAAGCTAGATTAAAAAACCTAGCTTTTTTATGGCAGGGGTAGTAGGATTCGAACCCACACAAGCGGTTTTGGAGACCGATGTGCTACCATTAACACTATACCCCTAAGCTTAATAACAATAAATATTTTAGCATATATATTTTTATTATTCAAGCAAATTTTAAAATAATAGACAAAAAAACAAAAAAAAATCAAAAAAAGCTTGCAAAAGGTTAAAATAAAAAGTATAATATTTATAGTTTTAACTTTAATATATGAATTTAGGAGGAAATTATGAGAAAATTATCAAAAGTATTAACTATGGCAGTTGTAGTTTTAGCTGTAATTGCAATGTCATTAAACGTAAATGCAGCAACACAAAAAGAAACTTTAATTAATTATATTAGAGAAGCACATGTAGTAAATGGTATGATGTTTGAAATAACAAATGCACAAAAAAATGCATTAACAGACTATGTTAACACAAGTATTAGTGAAGAAACAGCACAAGCTGTTTACAATGATTTAGTATCAATCGAAAATACTATAAAAAATACAGGAGCAACTAATACTTCACAAATAAGCAAAGAAGTTAGAGAAAAAGTTTTAGCACAAGCTAAAGCAACAGCTACAAAAGCTGGATTAACATTAAATGTAGATACAAGAACTGATACATTTACTTTAATAAAATCTGATGGAACAGTTTTAGCTTCTGGTGGCTATACATCATTAGCTACAAATCCAGGTTCTGGAAGTGGTAGTTCAAATGGTGGAACAAGTGCTGGAGGATCTACATTATTATACACAGGTGCAAATTATGCACTTTATGCAGTATTAGCTTTAGCAATAGTTGCCGTTGCAGTAATTGTTAAAAAAAGAAAAGCTAACTAATGAATAAAAAGTTTTTAAACATTATAAAAGCAGCTATTATATCTTTAATAGTTGCTTTTTTGTTTGTTACAATTATCTGTTTTACTTTATCAAAGATAGGAAAAGAAAAATTTGATATGGCAATATATCTTTTAAAAGTAATAACAGTTAATGAAAACAACATAAAAGGTGTTCAGCCAGTTTTAAATGGGAATGTTTTAATTAATTATCCAACATATGGAAGTAAGTATGCCACATTAAAAATACCTAGCATTGGTTTAGAACAGCCTGTATACTATGGAGCAAATTACACAATTTTAAAAAGCGGTATAGCTCATGATGAAAATTCATTTTTTCCGGGTGAAGGCGGAAGTATAATACTTGCAGGACATAATTTTAGTAGCTTTTTAGGAAGTTTACCAAAAGCTCAAGTTGGAGATATAATTAATTTAGAAACAACCTATGGAAATTTTAATTATGAAATATATGATACACAAATAGTTAAAGAGACAGAAGTAGATAAAGTTCCAATACAAGAAGAAAAAGAAATATTAATGATTTACACATGTTGGCCAATAAACAACATTGGACATGCATCTCAAAGATATGTTGTATATGCTAATTTAGTGGAGGAATAAAATAATGAAAATATTAAGATATGTAATAAGTGCAATTCTGTCTTTTTTAATTATATTTGGTATTTTCTCATTATTAGGAATAAATATTTTAAATGATAAAATTTTAAATAAAACCTATGTAAAACAAAAAATGAAAGAGACAGAATTTAATGTTCAAGTTGCTAGAGAAATAAAAGATGGTTTTGAAAAATATATATATCAATCTGGATTTCCAGTGGATATAATAGATAATTTATTTACTAATGAGATGTTGCAAAATGATATAGATAGTATAGTTGATTTTGTTTATGGTGGAAAAGAAATTTCTTTAAGTAGTGAAACTTTAAGAAGTACTTTAGATCAAAAAATACAAGATTATGCTTCCTCTCAAAACTTAACTTTAAATGAGCAAAATAAAAACAACATAAAAAAGTTTGAGAACTTAATTGTTGATGAATATGATAATAATGTAAATGTTTCCACATCAGTTTATAAACAAGCAAACTCTGCTGTAAAAGATTTAAACAAAATAAATGATAAAGTTAAAAATTTACCAATAACTATATTAATTATTTTAATAGCTGCTTTAGTTATAATTAATATTAAAGATTTGTTAACTGCTATTAATTTTTTGGGAATATCTTTATTATCTTCAGGAGTGATAATAAAAATAGGTGTTGGTTTATTCTTTTCTAATGTAGACATAGATAATATAGTTTTTCTATCAACTTCA
Source organism: uncultured Clostridia bacterium (assembly GCA_947601495.1). Taxonomy (GTDB): domain Bacteria; phylum Bacillota; class Clostridia; order TANB77; family CAG-508; genus Scatovivens. Next base: position 194,462 of record CANQGE010000001.1, on the reverse strand, counting down.
ATAAGTAACTTGATAATAAGTGTTTTGAAAGAAATTATTTATGGAATTTCAGATAGAGGAAATATTTTTGTAGTATGTGGAATTGTTGCAATAATTGCATCTGCTATTATTAAAAATATAAAAAGTGAATCAACAGAAGATTAATAAATTGTAAATAATAAGAAAGTAGGGAAAATAAACCCAAAGATTGCTAAAAAATATAAAGCAATTCCTGCAGGTTTATTTTCTTTTTCTTTTAATTCAAAATTAGCATAATATATGCTTTTAAAAAAAGAATATATTAAAATAATAATTATTAAAAATTTCATAAAAAAATTTCCTTTTATTCTTTATTAAATAAATTGCTAGAATTAATTTTAGTAATTACTTTTATGTCAAAAAATGAGTCACCAAAAATTTCATCCCAATGAACTTTTTCAAATTCATCTCTAGTTAAAAAATGAGATTTATATAATGCTTTTAATCCTAAAATATCTGAATTATACTTTTTAGTTATTGTATATAAATAGCTATCGAGTAACTTTTCAATATAATTATTAACTTCCTTTTCCAATTTTTCAATGTTTTCATCATTTATATAATTAAAACTATCTCCAGAACTTAAAACAGCACCTTCTGGATAAACACATAAAGAAATAAATGGTGTATTATTAATTAATTCTATATTAATATCTGTATTTTTATATAAACTAATTTCTAAATCAATATTTTCACCTTCTGCAAAGGGATTATTTAAAGTAATAGTAGCATCTTCTAATTCATTTGTTGCAATTAAATGTGCAATAGATTGAGAAGCATCGATATGACCTATCATTTTATCTTTATTAAAAACAGCAATTCCTGCAGTTTGAACTGTTGAATTACCTACTAAAGTATATATGGCACTTGGTTCATAATATCCATTATCTAATCCTTGAAAAAATTTTCCAAATGTTGATTTTACAGTAAAACCAGTGTAATCAGTTGTATTAGTTAAATAATCATAAAGCCTTGCAGAAAAAACTTCTCCAGAATTAGAAACTTTATCCATAAGATCAAATGCTGTAGTAGAACTAATAATTATGTTACACGTATGGCGTAGTTCTGGATTATTACTTAAAGTATTTATATAGCTTTTAATTCCTTTTTTGGCTAGTTCTTCAGAAATTATTAATGCAGAGCAATGTGTTAAATTTATTTTTTTATTTAAGTAATTGTTTAAAATAGTAATTCCTTCATCAATTGTTTTTGCTTCAACAGAATAAATTTTATAATTGCTAGATTGACTACTAGAACTGCTAGAAGAGCCAGATTCATCTTGAGAAGAGTTTGAAGAATTTTGAATACTTAATTTTATAAGACCATTATCAGCAACATCTAATCCTAAAGAAATAATAAAATAATATTCATCAATTCCATTTGTATAGTTGCAACCAGTAAATACATATAAAGGTAAAATTAAAACTAAAATTAAACTTACAAACTTTTTCATATTATTTATTGCTCCTTAATTTTTTTATACTTGCTAAAATAAGTATTATAAAGCTAAATCCAAACATAAAAGCTAAAATTATATATTTATAAAGTGTGTTTTCTATAAAATGAATTTTTGATACATTTATTGGAATTAAAGTTAATCCAAAAAGTATGCTACAAGTAGAAAAGGATAACATTTTTTCATTAGAAACATTTAATATTTTCTTTAAGATTCGATTAATAATAAAGACTACAAAACTTAAATAAGTAAAAATTGATAAAATCCAAAGCAGTATAAAAACAGAATCAACTCTTTGAATGAATGTTCCAAGTTCTATTTGTCTAATTAGTAAAAATAAAGAATTAATAGGCTCACTACTTGTTGTTGTGTTAAATAATGTAAGCATAGATGTTACAGTTAAAAGCAATATTGCTAAAGAAATAATATATGAAATAATAGAAATTTTTTTAAAATCTTCTGGATTTTTAAGTAGTGGTTTTAAAAAATAGTAGTAAACTATTATATACATAGCAAATGTGTTAGTTAATCCTAAACCAAAAGTAGTGTAGTAATTTCTTCCTAAAATTGGTGTTAGATGTTCTAAGTCATAGCTATTAAAAACAGAGAAGAAAGAAATAATTACACTTATAATAGCAAAAGGAATTATGAAAGTAGCAATTCTAACTATTGATTTAAAGCCTATTAAATTAGCAATTAAAATTCCAATAATAAAAACTAGTAAAATAAAAGTCATATCGAAATTAGAAAAATAAATTGTGTGAAGTACATTTGAAAAATCAATTAAAGTTATAAAAGATACTAGCATAAAAAGAGATATACTTAAAAAAGCAGTAACAATTTTTAAACGTTTACCTGCTAAAAACTCTGAAATATCTAATAAATCTAAATTTCCAAATTTATTTAATAATTTTATAATTACAAGTAAAAATATAAAATCGATTATTCCAATATAAATAATATTTACTATTGAGCCACTACCAGTAAGATTAACAATATAATAAGGCACATTTAAAATTAATTTATTAATCATAACTAAAAGTATAATAGAAATGATTTCAATGTTTTCTAACTTATAATTATTTTTCATTTTTCCTCCATTTCATACTAATATGACTTTCAGTATCTGGCTTTTTAGTATTAAGAAAAGGACTTCTTTTTTCACGTTTCCAAACAGGATCAACATGAAGACTTTCACCTTTAGATAAATCGGAAAGAGGAATATAAGGTGCAAAGAAAGATACTCCAAAAGAGCTTTGATTTGCAAGAATTAAAAAATGAATAAAAAATCCAAAAGCAATTCCTAAAAATCCTGCTAAATATCCTAAAATGATATAGGCAAAACGAAACATTTTTACTGCAAATCTTAAAGAATTATCTGGTATTGCAAAAGAGCAAATTCCTGAAAAAGCTACAATTATAATTAAAATAGGACTAACAATATTTGCAGAAACTGCTGCTTCTCCTAAAATTAAAGCACCAATTATTCCGTACAGTTGTGCTAAAAGAAGAGGGAACACGAATACTTGCTTCTTGAATTAGTTCAAAAGATGCTTCCATTATTATAATTTCAAAGAGAATTGGAAAAGGAATAGCTTCACGAGCAGCAACAATTGCAAATAAAAGTTCTGATGGTATGAGTTCATAATGATACATAGTAATAGCTATATATAATCCAGGAATTAATAAAGCTGAAACTAAAGCAACAGAGCGCAAAATTCTTAGAAAATTAGCATAATGATAATTTAAATTTGAATCTTCTGGAGAACTTAGAAAATCTATTAGTGAAGCTGGAAGAATAATAGAAAAAGGAGAGCCATTTATAAGTATGGCTACTCTTCCTAAAAGCAAATATCTAGAAGTTTTATCAGATCTTTCAGTAGAAATTGTTTGTGGAAAAGCCATTTTAGAAGAATCTTTTATAAATTGAGTAAGCTGACCAGAAGAAAGAATGTAGTCTATTTGAAGATTATTAACTCTATATTTCACTTCTGCCACTAAATCATCATTAGCTATATTCTTCATATAGCAAATTGCAACTTTAGTTTTACTAATTTTCCCAACAGTAGTTTCTTCAATGATTAAATTTTCGTTATTTATAATTTTTCTAAGCATAGAAGTGTTTGTTCTTATGTTTTCTACAAAACCTTCTTGAGCACCTTGAACTACAGATTCTGTTATAGGTTGATCTACACTACGTCCTTTAAAGCCTTTAGTTTCAATGCAAAGAGCAATATTTAAATTATCAACAAATAAAGCACAAAATCCTGCATTAACTTTTACTACTATATCTGAAAATTTAGTTTCTTTAGAAACACTGTTTTGCGGAATTAAACTAGAATATAAATAATTTTCTAAATTAAATTTTTTTTCAGTGCTTAATATTTGATTAGTACTTTGCTTTGAAATTTTCATTTGCATAGAATTTTTAAGTAAAAGGGGTTTCATAATAAAATCATTAATTGCAGAATCTTCAACCATTCCATCAATATAAAAAATAAATGCTTTTATATTATGATTTGAAATGTTTAAAGTAAATTCTCTAGATTTTATATCACTATTAATTAGCATGTTATATTTTATTTTTAAGTAATATAAATTTTCATCTATAGATTTATAAACTGTTTGATTATCTTCTTCATTAAATTCATTTTCAGCTATATTATTAGCTACATCAGGCAAAATAAATTCATATTCTTCTTTTTCTTTATATTTAAAAATGTCATTAAATATTTTTTTTACCATAATTTTTCTCCTAATACAAAGTATTATTAGTATTTTACAAAAAAATATACTATTACTATAAAAATGTGATATAATTAAAAAAAATTAAAGGAACAAATATGAAAAAAAATAATGAAAAAGGAATAATATCTGTTTTTGTTTTATTCGCTATGATATTTTTACTACTATTTGTAATTACAACTTATTATTTAATAGATAATAAAATGAAACTTGAAAATAATGAAAATACTCAATTAAAAAAGATTTACTCTAAAGAAATGGATGTTATAGAAAATGAATCAAACTCAAATAATGAAATTATTCCAATATATAATATTGATGAGTTAAATATTGCGGGAACAGGAAGCTATTTTAAAATACAAAACAAAATTTATGAATGTAATATTGGAAAAAATTATATGTTAAGAAATAACATAATTGTAGATATAGATGAAGACATTAAAACAGGAAGAATAGATTTTAATGATTTTAAACTATATTCATCGAGCTATCATATAGACAATTTTTCTTATGGAATATATTATTATAAAGATGGCACATATTGGAAAGATATTTTTTATAGGGATTTTGGAGCAGTAAATCAAGTAACAAGAGATAATTATGCAAACAGTGAGTTTTCAATAATGGATAATTATGAAGATTTAGAAAACTATACATATATGATGATTTGGACAGATGAAAATAATGAATTTACAAATATAGAAACAATGGAGCAAACAAATAAAGCTAACACCATTAATCAAGTAAAATTATATGAAAAAAATTATGAAGTTCTAAATAAAGAAAGTGGAAAATTTTATATATTAGTAAATGTTGGAAATAAAATATAAAAAATAGTCATAAAAAAATTTTACCCTAATATAAATTAGTAAAAAGATGTACAAATTTATAGGAGGGTATTTTTTAATGGAAAATTTAAGGTTATATCAAAGTATTGCCCAAAGAACAGAAGGCGATATTTATATAGGAGTTGTTGGACCAGTAAGAACAGGTAAATCTACGTTTATAAAAAAATTTATGGAGTTACTTGTTTTACCAAATATAAATAATGAATATAAAAAAGAAAGGGCAATTGATGAACTGCCACAAAGTGCAAGTGGTAGAACAATAATGACAACAGAACCAAAATTTATTCCAAATGAAGCTGTTGAAATTACTTTAAATGGAAATGTAAAATTAAAAACGAGATTAGTAGATTGTGTTGGCTATTTAGTTAATAACGCTTTAGGCTATTTAGAAGACGATATGCCAAGAATGGTAAAAACACCTTGGTCTGAAAGTGAAATGCCTTTTGAAACAGCTGCTGAACTTGGAACTAAAAAAGTAATAGTGGAACATTCTACTGTTGGAATAATAGTTACAACAGATGGAACAATTACAGATATTCCTAGAGAAGAATATATAGGAGCAGAAGAAAGAGTAGTAAAAGAACTGCAAGAATTAAACAAACCATTTATTATGCTTATGAATTGCCAAAATCCAAATGATGGATATAGTATAGAAATGGCAAACAATTTATCTGAAAAATATGGAACAACTGTAATACCTATAAATTGTTTAGAATTAAATATGGAAGATATTAATTTAATTTTTTCAAAATTATTATATGAATTTATGATAGAAAAAATAGAAGTAAAATTTCCTCGTTGGATTGATGGATTAGATGTAAATAATGAATTAAAAAGAAATTTATTTGAAAGCGTAAAAAACTCTTTTTCAGAAGTAACTAGATTAAAAGATATAAACGATACATACTTAAAACTTGAAGAATCAGAAAATATAAAAAAGGCAGAGGTTGAAGAAATAAATTTAGGAACAGGTGTAGTATCTGTAAAAGTAGAATTAAATGATAGCTTATTTTATAATGTGTTAAGTGATATAACTGGTGTAAAAATTAAAAATGAGGGAGAGCTTTTCAGTTGCATATCTTCATTTTCTAAAATAAAGAAAGATTATGACAAAATGGCATATGCTTTACATCAAGTTAATGAAAGAGGATATGGAATAGTAACTCCAGAAATAGATGATTTAATTTTAGAAGAACCAGAAATTGTAAAGCAAGGTTCAAGATATGGTGTTAAATTAAAAGCAAAAGCACCATCAATTCATATGATAAAAATAAATACAGAAACAGAAGTATCACCAATTGTAGGAAGCGAAAAACAATCAGAAGATTTAGTAAAGTATTTACTTTCTGAGTTTGAAAGTGATCCAAAGAAAATATGGGAATCAAATATATTTGGAAAAAGTTTGCATGAACTTGTGAACGAAGGATTACAAAATAAATTGGCTAAAATGCCAGAAGAAGCACAAGGAAAACTACAAGAAACATTAGAAAGAATTGTAAATGAGGGAAGTGGTGGACTAATTTGTATAATATTATAAAAAAATCCCAGTAAATTTTACTGGGATTTTAAATTTTATTTATTTCTTGCTAAAGGATTAACTTCATAAATTATATTGAAGAAATTAAATCTATGAGCTTTATTTGTATCTAAATAATATAAGTAACTTTCTAGTTCGTTTTGAGATTTACAAGCTGCAACAATTGCAGGATTTAAGTTGTATCTTCTAGCAATATTTAAACTATATGTAACAGAAGGAATAAAACCTTTGCCTTCACGATTTCTTAAAATATTATATGCTTCAGAAAATCTTGCTTTATAAGGATGTTTCATAAAATAGTCGAAAGGCAAAATAAATTCTTGTTTTACAACATCTTGCATAGATGCATAAACATCTGGATAACTTTCCATATAGTTTGTTAATTCAGAAAGTTTATATGGCAAATATATAGTTTTTGTTTTTTCAGATATTAATAAAGTTTCATTATCAAGTTTAGCAGAAAGAATATCTGAAATTTTATCTGTAATATTATCTAATGGAAATTGACTAAAATCGTTATTTTTAACTATATCTTCAATTTTTTCACTAGTTTGAGTAGTAGGAGGAGGTTCCTTTTTTTCTTGTTCAGCTTCGAATTCTTCTAAATCTTTAAATTTAGCCTCGAATCTTGATTCTATGATATCTAAACTTTCTTCAATACCTGCATCATTTTCATCGTCTTTACTATCTGTATCAGAATCGTTTAAAATATTATTTAAATTATCATCTACTTTAACATCTAAATCATTTTCATTAATGTCTAAGTCTGACATTAAGTCTTGTACATCTAAATTAGAAATTAAATCTTCAGCAACATCATTTTCATCTTTATCAGCTGAAATAGGATTATCTGCAACTTCTTCATTAGCTTTGCTTTGTGCAGAATTAGATATTTTTTTAGTAATGCTTACTACTCTTTTGGTAGATGTCTTTGCATCAGTAGAAGCCTTTTTTGATTTTGAAGCAGTACTTTTAGACGCTTTTCCTTCAGATTTTGTTCCTTTAGACTTAGTTGTTTTTGATGATTTTTTTGATGTAGAAGATTTTTTTGTAGATTTAGTCTTTTTTTCTGTTTTGTCTTCTGATTTTTTTGTGCTTTTCTTTGTTGTTTTCTTCTTTGGAACTTCATCAGAAACTTCTTCATTTGAAACTTCACTAGAAAGAGCAGTATTTTTTAAAATATCAGAAAGAGAAGAATAATTTAAGTCTTTATAATCAATAGTTCCTTCATCATTTTCATCACTTTCGATATTTTTAATATCTTCAATATCTATATCGTCAACATCTATATCCTCAATGCTTATGTCTTGAGTATCAAAATTAGTTTCATCAGCATTATCAAAATCATTTTGAACAAGAGAATCTATATTTTTGTCTTTAACAGAAAATCCTGTGTATTCATAATTTGAATTTGCTCCTTCTTCATTTGCTATTGAACTAAAGTTATATTTAAAATTATTAACATTTATAAATTCATTAAAATCATTAGTATCGTCTACTATTTTTTTATTTAAATTTTGTAGAGATTTTGTATAAGATATTACTTCTTCTTTAAATTGAGCAAAGGCACTAATTAGATATTGTTTTGTTCTAGAACCATCTTTTTCTGCTTCAGCTAGTTTTGTTAATTTAAATGCTAAAAGACCAATAGTGGAATTCAATTTTTCAAGAGTTTCAATATTGGCTGATATATTTTGTAGATGTTTTAGAGCAGAATTATAGATATTTTGATATTCTTTTTGTTCTTTTAAATCTTTAGAATTATCAATAAGCATAGATAAATTTTTCATAATATCTATGACTAACTGTTTATTATTATTTTGCACTTCTAACTGCTCTTTTAGATAATTAATGCTTTTTTCAAATTTTAATGACTTAATATCTAACATTTAAAAACCTCCTAAAGCGCTAAGTAGTAGGATTTTCCAAAAATCACATACATTTATATAACTTAACAAATTTATTATAACATAAAGAGTAGAAAAGAAATATAACAAATAGGTTAAAAAAATATTACAATATTGTTACAATAAAAATATTAAATTTACTTAATTTATTTATTTAAATTGTTTATTTAAATTAATAAATATGTTATAATATAAAAATGATATTTAATATATTACAAACTAAGGAGCTTGAATCGATTATGGAAAAAAGTAATAAAAAAGAAAAGATAAAAACTTATTTAAAAAAGCATAAAAAAAGAGTAATTATAATTTCTATAATTATTTTAATAATTTTAATAAATATAATATGTTCTATTTTTAAACCTAAAGAAGTAGAAGAAGAAAAACTAGAAATTGCTCCAATAGAAAAACGTTCTATTGGAACTAGCATAGCAGCAACCGGAGTAATTCAAACAAGTACTACAAAAAATGTTGTTTCTACATTAACTGGTTCAGAAATAAAAACAGTTAATGTAAAAGAAGGAGATACAGTAACTCCAGGTCAAGTAATTTGCACATTTGATACTTCTACAGTTCAAGATGCTTTAAATACAGCAGAGCAATCTTTAGGAATATCTCAAGCTCAGGCAAATCTTGGCATTGAATCTGCAAGAAGAAACTTAAATGATGCAATAAAAAATAAAGATACACAAGTAAGCACTACTCAAGCAGATGTAGATAGCGCTTTAAAAGCATATCAAGATGCACAAAATCAATTAGAAAATACTAAAAAATCTTTAGCTACTGCACAATCTTCTTTAGAAAATTTGAAGAAAAGTGGATTTGATGAAAGCAAAAAAATGAGTTTTGAAACAGCTAAAAATTCTTATGAACAAGCTAAAAATGAATATAATAATCAGTTACAATTAGTAAACAATTTAAAAATACAATACAATCAATACTATAGTGATGACGGAGTCTTTATAGGTGCACAACCAGAAACATCAGAAGCTCAACAAATTAAACAGGATTACTTAAAAGAGCAAGCTACATTAGCAGAGCTTAAAAGCTCATTAGATACAAAAGAAGCAAGTTATAAATCAGCTGAGACAGAATACTCTAAATATCAATCTATAGAACCACAATATACTGCACTACAAACACAAATTGCACAATTACAAAGTTCAATTCCAACTTTAGAACAAACAGTAAATAGTTTAAAAACAGCTTATGAAAAAGCTTCTCAAGGTTTAAATACAGTAGCAACTACTGCTGATAGCACAATAGCTAGTATGCAAGATGCATTAAATAATGCAGAATTAAGTTCTAACTTAAATCAAACTACTCAACAAGCACAAATAAACACATATAAAGAACAATTAGATAAAGGAGTTTTAACATCTACTGTTTCTGGAACTGTTACATCAGTAAATGTTAAACCAGGAGATATTTACACTGGAGCAACAATTGCAGTTATAGAAGGTGTAGAAGAATTTATTATAGAATCTGAAATAGATGAATATGATATTGCAGATATAGATGTTGGAATGGAAGTTTTAATAAAAACAGATGCAACTCGTGATGAAGAATTAAGAGGAAGAGTAATTTATGTTTCAGCAAGTGCTTCTGGAAGTCAAGCATCACAAATGGCAGGAATGTCTGCAAGTATGTCTGCATCTGGAAATGCAACATATAAAATACAAATTTCTTTAGATACTCCAAATGAAAGATTGCGTTTAGGAATGAATGCAAAATTAAGTATTATTACAGATAGCAGAGAAAATGTATGGGCAGTTCCAATTGATGCAATTCATGTAAGAGATGATGGAACAAAATACATAGAAGTTTTAAATAATGAAAATGAAAATATAGAAAACAAGCAAGAACTAGATGTTACAACAGGACTTGAAAGCTCTTATTATGTAGAAATTAGTTCAAGTAAATTAACAAGTGGAATGCAAGTTGTTATGCCACAAGTAGAAGCAAATAACTCAATGGAAACATTAATAGAATTAATGGGTGCAGATGCAGGTTTATAAAATAGAAGGGAATATAAATGGATTCAATAATAAAATTAACTAATATAGTAAAAAAATTTTATATTGGTGAGCCAAATGAATTAGAAATATTGCATGGAATTTCTTTAGAAGTTAAAGAAGGAGAATTTGTTGCAATAGTTGGACCTTCTGGCTCCGGAAAATCTACCTTAATGAATATGATTGGAGCTCTAGACAGACCAACATCAGGAGATTATATTTTAGATGGTATAGATGTTGGAAAAGCAGATGATACAGAGCTTTCTAAAATAAGAAATCAAAAAATAGGATTTGTTTTTCAAACATATAATTTAATTCCAAAAACAAATGCAATTAAAAATATTGAACTTCCAATGCTATATGCTGGAATGGAAAGAAGCAAAAGAATTGCAAGAGCTAAAGAATTATTAAACTTAGTAGAAATGGGAGATAGAGCAAAACACTTGCCAGAAGAATTATCAGGAGGTCAAAAACAAAGAGTTGCTATAGCAAGAGCTATGGCAAATGATCCTGCAATTATTTTAGCAGATGAACCAACAGGTGCTCTAGATTCTAAAACAGGAAGATTAGTTATGGATTTATTCCATAAATTAAATAAAGAGCAGAAAAAAACAATAGTGCTTATTACTCACTCTAATGAGCTTGCAGCAGAAACAGACAGAATTATATCAATAAAAGATGGGCTTATAATAAGCGAAGAAGAAGGAGGCAAATAAATGTTACTAGTAGAAAACATAATTTTAGCAATTAATAGCCTTCTTTCAAATAAAATGAGGGCACTTCTTACTATGCTTGGAATTATAATTGGTATAGGAGCAGTTATTGCAATTATAACAGTTGGAGATTCTTTAACACTTTCTGTATCAGAAAATATGCAGTCAATGGGAGCAAATGATGTTTATGTTATGGTAAATCCAAAAATGGCAGAAGATGAAGAGTCAAAAGTAATTGAAGGTGCATCTTATGGAACTTTTGATACAATATCTAACATAACTGAAGATGATTACATAAGTGAAGAAATGATTAAAGAATTATGCAACCAATTTTCAAATGATATATATGCTGTAAATTTACAAAAATCTATTGGAAATGGTCAAGCAGAAAAGAATAATAATATATCAAATTTAAATATTTATGGTGTTAGTGCTGGATACTTTATTACAAATACAATAGATTTACTTGGCGGACATATGTTTTCAGAAGAAGAGTTTGAAGCTGGAAAAAATGTTGCACTAGTATCAGATAAATTAGTAAATAAATTATTTGAAGGAGATATAAAAAAGGCAATTGGTTCAGAAATACCAGTAAGTGCAAATGGACAATTGGGAAACTTTACAATAATTGGTGTTTATGAATATCAACAAAACTATATGATGGGAATGGCTATGGGTTCAGGTGATGATGTTACAACAAGTATGTATATTCCTTTAAAAGCATCAAATACATTTGAACATGGAGATATGAATTTTGAATATATACAAATAATTACTAAAGTTGGAGTAGACTCTGAAGAACTTGTAACAAAAGTAACAAACTTTTTTAAGCCTTATTATAAAACAAATAGAAACTTTGAAATATCTGCATTTACTATGGGTTCTATGGTAAGTATGATGACAGATATGCTATCAACAATTACTCTTGCAATTTCAATAGTTGCTGGAATTGCTTTAGTTGTTGGTGGTATAGGAGTTATGAATATAATGCTAGTTTCTGTTACAGAAAGAACTAGAGAAATAGGAACTAGAAAAGCACTCGGCGCAAAGAACTCTTCTATAAGAACTCAATTTATAGTTGAAGCTATGATAATTTGTTTAATAGGTGGAGCAATAGGAGTAGTAGTTGGAATTGCTGGTGGAATATTTGCTTCTAATCTTTTAGGATATCCTGCAAAACCATCAATATCTGGAATAATAATTTCTTTATTGTTCTCAATGTCAATAGGAGTTTTCTTTGGATATTATCCAGCAAATAAAGCAGCAAAAATGAACCCAATAGATGCATTACGATATGAATAATATTAAATTAGAAAGAAATATAATATGAAAGAAGAAAAAATAGGATTTACAATTGGAAAATTTGCTCCTTTTCATAAAGGACATCAATATTTAATTGAAACAGCATTAAATGAAATGGATAAAGTTATTGTTGTTGTATACGATACTGATGTAATAGATACTCCAACAAAGGAAAGAGCAAATTGGATTAAAGAATTATATCCACAAGTAGAAATTAAATATGCACATAATCCTCCATCACAATATGGGTTAGATGATGAAAGCGTTAAAATTCAAATGGAATATTTAACTGAAATTATGAAAGAAGAAAAACCAACACATTTTTATAGTAGTGAAAAATATGGAGCTTGTGTTGCAAATTATATGAATATTGTTGATAGACGTGTTGATTCTGAAAGAAAAAAAGTTCCAATTAGAGCATCAGAAGTAAGAAGTAACATAGAGCAAAATAAACAATGGATAGAAAATAATGTTTATAATGATTTAAAAAAATATTATTTATAAAATTAGACTAAACAGTCATATCAATAGAATTTAAAAAAATAAATGGTATAATTATAATAACTTTAAAATTTTTCTAAAAGATACTTTTATTTGTATTGGAGGAATTATGGAAAAACATAGTGTAAGAAATATTACAGATATGAAGGATTTAATTAATCAAACAGTAGATCTTTATGGAGATAAACCTGCTTTTAAGTTTAAGAAAAGAATGTATAAAAAAGATGAAACTCCTGAAATATATACTATGTCTTATAAAGAATTTAAAAATGAAATTGACCAGTTTGGAACAGCTTTAAATTCTTTAGGAATAAAAGATGATGAAAGAGTTGCTTTAATTTCTAAAAACAGATATGAGTGGACTGTTGTTTATTATGCAGCAATTACTGGAAACAAAGTTATAGTACCATTAGATAAATCTTTACCAGATAATGAAATAATTTCTCTAGCAGGCAGAAGTGAAGCAAGAGCAATAGTTTTTGAATCAAAATATATGGAAGTTATTAAAAAAATTAAAGATGAAAAACTATCAAGTATAGAAAAATTTATTTGTTTTGATTTAGAAGAAGACGAAGGAGATATTTTATCATATAAAAAATTACTAGCCAAAGGAAAAGAACTATTAGAGTCTGGAGATAAAAGCTATTTAGATGCAAAAATGGAGCCAGAAAAAACTTCAATTTTATTATTCACTTCAGGAACAACATCTATTTCAAAAGCTGTAATGCTTTCACAAAAAAATATTTGTGCAAATATTTTAGATATACTTAGCATACTTAAATTTACATCAGATGACAGCATGTTAACTCTATTACCATTTCATCATGCTTTTCAAGCAATTATAAATAATATAGTTGTATATATTGGTGCTTCAATGTCATTCTGTGATGGCTTAAAATATATTCAGCAAAATCTTTGTGAATATAAACCAACAGTTATTGTTTGTGTTCCTTTAATTTTAGAAAGTATTCATAAAAGAATAATGAAAAACATTGATAAACAAGGGAAAACAAAACTTGTAAGCAGAATGAAAAAAGTAACAAATGTGCTAGATAAAGTACATATAAAATTAAAAAGAAAAATATTTAGTGAAATTCATGAAGCGATTGGAGGAAATGTAAGACTAATAGTAAGTGGTGCTGCAGCAATGGATCCTACTCTTGCAAAATCATTTAGTGAATTTGGAATAAGAATAGCTCAAGGATATGGACTAACAGAAACATCTCCAGTAATAGCTGTTGAAAATGATTTTCATGCAAAAGCAGGTTCTGTTGGAACAGTTCTTCCTTCTTTAGAAGTAAAAATTGATGAAAAAGATGAAAAGGGTATTGGAGAAATATTAGTAAAAGGTCCAAGTGTTATGATAGGCTATTATAACAATAATGAAGCAACAGAAGAGGCTTTTGCAGGCGGATGGTTCCATACAGGAGATTTAGGATATATAGAAAATGGCTATTTATATATTACTGGTAGAAAGAAAAATGTTATAGTGCAAAAAAATGGAAAAAATATATTCCCAGAAGAATTAGAAATTTTAATAGGATATATACCTGGTGTTAAAGAATGCATGGTATATGGAAGACCAACTAAAGATGATGATTTGGATGTTTGTGTAAAAATTGTTTATGATGAAGATGCAATTAAAGAAATTATGGGATATATAAGTGAGCAAGATATATATAAATATATGAAAGAAAAAATAACTGAAATTAATCATAAAATGCCACCATATAAACACATTAGAGATATTATAGTAACAAAAGAAGAACTAATAAAAACAACAACTGCAAAGGTAAAAAGGCATGAGGAAATAGCAAAAATATTAGGAACTCAAAAATAAAATATAAAATTTATAAAAAAATTTTGTGTTCAATATGTGAATTTTTTAAAAAGTGCTTTTAAATGAGGCACTTTTTTTGATATAATACACGATGTACAAAATATAATAATTTATATTTTTAAGAAGAATAAAAAAATGGAGAATAAAATGAATAATGTTTTTGGAATATTAGTTTCAATAATTTTTATAGGAATAGTATTAGTTTCTGCAAGAGTTTTTGAAAAAGCAGGAAAAGAAGCAAGCAGAAAATTTATACATATAATGCTTTCAAACTGGTGGATTATTGCAATGGTATTTTTCGATAATGTATTTTTTGCTGCTTTAATGCCAGCTCTATTTATAGTAATTAATTATGCTTCATATAAAATGGACATCATAAAAGTTATGGAACGAGATAATGGAGAAGAAAATAAAGAAAGTCTAGGAACTGTTTATTATGCAATAAGCTTATTCGTTCTTGCAATAATAACATTTGGACCACTAAAAAATCCTTTAGTAGGATTATGTGGAGTTGCTGTTATGGGATATGGAGATGGACTAGCTGCTGTTATTGGACAATCTGTTAAAAGTCCAGAATATAAAATAGGAAAAAATAAAAAGACTTTAGCAGGATCTCTTGCAATGTTTTGTGTAACTTTAATGATAATGGCAGGATTTTTCACATATAATGCATCAAGTTATGTTGCAATAAAATCTATTCTAGTAGCAGTTTTAATGACAATAGTAGAGGCAATATCTATTAAAGGAACAGATAATATTACTGTTCCACTTATAACATCATTACTTGCGATGTTAATGATATAGGAGAATAAAATGATTTTAGAAAAAGTAAATTATCCAGAGGACTTAAAAAGCTTAAAAATAGAAGATAAAAAAATATTAGCAGAACAAATTAGAGAAAAACTATTAGAAGTTGTTTCTAATACGGGTGGACATTTGGCATCTAATTTGGGAGTAGTAGAGCTAACAATAGCTATTCACAGTGTGTTTAATACTCCAATTGATAAAGTAATTTGGGATGTAGGACATCAAACTTATGTACATAAAATTTTAACTGGTAGAAAAAACAAATTAGAAACATTAAGAAAACTAGATGGAATAGCAGGATTTCCTAAAACTAATGAAAGTGTATATGATAATTTCAACACTGGTCATAGTAGCACTTCTATTTCTGTTGCACTTGGAATGGCAAGAGCAAGAGATATAAAAGGTGAAAACAACAAAATTTTAGCTGTTATAGGAGACGGAGCTTTAACAGGAGGAATGGCATTAGAGGCATTAAATGATGTTGGAAGTAGCAATACAAATATGATAGTTATATTAAATGATAATGAAATGAGCATATCTAAAAATGTTGGTGGAATTTCAATGATGCTATCAAAATTAAGAACAAAAAGCACTTATATAAAAGCTAATATTAAAGGTAAAAGAACAATAAGCAAAATCCCTTTTATAGGAGAAAAAATAGTAAAATTTGTTCAAAGAGGAAAAAGAGGAATTAAACAACTTGTTATACCTAAAATGTATTTTGAAGATATAGGATTTAGATATTTAGGACCTGTTGATGGACACAATATTGAAGCTTTAGAAGATATTTTCAAAATTTCTAAAGAGCAAGAAGGACCTATTTTAATTCATGTTTTAACCAAAAAAGGAAAAGGTTATAAACCAGCCGAAGAAACACCAGATAAATTTCATAGTACATCAAAATTTAATATTAAAACAGGAGAAAAAGTAGGAAAAGCTAAAAAAGATTATTCAAAAGTTTTTGGAGAAAAATTAGTTAAAATTGCAAAAAATAATAAAGATATTGTTGCAATTACAGCAGCAATGAAAGATGGAACAGGACTTGCAGAATTTGCAAAAAAATATCCAAAAAGATTTTTCGATGTTGGAATAGCAGAACAACATGCAATTGGTATGGCAGCAGGAATGGCAAAAGCAGGAATGATACCAGTTGTTCCAATATATTCGTCTTTTATACAAAGAGCATATGACCAATTAGTTCATGATGTTGCAATTCAAAATTTGCCTGTAATAATATGTGCAGATAGAGCTGGAATTGTTGGAAATGATGGAGAAACACATCAAGGTCTTTTAGATATGTCTTTTACAAATAGCATACCAAATTTTGTAATCATGGCACCAAAAGACTTTAATGAATTAGAAGAAATGTTAGATTTTGCAGTTAGTCTTAAAAAGCCAGTACTACTTAGATATCCAAGGGGAGGAGAGAGCATTAGTTTTGAAAAATGTGAAAAATTAGTACTTGGAAAATCAGAAGTTTTAGAAACTGGAAGTGATGTAACTATTGTTGCTATTGGAAAAATGGTTTCAAGAGCAATAGAAGTATCAAATTTATTAAAGGAAAATAATATTTCTTCAACTGTAATAAATGCAAGATTCTTAAAGCCTTTTGATGAAAAAACTTTACTTAAAAATATTAATAAATTAGTTGTAACTATTGAAGATGGAACAATTGTTGGAGGACTAGGAAGTAAAGTAGAAGAAATTTTAATGGAAAATGATGTTGATTTAAGACTAGAAAAAATAGCATATCCAGATGAGTTTATTAAGCACGGAAATACAGATGAAATTGAAAAGAAATATGGACTAGATGCAAAAACAATATCAGATAATATAAAAGATATTTTAGAAGAAAAAGTTAAAAATATTAATACAATTAGACTTTAGGTGAAAATTATGTTTGAAAAAGTAAAAGAAAAATATAAAGATAGTGAATATAAAATTCTAATTGCTAAATTTATAGATAAATATAATTTTTGCAAACTAAAAAATAAAATAACATATACAGATTTTTTAAATATTTCTGAGATATCTATATTAAAAAAAGTATTAGAAGAAGAAAATATAAAAAATTATGTTTTCTATGGTGGAAAAGAAGATGCAGATAGAAATATTTTAATATTTTATCCAGAAAAATTTTCAAAAGAAATTGTAGAAAAGAATTATGAAAAGATATTAGAAATTATTAGAATAGAATTACCAAATAACATAAAATATGAGCATCGTGAATTTTTAAGTGGAATTATGAAGCTTGGAATAAAAAGAGAAAAATTTGGAGATATAGTTGTAACAACTTCAGGAGCAGATATAATTGTTCTTTCAGAAATTTCTAAAGTTTTATTAGAAGATTTGAAAACATTAACTAGATTTAGAAAATCTGAAATAAATATTTTAAATATAAATGAACTAGCAAACGTTACTCCAGAATTTGATAACATAAATATAATAGTTTCTTCTATAAGATTAGATAATTTTGTATCTGAACTTGCAAGAACTTCTAGATTAGGAGCTCAAGAATTAATAAAACAAGGAAAAGTTTTTATAAATTCAATAAATGAATTCAAAGATTCAAAAAAAATAAATATAAATGATACAATAACAATAAGGGGAAAAGGAAAATTTATTTTTGATTCAATTGAAAAGGAAACTAAAAGTGGAAAACTTTTGCTTAATTTAAGAAAATATAAATAAAATTAAGATGTAGATTAATATTTAATTATGAATTTGATTATAAAACTTTATAGTAAAATTTAAATAAAATATTAAAGATTTTGGAGATTTTATGGAAAATTTAGAAAAAGATGTTTTTTTAGCAAATGAAGTGCAGAAAAAATCTTACTCACCATATTCAAACTTTAGAGTGGGTGCAGTGCTTACTACTAAATCTGGAAAAAAATATACTGGATGTAACATAGAAAATGATGGAATACAATCAATTTGTGCAGAAAGAGTAGCATTTTGCAAAGCTATATCAGAAGGTGAAAATGAGTTTGAAAGCATTTTAGTTGTTGGAGGAAAAAACGGAGAAGAAAATAATAAATGTTTGCCATGTGGATATTGCAGACAATTTATGAGTGAATTTATAGATAAAAACTTCAAAATTTATAATGCTTATCAAAACAAAATAGATGAATATAAAATAGAGGATTTATTGCCAAATTCATTTGATTTATAAAAGTGTATATAAAAAAGAGCTTCATATGTAAAATGAGGCTCTTTTTTTAATCTATTTTTTAGATGATAATTCAAATTTTAATTTGCATCTTCTAAAACGCTAGTAGAATATGAAAATTCTGCTCCAGCTAAATGATTAGCATGATTATAAATTTTTTCTAAATCTTCTAGAGTAAAACCTTCTGTATCTAAACTATATTCATGTGTGAAACTTTTACCTATTTCTGCATCAAATTTCATAATAGTTTTTTTATGTTCGCCTTTTTTGTCTGTATATGAAATTATACAAATTGTTTTATCATACATTGTTTCAACAGAAGTTACAGTAGAACCTAAATTTGTTTCTTCAAAAGCTTTAGTAACTAAATCAGACATTATATCATCATAAATTAAATCAAGTGCATTTCTTATTTCTAACATGTTTTCTTGAGATGGAACTATTTCTGGATGATTTTTGAAAAAAGAAATTGTATATCCAATAGCGCCTAATGTTTTTTGAGTATTTTTAGACACTAACATCTCATAACCATTTTTAGCATTATGAGAAACACCTGTTAAAGTTAGAGCAAGTACTGCTGCAAAAGATAGTAGTTTTTTTCTATTAAATTTTGCTTTTGCGGTATATCTATGGTTACCAAGTTGTTTATTTTTTCTTTTAGTTGCTCCTTCACTAATATTAGCTCCAACAAATCCTGAATTTACTTTTACTATTACATTATGAGATCCTGCATTATGATCAACACATAAAATTACTTTACAAGATTTACGTGCTTTAATAGAGAACTTATATGCAACAAAATTTATAGAAGAACTATCAATGTCTTGTTGAAATTTTCTTACTTCTAGTATTGGTGAAGAAAGTAAGCTATTTCTAACCATTTCTGCTTTCTTATTTAACATGTCAGAAGCTTTTTTGAAAGCATAAAAACATTGTGAAAAATATTCATATTTTTTAAATATTTCTAATTCTTTTTCAGAGTAATCTTCTTTTATAATATAGTCAAATTTTCCTTGTGCTGATAGGGAAAGAGGCTTAGAATAATATTCTGCAATTTCCTCTGCTGTTTTTAAAGATGAATGTAAATTTGCGAGATTTGAATATAGCTTGCAAAGTTTAGAATAATAATGCAATTGTTCTACATATAAGGATTTTTGGTAGATTAAAAGATTTTTCTCTGAATTTAATTTCATTTTTCCCCTCCATAACACTTTAATTATAACATAATTATTTGCTAAAAAAAGTAAGTAACATAAAGATAACAAAAAAGTAACAAAAATGTAATATAATACTATTAAAAATTAACCTATAAAATAATTGACAAAAGTTTCTTTTTAATAGATAATTATTGTTATGGATAACAAAAGATTATAATTTTTTAAATTACAAAGGAGGATTTATAAATGTATATATTCAACAGAGTTACAGTAGTACCACAATTGCCTCAAAGAATTAATAAATTATCAGAAATTGCTAATAATTTATGGTGGTCTTGGAATACAGAATTTTTAAGATTACTAGAAAAAATGGATAGAGATGTGTGGGAAACAAGTGAAAAAAATCCAGTTAAATTTTTAAAAATAGTTAGTCAAGAAAGAATTGAAAAAATAGTACGTGATGATGACTTCTTAAAAGAATATGATAAAGTTGTTAACAATTTTGAGAATTATATAAAAAGTAAAGATACTTGGTATAATAAAAAATATCCAAATAATAAAAATGAATTAATTGCATATTTTTCAGCTGAATATGGATTAGATGAAATAATTCCAATTTATTCAGGAGGTCTTGGAATTTTATCAGGAGATCATTTAAAGTCAGCTAGTGACTTAGGATTACCTTTTGTTGCAATTGGATTATTATATAAGAATGGTTATTTCCATCAAAGAATTAATTCTAGAGGAGAGCAATGTTCAGAATACTATAATATCGATTTATATAACTTACCAATTTTACCTGTTAAAGATAAAATGAATGATGATATTATTGTAGATATACCTTTAGATGGTAGAACTTTACATTTAAAATTATGGCAAATTAATGTTGGTAGAATAAAATTATATTTATTAGATTCAGATATAGAACAAAATGATGAAGACTTTAGAAGTATAACTCTTCGTTTATATGGCGGAGATAAAGAAATGAGAATTCGTCAAGAAATAGTTTTAGGTATGGCAGGTGTAAAAGCATTAAAAATTTTAGACTATGAGCCAACAGTATATCATATGAATGAAGGACATTCTTCTTTCTTAACACTAGAACTTATTAAAGACACAATGGAAGAAAAACAAATTTCTTTTGAAATGGCAAAAGAAATAGCTAGTGTAAAAACTGTATTTACAACACATACACCAGTTCCAGCTGGAAATGATATTTTCGATTTACCATTAATAGAAAAATACTTTAATGGATTCTGGGATAAATTAGGAATATCAAAGGAAGCTTTTCTTAAATTAGGTATGCCTGGAGAAAACTTAGAACCAGGATTTAACATGGGAATTCTTGCTCTTAAAATAGCAGGAAAGAAAAATGGTGTAAGTAAATTACATGGTCAAGTATCAAGAGAACTATTTAGTGAAGTATGGCCAAATATAGCAGAAGATGAATCACCAATTACTTATGTAACAAATGGAATTCATACTTGTACATGGCTTGCTCCAAATATAAAAGAATTATATAACGAATATCTTCCACCTTATTGGCAAGACAATATTCAATTTGATTCTACATGGGAAAAAATAGATAATATACCAAATGAAAAACTTTGGAGAGCACATATTGAAAGAAAAGAAAAACTAATCAAATTAATAAAAGAAAATGTAACAGAAAGATATGTAAAAAGCGGAATAGGATATGATCAAATTGCAGAAATAGTTAATAAGCTAAATCCTAAAGCACTTACAATAGGATTTGCAAGAAGATTTGCAACATATAAAAGAGCAACATTAATATTTAAAGATATTGCAAGATTAACACAAATTCTAAATGACGAAAAGCGTCCAGTTCAATTAGTATTTGCAGGAAAAGCACATCCAGCAGATAAAGATGGTCAAGACTTAATAAAATATATTCATGAAATATCTCTAATGCCTCAATTTAAAGGAAAAATATTTATTCTAGAAAATTATAACATTGGAGTTTCTAGATATTTAGTAAGTGGTGTTGATGTATGGCTTAACAATCCAAGAAGACCAATGGAAGCTTCAGGAACATCTGGAGAAAAAGCATCAGTAAATGGTGTTGTAAACTTTAGTGTGCTAGATGGTTGGTGGTGTGAAGGCTATACAGGAACAAATGGATGGACTATAGGAACAAACGCAAGTTACGATTCTTATGAAGAGCAAGATAAAGCAGATAGCAATAGTTTATATCACACTTTAGAAAATAGAATAATACCAACATATTATAATCAAGATAAGGATGGAGTACCTAAAGATTGGGTAACATATATGAAAAACTCTATCAAAACAACAGGAGGAAAATATAGTACAGCTAGAATGGTTACAGAGTATGTTGATAGACTATATATGCCTTTATGCAATTTAAGAAAAGAACATTTTGAAAACTTAGGAGAAGTTGCAGAATTTACTGAGTGGAAGAAAAATGCAAGAGCAAATTGGGAAAATATTAAACTTGCACAAGATAGAAATGTTGACAATGCTAAATTGGTAGCAGGAACAGAAATAACAGTAAATTGTGAAGTATATCTTCCAAACATAAAAGAAGAAAATGCAGATGTACAAGTTTACTTCGGTCAATTCTTAGAAAATGGAAGTGTTAGAAATGTATATACACAAACTATGAATAAAATTGCAGAAGATAAAGAAAAAAATATCTATACTTATGAATCTACATTAGAACTAAAATCAGGAGGAAATTTTGGATATACATTTAGAGTTATGCCAAAACATCCAATGCTATTAGATTCTGAAAATTTAAATTTAGTAAAATGGATAACAAAATAATTAAAAGGTGCGATAAGCGGTTAAGAAAAATGAGTGAATTTATTCACTCATTTTTTTGCGTAAATATTTATTTTTCAATATTTATAGAGCATAAAAATTTTATTTAAAATTTGTACTTTTAAAAAAAATTATAAAAATTCTTTACAAATAAAAAGTATGATGCTATAATCTCACACAAGTTAAATATTTTTAACTGCTTTTTATATTCTAAAAAAATAAATACATTTCTAGTATTTATTAGTTTTCCAAATTATTAAAATTGAATATATAAATTAAATTTTTTATTATGCCCCAAACCAATCATTTAATAAAAATAAAACTATAATTTTTTCTATATTTTGAACTTATCTTTTTAAAGGTAAAATCCAAATTCAAAAATAGAATCATGTTTAATTTAAATTCAGATTAATTGTTTATGTGCCCCTAAAAAATAATTATAAATGAATCTAGCAGTTTAAAAATATTTAACTTAAATTTTATTAAGAGGAGGTTTTAAATAAAAAGAGTTTTTAGAATTTGTTTATTTTTAAGTCTAATTATAATTTCTATTTTAATAGGATACTTTTTAGAGAAAAAAGAAAACAATGTTAAAAATAATGTTGCTAAATGGTCTTTTAATTCCGCTAATGAAGAAAAAGTAATTAGCTTGTCACACGAAAAAATCTTTCCAGGTTCGCATGGAAATTTTGAAATAGAGTTAGATGCTACTGGAGCAGAAACGAATATAGAATACAAAATATTAGTTTTAGAAGAAAAAAATATACCAGAAAATTTTGAATTTTATGCAGAAACTACTAATTCAAAAGGAGAAATAATTGAAAAAACGGATAAATATAAAACTTTTACAGATTTAGCAAAAGAAAAACTCTTCGGAAGCATTGAACAAAAAGAAGGCAATCAGAAAAGAAAAATTACTGTTTACTGGAATTGGAAAGATGAAGATATAGATAATTTATTAAACATTAAAGATGGAACATTAATTTTTGATGAAAATAATAATAGTTCTTTAGAAAGTACTTTAAATATAGAAATAGAAGGTAAGCAAATTTAAAATTAGTTTGTACAAAAGAAAATTAATTACCTTTTTATTAAAATAAATTTTTTACAAAAGAATTCATGATTTAAAATCTTATAAACTTTATATATTTAAAAGTGGCATTTACGAGCCAAATGCCACTTAAAATTTTTTATTAAGAATATTTTTTAAGAATAGTTTTAATAAAGAATTTTAAAGAGCTTATAAAATGTTAGTAAAAAACTTTAAAATAAGGTGAAATTAAATATAATTAAGAATTATACAAATTTAATAATAAAAAGAAGGTGCTTGAAATTTTCATAAAAAATTTAAAAAATATAATTAAAGCAATATTGCTATTCTTTATCATCTTACTAATACTATCTATGCATGTGTTTGGAGGTTATTTAGAAAGAATAAGCAATATAAAACTTTATTTTTCTAAGGCAAGACCAATTTTAAAAATAGAGAGCTTGCAAAATGTAATAAATAAAGAAATATCTCAAAATACTCCAATACAAGAATTTTACTTTACGATAAAAAATTATGAAGAAGTGAATTTAGAAAAGAATATTTCAGAAATACCTTTTTTTGTAGAAATAAATTTAGAAAATTCAAATTCAAATTTTCCTATCAAATATAAAATATATGATTGTGAAAAAAATGAAGAAGTTAGAGAAAAAATATTCATAGAAAAAAATGTTGAATTTTCTAAAAAATACAAAGTTGTTGCAACTTGGCAAAATCAAGCGAAAAATTATGAATATAATCAAACAGAAATTATTTTTAATATTGAGCAAGCAATATAAATATTAAGGAATATTATGAAACAAACTATTTTTAAGATGCTAATTGTTTTCTTACTACTTATTTTTATATTTTTAATTTGTTTTAATTTAGGAAGACAATTTTATAGTATAAAAAATACTTTACAAAATAATATAAAAATTAAATATGAAACTTCTATTTTAAGATGGAAGTTTGATGTTAAATTTAAAGTAGATGAAGAGGAGATAAAAATTGATTAAAAAATTTTATAAAATAATATTTTTTATAATAATTATCTTAATATTATTAACACTGAATTCATATGCAAAATATAAAGCAAGTTATAAATTAACTGCTTATAAAATAAAAATAAATAATCAAAGTAATCAAAGTGCACCAACAGATTTTTATGAAGAGCCAAAAATTACAGAAGAAGCAAAAGAAAATAGTAATAAAGGAGACTTTATTATAGAAATACATAAATAGCTCTTAAATTTGCTTGTGAAAAAAACATAAAAATGATATAATACTATTCAGATTTATTATAGAGGAGAAATAAATGTTATTTTCACAACACAAAATGAAAACCTATGCTTTTGTTGGACCATCTGGCACTGGAAAAAGTTATAGGGCTCAATTAGTAGCAAATGAAAGAGGAATAAATTACATTATAGATGATGGACTACTAATTTCTGGAAATGAAATTTTAGCTGGAATTTCTGCAAAAAAAGCGCCTACAAAAATAGAAACTGTAAGAAATGCTTTGTTTCAAGATGAAGAAAGAAAAAAAGAAATTCAAGATGTAATAAAAAAGAAAAAGCCAGAGAGTATTTTAATTTTAGGCACTTCTGATGATATGGTTAAAAAAATTGCAGAAAATCTTGGATTTGAACCAATATCAGAAACCATATATATAACTGATGTTGCAACAGAAGAAGAAATGGCAATGGCAAGAGATATAAGAGTTCATCAAGGAAAACATGTTATTCCAGTTCCAACTTTTGCTTTAAAAAAAGATTTTTCAGGATATTTGTTAGATCCGCTTCAAATTTTTAAATCAAAGGGAAAGGGAAAAGAACCCTACATTTCTGAAAAATCAATTATAAGACCAACATTTAGCTATATGGGAAATTTTAAAATTTCTGATACAGTTTTTAAGCAAATAATGGATTGTGTTGTAGAAAAAGATGAATGTGTTCATAAAATTCATAGAGCAATTATAAAAAAACATGAAGAATTAAATGATGGTATATATATTTATATAGAAGTAATTATTAACTATGGATATAATGTTAATGAAGCTATGAAAAATTTAAGAAAAAACATTATAAAAGAAATAGAAAAAATGACAGCAATGAATGTTTTGAATATGGAAATAGTTGTAAAGGGTGTAAATTTACCTCAACGTTAAAGCATTTTGCGTTTTAAAAATTTAAATATTAAATTATATATGGAGACTTTAATTATGGCTTTTATTGTAGCAATAGATGGACCAGCTGGTAGTGGAAAAGGAACTATCACAAAAACTGTTGGAAAGAAAATGAACTTAATAAATATAGACACAGGCGCAATGTATAGATGTGTTACTTTGCAAATTATTAATGAAAAAATTAGTTTAGACGAAACAGAGAAAATTGAAAAATTATTAAGTGAAATAAATATTGAACTTAAAAAAATTGGTGATGAAGATGCTTTCTTTTTAAATGGAGAAAATGTAACTAGAAAAATAAGAGAGCAAGAAGTAAATAGTATGGTGTCACAAGTATCTCATATTCCATGTGTAAGAGAAAGAATGGTGGAATTGCAAAGAAAAATTGCAAAAGATAAGGATATTATTATGGAAGGAAGAGATATAGGTACAAATGTGTTTCCTAATGCAGATGTAAAAATATATTTAGATGCCTCTGCAGAAGAAAGAGCAAAAAGAAGAATGAAACAAAATGAGGAAAAAGGAATAGTTTCTTCTTATGACGAAATTTTGGCAAATATATTGTTTAGAGATAATAATGATAAAACAAGTAGTGTTGCTCCATTAAAACAAGCAGAAGATGCTATTTATGTTGATACTACAAGTTTAACTATTGAAGAAGTTACTGAAAAAATTATAGAAATTATTTTAGGAAAAAAAAGAGAAAAAGCAGAAAAAACTACTGGTAATTATGGTGAGAGATAAAAATAATCATTTTAAATAAACATAATAAAAAACAGACATAATTTAAAGGGGTATATATGAAAGAATTTTTTAAGAGAATTGGGCGAGCTTTTATTAGAACAGTTATTTTAATATACTGTAAAATAGTTTATAGAATAAAAATTATTGGAAAAGAAAATATTCCTAAAGAAGGACCACTTCTTTTTTGTGGAAACCACAGAACATATTTAGATCCACCTCTAATTGTAATTACAGCAGGCAGACATATGAGATTTCTTGCAAAGGAAGAATTAAGAAAAAACCCATTATTTGCTTTATTAGGAGTGCTTTTTGAAGGAATATATGTTAAAAGAGATGAAAAAGATATTACAGCACTAAAAGAGGCTTTAAAAACTTTAAAAAGTGGTGGATGTATTGGATTATTTCCAGAAGGAACAAGAAACGGCTTAGAAAAAAATGATGGAAAAATAAAAAATGGAGCTGCTTATATGGCTTTAAAATCTAATGCAAAAATAGTTCCAATAGGAATTATAGGACCGTCAAAACCATTTACAAAAAACGCAATAATATATGGAAAACCAATAGATTTATCTGAATATGCTTCAAGCAAAAAAATAGAAAAAGAAACTGAAGAAAAGGTAAGTGAAATTATAAAAAATGAAATTGTAAAATTAAGTAGTGAAAAGATATAAGGTATTATTCTAAAATATAAATTTAAATAAAATAGTATTCAATTTTAATTTTATGTATTATAATAATAAAAAAAAAGAGAGGGGTTTTAAAATGTTTTGTGGAGAATGTGGTAAAAAAATTGAAGAAAATTCAAAATTTTGCAATTTTTGTGGAGCAAAAATTGAAGCAAAAACTGAAGAAAAAAACATTGTTAATAATGTAGAGAATGCAAATAATAGTGCTAATGCTAATGCTAATACTAATACCAATGCTAATACAGAAAAACAAAATACTGTAAATAATCAGCCACCAGTACAAAATTATCAAGCACCAACCTATCAAGCACAAAGTTATCAAGCACAAAGTTATCAAGCACCAAATTATCAAGTGCCAAACTATCAAGTGCCACCGAATTATCAAATGCCACCAAATTATCAAAATAATAATTCTAATTTTTATAATGGCAATAATATACCTTATGAATATAAACCAATTTCAATGTGGGGCTATTTTGGCTATGAAATTTTGTTTTGGATACCTGTTGTAGGAATAATAATTTTTTTAATATTTGCACTTGGAGGAACTTCAAATAAAAATCTTAGAAATTATGCGGCTTCAAAGTTTTGCATTGTAATTATAATAGTTGTTCTTCTATTTTTAATATCTGGTGCTGGAATCTTTGGTGCTGCTACTGCACTGGGTAGATGGTAATACTTTATAATTGATATAAAAAAGATTTAAAGAAAGTAAATAATACATACAGAAATTAACATAAAATTTGTTGACAAATAAAAACTGCTAGTATATAATAATATGGTTAAATTTGAGGTCAAATCAAGTTTAACCTTTTTATATTTTATAAAATATTAGTTCTAAACAATAATAAAATACATAAAAATCAAAGGGGTAATAAAAATGAATAACCAAAAAATTAGAAATGTAGCAATAATTGCACACGTTGACCATGGAAAAACAACTTTAGTTGATGCAATGCTTAAACAAAGTGGTATTTTTAGAAGTAATGAACAAGTTGAAGAAAGAGTTATGGACTCTAACGATATAGAAAGAGAAAGAGGAATTACAATTCTTTCTAAAAACACAGCTGTACATTATGGAGACATCAAAATAAACATAGTCGATACACCAGGACACGCAGATTTTGGTGGAGAAGTTGAACGTGTTTTAAAAATGGTAGATGGCGTTCTTTTATTAGTTGATGCATTTGAAGGAGCAATGCCTCAAACTAGAGAAGTTTTGAAAAAATCACTAGCATTAAATTTAAAACCAATTGTTGTAATTAATAAAATAGATAGACCAGGTGCACAACCATATAAAGTAGTTGATCAAGTTTTAGAGCTATTTATTGAACTTGGAGCAAATGATGATCAACTAGAATTCCCAGTTGTATATGCATCAGCAAAACAAGGTATTGCAACTTTAGATTTAGAGAAACCAGGAACAGATTTAAAATGCTTATTTGAAACAATAATAAATTCAATAGATGCACCACATTGCGAAATGGAAGGTCCAATGCAAATGCTAGTTTCTAATATAGATTATGATGACTATATTGGAAGAATTTCAATAGGTAGGGTTGAAAGAGGTTCAATAAATTTAAATATGCCTGTTGTAATTTGCAAAAATGACAAAACATTAAATGCAAGAGTAACAAAATTATATCTATATGATGGATTAAAAAGAGTAGAAGTAGAACACGCAGAAGCAGGAGACATTGTTGCATTATCTGGTGTTGCAGATATAAATATTGGAGACACAATTTGCGATTATGAACATCCAGAAAAAATTCCTTTTGTAGATATAGATGAACCTACAGTTTCTATGACATTTAGTGTTAATAACGGACCTTTTGCAGGAAGAGAAGGGAAATTTATTACTTCAAGACATATTAGAGATAGATTATTTAAAGAATTAGATAGAAATGTTAGTTTAAGAGTAAAAGAAACAGATACACCAGATTCTTTTGAAGTTTCAGGTAGAGGAGAATTACACCTATCTGTACTTATTGAAACAATGAGAAGAGAAGGATTTGAGCTATTAGTTTCAAGACCAAAAGTAATATTAAAAGAAATTAATGGTGTTCAATGCGAGCCAATAGAACGATTAGTTGTAAATGTTCCAGATGATTGTGTTGGAAATGTTATAGAAAAACTAGGTAGAAGAAAAGCAGAAATGATTAATATGGAACCAGCAGAAGAAGGACATACTAAAATAGAATTTAAAATTCCAGCAAGAGGAATTATTGGTTATAGAACAGAATTCTTAACAGATACAAAAGGTGAAGGAACAATGAATCATATTTTTGACTGTTATGAAGAATTCAAAGGAGAAATTCAAGCAAGAACTAGAGGAACAATAGTTGCTTTTGAAAATGGAAAATCTATTACTTATGGTTTATATAATGCTCAAGATAAAGGAGATTTATTTATAGGACCTGGTGTTGAAGTTTATGAAGGAATGATAGTTGGATTAAATTCAAGAGGAGAAGATTTAGCAATAAATGTATGTAAAGAAAAACATTTAACAAACACTAGAGCATCTGGTTCAGATGAGGCACTACGTTTAGTTCCACCAATTCAAATGTCTTTAGAAAAAGCAATTGAATTTATTCAAGATGATGAACTAGTTGAAGTAACACCACAAAGTATTAGATTAAGAAAGAAAATTCTTAACAACAAGGATAGAGAAAGAGCAGCAAGAGTAGCATTAAATATGAATAATTAATAAAATCCCCGCTTTGTAACGCACAAACGTACTAAGCGGGATTTATTTAGGAATTAATTTTAAATAGAAATTTAAAAAGTTATTGGAGAAAAAAATGTTTAATTTAGATGAATTTAAATTAATGAAAGAAAAAGCATTAGAAAATCATATTCCTATTATAATGGATGATACTTTAGAAAAAATAAAAGAAATTTTAAAAGAAATAAATCCTAAAAGAATTTTAGAAATAGGAACAGCAGTTGGATATTCTGCAACTTGTTTTGCAATGTACACTGATGAAAATTGTATAATAGATACAATTGAATTAGATGAGGAAAGAGCAAAAGAAGCTATTCAAAATGTAGAAAAAATAGGTGTAGATAAAAAAATTAATATTATGATTGGAAATGCAGTAGATATTTTACCAACATTAAATAACGAATACGATATAGTCTTTATAGATGCTGCTAAGAGTAAATATTCAATTTTTTTAGAAGAGGGTTTAAGACTTATAAAAAATGGTGGCTTAATCCTTGCAGACAATGTTTTATATAAAGGATATGTTATGAGTGATTATAACAAACATAAACAAAGAACAGCTGTAAGGCATCTAAGAGAATACATAAAAGAGGTTACTGAAAATCCTAATTTAGAAACTGAAATTTTAGAAATCGGAGATGGACTAGCTATAACAAAAGTAAAAAAATAGAAATTTAAAAAAGTAAAAGTATAAGTTCTTTGATTGACTATTTTTATAGATTGTAATAAAATGTTTTAAACATTTTATATGATTAAAAATAAAATAAATATATAAAATCTTTTTTAAGAAAGGTGTTTTTTTATGATTATTGACGGAGAAGAAAAGTTTGTTACAACAATTATAATGGCTGCTGGTAAAGGAACAAGAATGAAATCTAATAAATCTAAACTAGTTCATAGGATTTATGATAAAGAGCTTGTAAGAAGAGTAGCCGAAGTTGCAGAGAAAGTAGGTTCTGATGAAATAATTACAGTTGTTGGTCATTTGAAAGAGCAGGTGCAAGCAGTTCTTGGAGATTCTGTAAAATATGCTTATCAAGAAGAACTTTTAGGAACAGGGCATGCTGTTATGCAAGCAACTAAATATCTAGAAGGAAAGCAAGGAAAAGCAATTATTCTTTATGGTGATGTTCCAATTTTAAGACCAGAAACTTTAAGAAATTTGTTGTCAAAAAGTATTAAAAACAAAGAATATGCCACACTTCTAACAGCAATTTATGAAAATCCTACTGGATATGGTAGAATTATTCGTGATGAAGGTGGAAACATTAAAGCAATTGTTGAAGAAAAAGATGCTAATATGTTTGAAAAAGAAATAAAAGAAATAAATTCTGGTATATATTGCTTTGACATAGAAGAATTACTATCTGCACTAAAAGAAATAAAACCAAATAATGTTCAAGGAGAATATTATTTAACAGATGTTATAAAAATAATGAATGATAAAGGCTTGAAAACAGGAGCTGTTATTGTAGAAGACAATACAGAAATTTTAGGAGTAAATGATAGAAATCAATTAGAACTTTTAACAAGAGTTTTAAGAATGAGAATTAATGCTGAACATATGTCAAGAGGAGTTACTATTGAAGATTCAAATTCAACATATATATATGATAATGTGAAAATAGGAATGGACACAGTTATACATCCAAACACAACAATTAAAGATGGAGTAATAATAGGGGATAATTGTGAAATTGGTCCTAATGCTTATATTAGAGAAAATTGCATTATAGGAAATAATGTAAAAGTAGGAAATTTTGTAGAACTTAAGAAAGCTAAAATTGGAGATAGAACAAAAGTGCCACACTTCATATATTTAGGAGATGCAGAAGTTGGTGAGGATTGCAATATTGGCTGTGGAACTATAACATGCAATTATGATGGAAAAGAAAAACATCAAACAAAGATTGGAAATAGGGCGTTTATTGGTTCAAATGTAAATTTAGTTGCACCAGTAACTTTAGGAGATGATGTTTTAATTGCTGCAGGTTCTACAATTACAGAAGATGTTCCTTCAGGAAAAATGGGAATAGCAAGAGAAAGACAAGTAAATAAAGATAGAAAAAATAAATAGAATGAAAATATGATAAAAAATAGATGACAAAAAATAAGTGAATTTCAAATAGTAAAAGGTGAAAAATGAGTAGTAAAAAAACATATGAAAAAATTATTGATAATAGATTCAAAATTTCTGGAATACTAATTGTACTTATTGGAATTATAGGATTTTTTATAAGCAAAGTAAGTATAAAAAACTGGATTTTAACCACAAATGCGCCACTATGCTTTTGGTGGAATATAAAGTTTTTTGCTTTACTTTTACTAAGCTATGAATTATTTTTAATAATTTCAAACAATAAAAAAAAGCTAGCTCTTGGAGCATCAGTAATTATAGGATTTTCAAGTGTTGTACAATTTAATCTTAACAATATAGATTCATTAATAATTGGAGAACTATTAAGTTTATTAGTTTATTCATTTTTCAAAAAAGATAAAAAAATAGTAACTTCAATATTATTCATTATATTTTCTGCAATATACACTTTCACATTTAGACCATATGCAGTGGCTTTTGGATATGTATTTTTAGGATTAATTATATGGATAATAATAAAAAATATTTATGAAATAAAAAACAATAGAAAAGAAATTATTTTAGGAATAGCTACACTTTTAATAAGCATCACTTCAATGATAATTTGTGCAATTTTTCTAAACAACAATAATATTGAATATTTAAACTATGATCAAAATGGATTAAGTATTTTGTTTTCATATTTGTATAATCCATTTTTGCCTTACTATAATATAGAAGGAAAAGAAATTTTTAGTAATTTTATTTCAGCATTTCCAGTTCCAATGATTATTTCACTATACTATATGTATACAAGAGAAAAGCATTCAGAATTTTTATTACCAGTAACTATTGTGGCTGTAATTGAAACAGTATTTTGTATATCTGGTGTTCCAGAAATAATTAGCAAAATTACTTTGTTTTCACAAACAAGTGCTTTAAGAGCAATGTCAGCTGTTTCTTTAGCAAATTTATTTTTAGTATTTTATTTTTTAGGAAATGTTGATGAAGAACTATTTAAGGTAAAGTATGCTATGAGAATAACAATAGTTTTAGATATATTATTAGCTGTTATTAAATATCCAGTAATATTTTCATCTAGAAAATATATACTATTATTTGTTATAGAATTTACAATAATTACATATTTGCTTTTAAATTTGGAAGATAAAAAATATCAAAAAGTATTATTATTTTTCTTAATATTATTTACTCTAATTGCAGGAGTGCCTGTTAATTTGCAAAAATTATTTTAAATAAATAAAAATAAATGTAAAGTATGTTACATTTATTTTTTTGCTTAAAATCCAGGTAATTGTGAAAATTTTGTGTTTAATGTGAAAAGTATGCAAAAACCTTTGACAAGTGGATTACCTGTGATATAATGTGTACATTAAAAAATAAGAAGAAAGGATATTAGATTAAAAATCTAATAGAGTAAAAAACAAAATGAAGAAAGTGTTTTTAATTGGAGCAGATGGAATGCTTGGTGGAGAGCTTAAAGAAAGACTTGAAAAAAATTATGACGTAGTGGGAACAACAATAGAAACTCTAGATATTTGCGACAAATCAGCAGTTCTTGCAAAGGCAAAAGAAATAAAACCATACTTTATAATTAACTGTGCAGCATTTACAAATGTTGATGCATGTGAAGTAAAAGAAGATTTAGCATTAGCTGTTAATGGAACAGCACTAGAAAATATTGCAGAAGCAGCAAAACAAGAAAATGCTACTTTAATACATATTAGTACAGACTATGTTTTTGCAGGAAATAAGCCTGTTGACGAAATATACACAGAAGATATGGAACCAAATCCAGTTAGTGCTTATGGGAGAACAAAATTAGTAGGTGAGCAAAATGCTAAAAAAGCAGGAAAATATTACATACTAAGAACAGCATGGCTTTATGGACTAGGTGGAAAAAATTTCGTAAAAACAATGCTTAAATTATCTGAAACACATGATGAAATATCAGTTGTAGATGACCAACATGGAAGTCCTACTTCAACAACAACACTTTGTGAAATTATAGAAAAAATAATGGAAAAAGAGCCAGAATATGGAATTTATCATTCAACAAATGAAGGATTTACTACATGGTGCAAATTTACTAGAAAAATATTTGAATATGCAAATATCAAAACAAAAGTAAAAGCAATAACTTCAGAAGAATATAAAGCAATGTATCCTGCATCTAGTGATAGACCAAAGAATAGTCAATTATCAAAAGATAAACTAAAAAATGTTGGAATAGTTCCAGCAAATTGGGAAGAAGCATTAAAAGAATATTTGAAGGAGGAATTAAAATAATGAAAGGTATTATTTTAGCAGGAGGTAGTGCTACAAGATTATATCCAGTAACACTAGCTGTATCAAAACAAATGCTACCAGTATATGACAAACCAATGATCTATTATCCTTTATCAACTTTAATGATGGCAGGAATTAGAGAAGTTTTAATTATTTCAACACCTGTTCATTTACCAGCATTTAAAAGTTTATTAGGTGATGGTTCTAGATTTGGAATGAAATTGGAATATAAAGTTCAAGAAAAACCAGTTGGACTAGCTGATGCTTTTATTCTTGGAGAAGATTTTATTGGAAAAGACAATGTAGCTCTAATTTTAGGAGATAACATGATATATGGCTCAAGAGTAGAAAGAGTTCTAAAAGCAGCAAGCCATCTAAAAGAAGGTGGAATTATTTTTGGATATCAAGTCGCAGATCCAACATCTTATGGAGTTGTAGAAATAGACAAAACTGGAAAAGCTTTATCTATTGAAGAAAAGCCAAAAGAACCAAAATCACATTTTGCTGTTCCAGGAATTTATTTCTATGATAATGATGTTGTAAAAATTGCAAAATCAATTAAACCTTCACCTAGAGGAGAACTAGAAATAACAGATGTAAATAAGAAATATATGGAAAACGGAAAATTAAATGTTATACCTTTAGGAAATGGATATGCTTGGTTTGATACAGGTTCTGCAGATAGATTATCTGATGCTTCAGATTATGTTAAAGCAATTGAGTTAAGACAAGGAACACAAATTGCTTGTCTAGAAGAAATTGCTTATAGAAATGAATGGATTTCTAAAGAAGAATTATTAACAGAAGCAGAAAAATATAAGAAAACAGAATATGGAAAATATTTAAAGAGAATTGCAGAACAAGATTATAAAGAATATAAAGAAATATACGAAAGTGATTTATTTAGTGCAAATTAAAACTAAAAATGTATGTAATATTGAGCTGTAAATTATTTTACAGCTTAATATTTTTAAAATTATATATACTTGAAAAATAATATTTTTTTTGATATAAAATAGTTGAAAAATTTAAAAAAAGGAGAAAAAAATGAGCAAATTTACTAGAAAAGATACTTCAATAGACGGAGTATATGTAATTGAGCCAACAGTGTTTGGTGATAATAGAGGATACTTTATGGAAACATATAGTAAAGCAGATTTTGAAGAAATCGGAATAAAAAATGATTTTGTACAAGACAATCAATCAAAATCAAAAAAAGGAGTTTTAAGAGGATTACATTTTCAAAAAGAAAATACACAAGCAAAACTTGTTAGATGTATAAAAGGCGAAGTTTTTGATGTAGCAGTAGATTTAAGACCAGGAAGTAAAACTTATGGAAAATGGGAAGGTGTAATTTTATCTGAAGAAAACAAGAAAATGTTTATGATTCCTAGAGGATTTGCTCATGGATTTTTAGTTCTTTCAGAAGAAGCTGAATTTAGCTATAAATGTGATGATGTATATAATCATTCAGCAGAAGGTGGATTAAAATGGAATGATCCAGAAATAGGAATTGTATGGCCAGAAGTTCCAGGAATGAAACCAGAAGAATATTTAACTTCTGAAAAAGATGGCAAATGGCCAACTTTAGCAGAACTAAGAAAAACAGATTTATTTTCTCATTTAAAATAAGGTGTTAGAATGATAGATATAGTAAAAGCAAAAAATTATTTTAAAGAATATGTTTCTAATTATGATACATCAGATTCAAGAGTTAAATTAAAGATTGTACACATAAATCATGTTTCTGAAAATGCAAAGCAAATTGCTAAATTTTTGAACTTATCTCAAGAAGAACAAAATTTAGCAGAACTAATAGGACTTCTTCATGATATTGGAAGATTTGAACAGCTTAGAATATATGGAACTTTTGCAGATAAAGATAGCATTAATCATGCTGAAAAAGCTGTAGAAATATTGTTTGAAAACAATTTAATTAGAAAATTTGTAGAAGATGAAAAATATGATAGCATAATTTATAAAGCCATTAAAAATCATAACACTATCAAAATTGAAGAAGGACTATCTAAGCAAGAATTATTGCATAGTAAAATAATTAGAGATGCAGATAAATTAGATATTTATAGAGTGCTTTTGGAAAATAAATTAGAAGATTGTGTTCATATAAAAACAAATGATGTTTCCAAAGAAATTATAAGTCCAGAATATTTTAATGATTTTTCAAAACAGCAATTATTACTATATGAAAACATAAAATCAAATATAGACTTTTTAGTAGTAATAATTTCTTATATATATGATTTAAATTTTATTGAAACTTTGAAACTTGTTAAAGAAAAAGATTATATAAGAAAAGTAATTGAAAAAATAGATGCAAAAGACGAATATACAAGAGAAAAATTAAATGAAATAAATACTATGGCTATGGACTATATAAATAAAAAAATAAATAATTAAATTTTAAGCAAATATTAGGAGGAAAAAATGAAAAATATTTTAGTTACAGGTGCAGCAGGTTTTATAGGTGCAAATTTTGCAGAGTTAATGGTTAAAAAATATGAAGGAAAATATAATATAATTGTATATGATAAATTAACTTATGCAGGAAACTTGCACAATTTAGATGGAATAAAAGATAAAATTACTTTTGTAAAAGGTGATATATGCGATTTCGATTTTGTTATGGAAACATACAAAAAATATAATATAGACGCAATAGTTCATTTTGCAGCAGAATCACATGTTGATAACAGCATTAAAAATCCTTTTATATTTACACACACAAATGTAATTGGAACACATACACTTTTAGAAGCTGCAAAACAATTTTGGGGAGAAGGAAGCCCAAATAAATTTGTTCATGTTTCAACAGATGAAGTTTATGGAACACTTGGAGAAACTGGATATTTTACAGAAACTTCTCCTATTAAACCAAATAGCCCATATTCAGCATCAAAGGCTTCATCAGATTTAGTTGCTTTAGCTTATAGCGAAACATACAAAATGAATGTAAGTGTAACAAATTGTTCAAACAATTATGGTCCATATCAACATCATGAAAAATTAATACCACATATGATTTCTATGGCATTAAAAGATGAAAAACTACCTGTATATGGAAAAGGACAAAATATTAGAGACTGGCTTTATGTAGAAGATCATTGTGAAGCTATTGATATAATTTTACATAAAGGCAAAAAAGGTGAAAGATATAACATTGGTGGACATAATGAAAAAAGAAATATAGAAATTGTAAAACTAATATTGGAAAGACTTGGAAAACCAGAATCTTTAATTTCTTATGTAGAAGATAGAAAGGGTCATGATTACAGATATGCAATAGATCCTACTAAATTAAAAAATGAATTTGGTTGGGAACCAAAAACAATGTTTAAAGATGGAATTGTTAAAACAATTGATTGGTATTTAGCACATCCAGAATATTTAATTAAATAGAAAATTTTTAAATCCTAAATTACTTAATAATTTAGGATTTTTTTATAGAAAATTTTTTAATAAATGGATTATTTAAAAAAAAAGTGATATAATAATAACAAATTAACTGAGCAAGGAGGTTATTGGCATGCAAAGAGAAATAACAGTTGCAGAAATAGAAAAAACTTTAGACGAAGATGAAATTAATGATACAATTGTAGTGAAAAGAAAAAATAAATCTGATGTTGTTATAATGAATATAGATGATTATAAAAGAGTTATTGAATCTAAATTTATATCAAAATTGAAAAAGGGAGAAGAACAAATAAAAAAAGGCGAAGTTACTGATGGAGATATAGTTTTTAAAAGAATGAGGAAAAAATATGGATACAAATGAAGAACTATATAAAATAATATTTACATAGTAGACAAGATTATTTTAATTTGTTTTAAAAAGTTAAAAATAAAGTTAATATATAAAAAGCTAGAAATATAATTTCTAGCTTTTTTATAATGCAAAAAAGTTTCGTGAATTTTTTGTGTAAAATCACTATATTAACTTGAAGAAAGTGAAAGAAAATGATAAAATATGAAAGATTTAATAGGTTAAAAAGAGGTATAAGAATTGGATAAAATTAAAAAGCTTAGTAAATTTAGAAATATAATTTTAGTTTTTTTAGATATATTGTGTATAGCCTTCGCATACTATTCAGGAATAGTACTTATAAATAATGGTTCTCTTTTATTAGATGCATACTATACTAAAAGATTTTTGAATACTTTAATAGTTTCAGCAATTGTTTATCAATTTGTATTTCAAATAACGAGAAGATATAAAAATTTAATAAGATATGAAGATGGAAAAGATTATTTAATTTATTTTATTTTGTGCATTATATCTTCATTTATTATAGCCATTGTAAGAAAAGTTTTTAACGTTTTTATGTTGGAAACTACAAGACTTATTATTTTAGCTGGAATTTTTATTGCTATTTTAATGGTTTCTTATAGAGTAGTTTTAAGATATATTTTAGTAAATGATATTTTTAATAAAAATGCTAGAGTAAATAAAGAAGTTCAAAAAAATTTACTTATAATTGGAGCTGGAAATGCAGCTCATGAAATTATAAAAACAGTTCATTCAAACATGAAAGAAATTTACAATATTGTTGGAATAATAGACGATAACCCTAAAAGGCTAAATTACAGCATTTCTGGCGTTAAAATAATTGGAAACAGAAATGATATTGTTAGAATTTGCGAGGAAAATAAAATAGATTTAATTTTCTTTTCTATTGCAAATATAGATAATGAAAATAAAAAACAAATATTAAATATATGTCAGCAAACAAGAGCAAAAGTTAGAATTTTGCCTGGAATGAAAGAAATAATTAGAAATAAAAAATTATTTGAAAACTTAAGAGATGTTGAAATAGAGGATATTTTGGGAAGAGATCCTGTAAAACTAGATAATAACAACATAGAAAATTTAATAAAAGATAAAACCATATTAGTTACAGGAGCTGGTGGATCAATTGGTTCAGAACTTTGTAGACAAATAATAAAATATAAGCCAGAAAAACTAGTAATGTTAGATATTTATGAAAATAGCTTATACGATATAGAAATTGAACTAAAAACAAAACATCCTAAAGCAAAAATAGATGCAATTATAGCAAGTGTTCGAGATAAAAAAAGATTAGAAGAAGTTTTTGAAAAGTATAATCCTTATTTGGTATTTCATGCAGCAGCACATAAACATGTTCCTTTAATGGAAAATAGTCCATTAGAGGCAATTAAAAACAATATTTTTGGAACATATAATGTTACAAATGTAGCAGACAAGTTTAAAGTAAAAAGATTTATTTTAATTTCAACAGATAAAGCTGTAAACCCAACAAACATAATGGGAGCTACA
Organism: uncultured Clostridia bacterium; assembly: GCA_947601495.1. Classification (GTDB taxonomy): domain Bacteria; phylum Bacillota; class Clostridia; order TANB77; family CAG-508; genus Scatovivens. Next base: position 154,568 of record CANQGE010000001.1, on the reverse strand, counting down.
AAGAGAATGTGTGAAATGATAGTTCAAGCTAAAAACAAAGTAAGTGAAACAGAATTTGTAGCTGTTCGCTTTGGAAATGTTTTAGGAAGTAATGGCTCTGTTGTTCCGCTATTTAAAAAACAAATTATGGATGGTGGACCAGTTACTGTTACACATAAAGAAATAACTAGATTTTTTATGACTATTCCAGAAGCAGTAGAATTAATACTTCAAGCAATTACATATGCTAATGGTGGAGAAATATTCGTTCTAGATATGGGAGAGCCAGTAAAAATTTATGATCTAGCAGTAAGTTTAATAAAGCTTTCAGGATATGTTCCAAATGAAGACATCGAAATTAAAATAACAGGATTAAGACCTGGAGAGAAATTATATGAAGAGCTTTTAATGGGGGAAGAAGGACTTCAAAAAACAGCTCACGACAAAATTTTTGTTGCAGAGCCAATGGACATAACAATGGATGATATTGAGAAAAAATTAGAAAAATTAAATGATTTATTAAATAAAGAAAATGCAGATTTAAAAGATACAAAATCTGTTATGAAAGAAATTATACCTACATATCATGAAGAAAATAAAAAATAAAGGAAGTATAAAAATGGAAAGAATTTACTTAGCATCACCACATATGTCAGACGAAAAATATGAAGAGAAGTTTGTTAAAGAAGCATTTGACACAAACTGGTTATCAACAGTTGGAGAAAATTTAAATAAATTTGAAGAAAGCGTTAGAAGCTATTTAGGAATAAAGGCATCTGTTGGACTTTCTAGTGGGAGTGCAGCAATTCATTTAGGATTAAAAGCATTAGGAGTATCAAAAAATGATATAGTTTTTGTTTCAGACCTTACATTTTCTGCAAGTGTAAATCCAATTATATATGAGAACGCAACACCTGTTTTTATTGATTCAGATTATGAAACTTGGAATATGGATCCAAAAGCTTTAGAAAAAGCATTTGAAAAATATCCTAATCCAAAAGCTGTAATTATAGTTCACTTATATGGTAGAGCATCTAATATGGATGAAATTTGCAAAATTTGTAAAGAACATAATGTACCAATTTTAGAAGATGCAGCAGAAGGATTAGGCTCAAAATATAAAGAAAAATTTTTAGGAACTTTTGGAAAATGCTCTGCACTTTCTTTTAATGGAAACAAAATAATTACTACAACTGGTGGAGGAATGTTAGTATCAGATGATGAGGAATTAGTAAAAAAAGTAAAATTTTGGTCAACTCAAAGTAAAGATCCAGCAAAATACTATCAACATTCAGAAATAGGCTATAATTATAGATTGAGCAATGTTTTAGCCGGAATTGGTAGAGGACAAATGATGGTTTTAGAGAATAGAGTTGCTAAAAAAAGAGAAATTTTTGATACTTATAAAAAAGCTTTTAAAGATATAAAAGATATAGAAATAACTGACGAAAAAGAATATGAAAGATCAAATCGTTGGCTTTCAACAATAATATTAAAAAAGAATTCAAAAGTAAAACCTTTAGACATAATAGAAAGCTTAGAAAAAGAAAATATTGAATCAAGAATGGTTTGGAAACCAATGCATATGCAACCAATATTTGAAAAATATGATTTTATTACTTTGCAAGATGAAGTAAGCGTTGGAGAAGACTTATTTACAAGAGGAGTATGCTTGCCATCTGATACGAAAATGACTAATGCGGATTTAGAAAGAGTTATAAATATTGTGAAAACACTATTTATATAATTATATTTATTGCTCATTCCAATTTCTCGTTCAAACAATTATCACAGAATTGTTAAATAATTTTTTTGGCACCCTTCCATCAAAAGATGAACTCTTTCCAAAAAAATTATTAATCAATTCTAGCTCAATTGTTTTCAATTCGAAATTTTCATTTACAATAAATATAATTATATATAAATACGTATAAATTAAATAAATTTATTTTAAACGGAGAAAAAATGTATAAAAAATTTTTTAAAAGATTTTTAGATATACTTATTAGTTTAATTAGTTTAATTATTTTATCACCAATAATGTTAATTGTAGCAATTTTAGTAAGAATAAAGCTTGGAAGTCCAATAATTTTTAAACAAGAACGTCCTGGAAAAAATGAAAAAATATTTAAGCTTTATAAATTTAGAAGTATGTCAGATAAAAAAGATGAAAACGGAAATTTACTTCCAGATACTAAAAGATTAACAAAGTTTGGAAAAATATTAAGAAGTACAAGTTTAGATGAGCTTCCAGAACTTGTTAATATTTTAAAAGGAGATATGAGCTTAATTGGACCAAGACCATTACTTGTAAGATATTTACCTTTTTATACACAAGAAGAAAGACATAGACATGATGTAAGACCTGGTTTAACAGGACTTGCTCAAATAAATGGAAGAAATAATTTAACTTGGGAACAAAGATTTGAGTATGACTTAAAATATGTAAATAATGTTACTTTTATAAATGATTTAAAAATATTATTTAAAACATTTTTTAAAGTATTAAAAAGAGAGGACATTGCAATAGGAGAACCTAACTCAATACTTGATTTTGATGAATATAGACAAGAAAGTAATAATAGTTAAGATAATTTATTGGAGGTAAAGTAATATTGAAAAAAAGAGTTTTGCTGATAAATTGTGGAATGATGGTTGCAACTTATATAAATACAGAATTGAAAAATAATGATGAATTTGAACTTTGGGGAAGTTCAACATATGAAAATCACGGTAAATACATATTTGAAAATTACATTGATAGTCTTCCTAATATGAATGAAGAAAATTTTATAGAAGTTTTAAATAATATAATTAAAGAATATAATTTTAAGTTTATAATGGCAGAACATGATGATTTAGTTTTATTTTTACAAGAAAATAAAGAGAAAATTAATGCCACAATAGTTTCTTCAGACTATGAAACAGCATTACTTAGCAGATATAAAAGTAAAACATATGAAAAATTGAAAAAGTACGATTTCATTCCAAAAACGTATAAACCAAATGAAGTAAAATCATTTCCTGTTTTCATAAAAAAAGACAATGATCAAGGTGCAAGACACGCTTACAAAATTGAAGATGAAAAACAACTTGAATTATATATAACAAGCGAACCAAATATGATAATTTGTGAATATCTACCTGGAGAAGAAGTAGGGATAGATTGCTTTACAGATAAAAACAGAAATTTATTATTTTGCAATCCAAGAGTAGTAGAAAACATGCTTGCTGGAATAGATATACATGCTAGAAGAATAAAAATAACTGAAGAAATTAAACATATTGCTGAAATTTTAAATAAAGAAATAAATTTTAGGGGAAATTGGTTTTTCCAAATAAAAAAAGATAAAAATGGAAAATTCAAATTACTTGAAATAGCTTCTAGACTTTCTAGTTCTTTTGGAATAAATAGAAGTCTAGACGTAAATTTACCACTTATGGCTTTAAAAGATTTTGACAACCAAAATGTAAATTACTTATTTAATCAATATGCTGATATAGAAGTAGACCAACAATTTTTTGCCAGATATATTTTAGATATTAAATATAATGAAGTTTATATTGATTTTGAAAGCTGTTTTAAAGAAAAAATAGATACATCTTTTATAATGTATTTATATCAATGTGTTAATAAAAATAAAAAAATTAACTTGTTAACAGAAAATAAAGACATAGCAATTAAATATTTAAAAAACAAAAAAATATCTGAAAACTTATTTGATAATATTATTCAAATAGACCAGAACAATGTAAAACAAAGTATAGAAAAAGATTCTATTTTACTATCTAATAATGATAAGTTAAAAAACTGTTTTAAAGATAAAATATATTGTTATTCAACTAATGACGTAGAACTACTATTAGATTGGAAATCATAAATTAAGAGGGAAAAAATGAATTTTGAAGTAATAAGCTTTTCAGATAAAGCAAGTTGGAAAAAAATAGTACAAAATAAAGAAATTTATTATCAATGGGAATATGTAGATGCTTTTTATAAAAATGAAGAAGGAATCCCTTATTTAGCCTATGCTAAAAATAATGATAATTATGTTTTTAATGTATTTTTAAAAAGAGATGTTACTACTGATGAAGCTTTAAAAAATGAAATAGAAAAAGATAAATATTTTGATATTATAACTCCTTATGGATATGGAGGAGTAGATATTGCTGGTGAAAAAGATGAAGATTTATTAAAATATTTTTTTAGCGAATTTGAAAAATATTGTAAAAATAACAATATAATTTCTGAATTTTTAAGATTAAATCCATTAGCAGATAATTATGAACTATATAATAATACAGATTATCAAATTTTAAATATTTCAAAAACTGTTCATATAAAACTAGAAAATGAAGAACAAATTTGGAATGATATGAAAAGTGAATGTAGAAATACTATACGAAAAGCACAGAAAAATAATGTAATAGTAAAATCTGGCTTTTCTAAAGAAATGCTAGATGAATTTATTGATTTATATAATAAAACAATGAAAAGATTAAATGCTACAAATTATTATTTCTTTTCAAAAGTTTTTTTTGATAGTATTTATAATAATATGAAAAATAATGCACTAATTTATACGGCATATTATAATGAAAAACCTATAAACTCACTTATTGTAATCTATAATGGAGAAAATGCAAATTATCATTTAAGTGGTTCAGACCCAGATTATATGAGTTTAGGAGCAAATAATTTATCTTTATATGAAGCAGCAAAAGAGTTGTGTGAAAAAGGATATAAGAAATTTCACTTAGGCGGAGGTTATGGAGGAGATAATAGTCCACTTCTAAAATTTAAAAAATCTTTTAATAAAAATGGGGAATTAAATTTTTATATAGGAAAAAAGGTATGGAACAAGGAAACATATAGCAAATTGTGTAAAATAAAAAATGTTAGTGAGAATGAAAACTTTTTTCCAGCTTATAGAAAATAAATAGGAGGGTTGTTTATGAAGAAAAAGATTCTTTTTGTTGCTCAATATACTTCAATACCAGGAGAAAATGATAACAATAGATTCACATACTTAATAAATAAATTAAAAGAAAATAATGATATTGAACTTATAACAACAAATTTTTCTCACTCTAATAAACAACATAGAGATTCTAATAAAGTTATTCCAGATGAAGGGTATAAAGTAACTTTAATAGATGAACCGGGCTATAAGAAAAATGTTTCACTTAGAAGATTTTATTCACATCATGTTTTAGCTAAAAATTTAGAAAAGTATTTAGAAAAAATTGATAAACCAGATGTTATTTATTGTGCAATTCCATCTTTAGATGTGGCCTTTGTTACATCAAAATATGCAAAAAAGAATAATATAAGATTTATTATAGATATTCAAGACTTATGGCCAGAAGCATTTAAAATGGTATTTAATATTCCTATAATTAGTAGTATAATATTTTTCCCAATGGAAAGAAAAGCAAATGAAATTTATAAATCAGCAGATGATATAGTTGCTGTTTCAAATACGTATGCAGATAGAGCAGGAACGGTTAATAAAAAATATAAAAATAAAATAAGTGTGTTTTTAGGCACAGATTTAGACTATTTTGATGAATGCAAAGAAGAAAATAAAATAGACAAATTTGATGATGTAATTAGAGTTGCATATATTGGCACATTAGGACATAGTTATGATTTAAAATGTGTTATAGATAGTATTAAAATTTTACAGCAAAAAAATATAAAAAATATTTTATTTGTTGTAATGGGAAAAGGTCCTTTAAGAGCTGAGTTCGAGGAATATGCAAAAGAAAAAGGCATTAATGCAGAATTTGTTGGATACTTAAACTATGAAGAAATGGTAGGAAAACTTTGCTCTTGTGATATTGCAGTAAATCCAATAACAAAGGGCGCAGCTCAAAGTATTATCAACAAAGTTGGAGATTATGCTGCTGCTGGACTTCCAGTTGTAAGCACACAAGAGTCAGTAGAATATAGAAAGCTAGTTGAAGATTATCAAATTGGATTTAATGTAGAATGTGGAAATTCAGAAGAACTAGCTAATAAAATAGAAGAGCTTTGTAAAGATAAAGACTTAAGAGAAAGACTAGGAAAAAACAATAGAAAATTAGCAGAAGAAAAATTTAACAGAAAAGAAACTTATTTAGAAATAGAAAAACTAATAGAAGGTTGAAAAAAGGAATAAATATGAATTTTATAAAAAAATACAAAAGCTTTTTATCAGATATGGTTTTAAATATGATAGGCTTTGGAATTTATATTGCATCTCAGCAAATTCTATTATTGCCACTACTTAAAAAAATGGTAGATGTAGATATTTATGCTGGAATGGTATTATATTTATCAATATTAAATCTTATATGTAATGTAACAGGCGGAGAGCTTGGAAATGTTAGGCTAGTTCAAGATAGCAATTATCAAGAAGAGGGAAAAATAGGAGATTTTTCGAGAATATTGATTACAATTTCTCCAATAATTTGTATAATTGTTTTTCCAATCTTATTGTATTTAAAATATAGTATAATAGGTAGTATTCTATTTACATTAACAATTTTAATGGCTAATGTAAGATTATATGCAACATGTTTTTATAGATTAAAGAAAAAATTTAATAAAGTAATTTTTCAAAATTTATGCTATTTAGTTGGAATTATAATTAGCTTAATATTATTTTACTTTTACAAGAACATATATTTATTGCTATTTATACCAGAATTAATTTCTATAGTTTATGCACTTAAAAATTCAGATCTTTTAGAAATGAAGTTAAAAAAGACTAAAGAAATGATAAATACTATAAAAAAATTTTTCAAATTAGGATTTGTATCTTTACTCACAAATTTAATGGCATATTTTGATAAATTTTTAATATATCCAATGTTTGGAGCACTTTCAGTTTCTATTTATTATGCAGTAACTTCCATGTCAAAAGTTACAAGCTTAATAACAAACCCAATGTCAAGTGTAATATTATCTTGGATTTCAAATATTAATGAAAAAGACAAAAAATCGAAAATAATAAAAATTACAATGTTAGCAAATATACCAGTATTATTAATAGTTACGATTCTTACAATTCCGCTAACATATATTTTTTTAAAAATACTATATAATGAATTCTTATTAGATGGAATGATTTTAATAATTCCAATATCAATAACAAGTGCTTTTGGAACAGCAACATCTCTTATAAAATCTGTATTATTAAAATACAGTAATACAAATAAACTAGTATTTACATACATAATATATTTTGCTTCATTTGCAATATTAGGATATACTTTAAGTAAAAATTATGAATTAATAGGATTTACTTTTGCAAACTTAATATCTTCAGTTATTCAGTGGATATTATTTATAATATTACTAGTAAAATCTAGAAAAGAAATAAACAAGGAGCAGGCAAATGAATAATAAAATTTTAAATAAAGGTAAATTACCAGTAATTTTATTCATTATAGTATTTTTAAATTATTTACCGCTATTTATGAATAATATAAATACTACAAATTCTGTTGCTGTTACTGTAAAACAAATGGGAATCGTTTTTGCAGTTGAATGTATTCTTTTAGCACTATTTATTTTCAAAAACACAAAAATAACAAAAGAAACTAAGAGAAATATTATTTTACTAAGTATAGTTACTATAATTACTTTAATAATTCAAGTTAAAAATTTATTTGAAGGAAACTTTCAAATAATGGACTTAGCAAATATAGTTTGCATAACATTAAATATAGCTATGCTTTTCATATGTGCTTTAAGTATTATTAAAGTAAAGCAAAAATCAATATATCTTTTTTATGTAGGAATAATTTTAATTGGAATTCTTGCATGTGTAGTTAATTTAATAATGTATTCTAAATCTATGCTTACAGTATTTGGTATTAAAGAAGAAGCAAGAGTAGTTGGCATAAAAAGCTTTTTTGCACATAGAAATCAATTTGCATGTTTCCTATATTTTTCTATAGCTTCTACAATTATTTTATTTTTAAAAGCACATAAAAGAAAACCTAAAATAGTATTAAGCATTATATTTTTATTTTTCCTATTTAATTTAATAACAACAGCTTCAAGAACAGGATTACTATGTACAGGAATTTTTCTAACATTATTTTTTATTACCACTAATAAAATACATAAGAAGACGAAAATAATATTGGTCTTATTAGCAATTTTAATTGCAATTTCATGTTGGGGAATGATAAAACTTCGTTTTCCAAATCTTGAAGAAAAAATAGTAAAAGTTTTTAAAAACGTATTTATAAGAGAAAAGTCATTAAAAAACTTTACAGGAAGAAGTAATTTTTGGAATATAGCTTTTCAAACTATTTCAAAAAAACCAGAAAGTATGCTATTTGGAATAGGTAGGTTTGCTGGAATAGAACTATTAAAAGCAAATGATTATGAAGTTACTCAATTTCATAGCTTTTACGTAGAGGCTTTAGTAGCTGGTGGAATAATGGAATTAATTTATTTTATATACATATATATAACTGTACTAAGAAAAGTTTTAAAATCTAATTTAAGAACAAAATACAAGAGATTTTATATTTCACTTTATGCTAGCTTTGCTATTTACTGTAGTTTTGAAAGTTTATCAAGATTTTCAATTGGTTGTGTAGACACAATGTGCTTAATCTTTGTAATTACAATACCATTATTACATGCAAATAGTAAGCTTAATGTTAAAAGATGGAAGAAAGTAGGAGAGATAAATAAATGATTTTAAAAGGTATAATAACTTTAATTATATTTATTATAGCACCATTTTTACTAGGATTGCTGATAACACATTTTCTTGAAAAGGAAAAAAATAATTTGCTATTTGCAATACTAGTTGGCTATTTGGTAGAACTTGCTATATGTCAGTTAATTTCTGTTCCAATGATTTTTATGGAAAAAAGTTTTATTTTTCTATTTAAAACTTATGTAATTATAATTGGAATTTTAATGATTATATCAATAATTGTAAATAGAAATAATTTTAAGGAAATATTTTGGGCTACAATAAAAGGGTTTAAAGGATTACCTAAGATATTAAGTGCAGTTTGCATAATATTAATTGCTTTTCAAATTTATATGTTTGTAGCTTACACCCATATAGATGATGATGATGCTTTTTATGTTGGTTCTATTACCACAACTCTTCAAACAAATACGTTATATAAATATTCTCCAACTACAGGAGCTCTTGGAGGAGAGCAGACAGACTATAGATATATGCTAGCTCCATTTCCTTTATTTATGACAATAGTCTCAAAACTAATTAATATGCATCCAGACATAGTATCACATGTGGTTTTTCCAATTTTTATATTGCCAGTAATATATAGTGTGTATTATCTTTTAGCAAAAGAACTTTTTGATGAAGATATAAAATCAGCAATGTCTTTTGTAGCACTAATTAATCTTTTAAATATTTTTGGTGGATATTCTGTAAGACCTGCTAGTGCTTTTTTACTATTTCGTATATGGCAGGGAAAAGCAGTGTTTGCAAACTTAATGATGCCAGCTGTGTTATTATTTATTTTGAAAGCAAATAAAAATGATTATAAATTTTTATATTGCATTTTAATTATAATACTAACTTTAGCTTCAAATCTTACAACCACTATGGCAATAGGACTAATACCAATAGAAATAGTTGTAATATTCTTTACACTAGAATTTTATGATTTTAAAATTAAAAAGTTTTTAATAAATATGATAAAAGCTATAATTTGCTCTATGCCAAGTCTTATTTATGGCTTAATATATTTTTTATAAGATATAAGGAGAAGAAATGTTAAAAGAAAATATAGAAATAGTAAAGAATACATTTATAGAGTATAAAGGCGAAGGAATGTATGTTGCTTTGCTTTTAATAGGAATTTTATATTTTTTATTAAAAGAAAAAGACAAGAAAGTAAAATTATTATTTGTTTTATATCCAATAATAATGATGATTATAACTATAAATCCTATATTTCATAAATTAATTGGAAATTTTTTTGAAAATACATATTGGAGAGTTTATTGGTTAATACCATTAATAATTGAAATAGCTTATTTTTCTGTGAGATTTATAAAAGAACAAGAAGGAAAAAATAAAATAATAGCAAGTGTAGGAATTGTTGTAATCATAATATTTAGCGGAAGATTAATATATAATAAAGATAATTTTACTAAAACAGGAAACTTATATAAATTGCCAGATGAAAGTGTTTTGGTTGCACAATTAATTGGAGCAGATGAGGCAGAATACAAAAAAGCAATTGTTCCAGAAACACTTGTAGCACATATTAGACAAATAGATGCTAGCATAGAATTATTATATAAAAGGCAACCAGATGGAATTTATTTTGACATTCCGGCTTGGACAGAATCAAATTCTGGAAATGTAAAAGGTATTACTGCAATTGCTAAAGAAAAAAAATGCAATTATGTTGTATTTAAGAAAGCAGTAGTTTTAAATGGAAAAATGGAAGATTATGGATTTGAGAAAATAAACGAAACTCCAAATTATGCAATTTATAAATACATAGAAAAATAAAAGTTTATAGATTTACTTTAAAAATCTAAATAAAATAATAAGGAGAATATATTAATTTAATATATAAAATTGAAAATGAAAATATTAGTAACAGGTGGTTTAGGATTTATTGGTTCACACACAGTAGTTGAACTTGCAAAAGAAAATAATGAAATAATTATTTTAGATAATTTATATAACAGTAAAATAGAGGTTTTAGATAAATTAGAAAAAATTACAGGAAAAAAATTTAAATTTTATAAGTATGATTTATTAAATAAAGAAGATGTAGAAAAAGTATTTGAAGAAAATGAAATAGATAGTGTAATACATTTTGCTGGTTATAAGGCTGTTGGAGAATCAGTAGAAAAGCCATTGATGTATTATTCAAATAATTTAATGAGTACATTAAATCTTTTAAATATAATGAAAAAATACAATGTAAAAAAATTCATATTTAGCTCATCAGCAACTGTATATGGTAATAAAGAAACAGGCATATGTATAGAAACCATGGGAAGAGGAGAAACTTCTAATCCTTATGGAACAACAAAAAGTATGATAGAAAAAATATTAGAAGACTTATATGCTTCAGATAATACTTGGAATATTACTATTCTTAGATATTTCAATCCAGTGGGAGCACATGAATCTGGATTAATCGGAGAAGAGCCTAATGGAATTCCAAATAACCTAATGCCATATATTATGAAAGTTGCATCAGGAAAACTAGAAGTACTAAGCATATTTGGAGATGATTATCCAACACCAGATGGTACAGGAATAAGAGATTATATTCATGTTGTTGATTTAGCAAAAGGACATGTAAAAGCTTTAGAAAATATGAAACAAGGTTTAAACTATTATAATTTAGGCTCTGGAAAAGGCATAAGTGTTTTAGAAATGGTAAAAACTTTTGAAAAAGTAAATAATGTAAAAGTAAACTATAAAATAGTTGAAAGAAGAGCAGGAGACTTAGCAGAATGTTATGCAGATCCTTCTAAAGCATTAAGAGAATTAAACTGGAAAACAGAAAAAAGCTTAGAAGATATTTGTAGGGATGCATGGAATTTTGAAAAAAATAATTAATTAGAATAAACAAGATTTTTAGTAATGTAAAAAGTGGTTAAAATGTTTTTTAAAAGTTAACATTTTGACCTTTTTTTATGCACAAAAAATTCACAATTAAATATTCGTAAAATGTTGAAAATGATATGTTTAAATGATATAATACACGAGTAAAATTATTGGGTAAAAAAGGAAAAAATATGGAATTTTTTAGAATACTTTTTAAAAACAGAAAATTAGCAATTAAACTTGGAAAAAATGATTTTAGAAATAGGTTTGCAAATACTAGTTTAGGAACCATTTGGGGGTTTGCACAACCTTTTGTATTTATGATTACATATGTAATTGTATTTCAATATATTTTAAAATCTGGAAGCAGTGGAGAATATCCTTATGTTGTTTGGTTTTTACCAGGAATGTCTATGTGGATGTTTTGCAGTGATGCGATTTTAACTTCAAGTAACTCAATTAGAAATTATAGCTATTTGGTTAAAAAAGTTGTTTTTCCAGTAGATATTATTCCAGTAATATCACTTACATCTGCTAGTTTTATTGGTATATTTTTAATTACAATTGCAATAGTTGTTGCATCATTATTTGGATATGTACCAAATTTTATTAATGTTATCTACATACTATTTTGTGCAATTTGCTTCATAATTGCTTTAACTAGATTTACATCAGCTTTAACTACTGTAGTTCCAGACTTTGCACAATTACTTACAATAGTAATTCAGTTATGTATGTGGTTTACACCAATAATTTGGAACTTAGATTTTATAGCAGGTTCAAAATTAGTTTATTTATTTAAATGCATGCCATTTACTTATTTAGTAGAGGGATTTAGACAAGCATTTATGGAACATTCTACAATCATTACAGAAAGCAATTTTCTATTCACAATAATTTTTTGGGCTTTAACAATTATAATTTTCTTTTGGGGAAATAGAGTATTTAAGAAAACAAAGAAAGATTTTGCAGATGTTTTATAAAAAAAGTTAAGAGAGGATATAAATGAAAAATACAAATGTAGACATTTTGCTTGCTACATATAATGGAGAAAAATATTTAAAATCACAGCTAGACAGTATTTTATCTCAAAGTTATTCTAATTTTAGATTACTTATATCAGATGATGGTTCAACAGATAAAACAAAAAGCATTTTAGAAGAATATAGTAAAAAAGATAATAGAATTGTTTTATTTTTTCAAAATGAAAATTTAGGAATAATAAAAAATTTTGAATTCTTATTAAAAAAAGTAGAAGCAAAATATTATATGTTTTCAGACCAAGATGATATTTGGAAAGAAAATAAAATAGAAAAATCAATTAAAACTTTAGAAGAAACTGAAAGCGATTTAGTTTATTCAGACTTAGAAGTTGTTGATGAAAATTTAAAAGTAATTTATGAATCTTATTGGAAATTAAAAGGAATTTATAAAAAAATCAAAAAATACAATAATTTCAAAAGTTTATATTTAAACAATTTTGTAACAGGTTGCACAATACTTTCAAAAAAAGATTTAATAAATAAATTTTTACCACTTCCAAAAACAAGTAAATATGTGCTTCATGATTATTGGATTCCATTAATACTTAGTCAAACAGGAAAAATAACCTACATAGAAGAACCTTTAATAAAATATAGACAACATAAAAATAATAAAATAGGTTCTAAAAAAAGGTCTGATGAAATAAAAACTTTAGATGAAATAAGAGCTTTATTTATAGATGTGAAAAAGCAACATTTTAAAACTTTTATTGAAAATGAAGATAAATTTATAGATGAAAATGTTAAAAAATTAAATAAAAAAGCCTTAACATATTATGAAATGCTAGAGAAAAAGAAAAATATTAATTTTAAAAATTGGATATTATTTTTTAAACTTTACAAATATGAAGAATTTGGCTATACAATGCAGAATTTCTTAATTTTAAACATTCCTATTTTAGCAAGAATTTTATTTAAATTTAAGAAAAAAAGTAATTCATAAATTATAGCAAAAACTTATAAATAAAAGGAATATAAATAATGAGTGATACAGTAATTAAAATTTCTAATTTAGTAAAAGAATATAAAATGTTTTCAAGAAAAAAAGATAGATTACTTGAAGCAATTTTGCCATTTTATACAAAACATACAACCTTTAAAGCACTAGATAATTTAGACTTAGAAATAAAAAAAGGTGAAGTTTTAGGAATTTTGGGGAAAAATGGAGCAGGAAAATCTACTCTTTTAAAAATGATTACAGGAGTTGTTTCACCAACATCTGGAAACATAGAAGTAAATGGAAAAATAAGTTCACTTCTAGAACTTGGAGCAGCATTTAATCCAGATTTAACAGGATATGAAAACATATATCAACACGGACAAGTTATGGGACTATCAGATGAAGAAATTAAAGCAAAGGAAAAGGAAATAATAGAATTTGCAGATATTGGAGAACATCTATCTCAACCAGTAAAAACTTATTCATCAGGTATGTTTGCTCGTTTAGCATTTGCTTGTGCAATAAATGTTGATCCAGATATTTTAATTGTAGATGAAGTGTTGTCTGTTGGAGATATGGCATTTCAACTTAAATGCTTTAAAAAATTTGAACAGTTTAAAAATAATGGAAAAACAATAATTTTTGTAACTCATAATATAAATGATGTTATGGTAAACTGCAATAGAGTAATTATTCTTGAAAGCGGAAGAAAAACATTTGATGGAACAGTAAAAGATGGAGTAAATAGATATAAAAAAATAATTGTAGGCTTAGATCCAGATGAAAATAATAAAAAATATTTAGGTGAAGAAAGTGATAACACTGCTAAAACATCAGATTCAAATGAAAAAAATAATGAAACTTTATGGAAAGAAAACTTCAATCAAAACCCTAATATGATTGAATATGGAAATAAAGAAGCCGAAGTTATTGATTATGGAGTGTTTGATAGTGAAGGCAATTCAGTAAATATGTTTGATAATTCAGACTATATAACATTTAAATCAAAAATTAAATTTAACACAGATGTAAATGAACCAATATTTACAGTAACAATAAAAGATTTTAGTGGAAAAGATGTTGCTGGAACTAATACAAATATAGAAAAAATTGCAACTGGTTCATATAAAAAGGGAGATATAGCCATTGTAGAATTTGTTCAAAAAATACCTATATCAGCTGGAAAATATACATTATCATTTAGTTGTACAAAATATAACAGTCGTGGTGAATTAGAGGCATTAAATAGAAAATATGATGCTTTATTAATAGAAATTACAACTACAAAAGATGTAGTAGGACTTGTAAAACTAGATTCAAAAATAACAATAAATAAAGAATAGTTTTTGAATTTACTAATGCAATTATGAGCTTAATTCAAAATGGGAAAGGAATAAAATTTAATATGAAAGAAGAGTTAATTCAGTTTAAAAAAAATATAATTTCTTGGTATCCTATAAAGCAAGGAAGCAAAGTTTTGCAAGTAGGAAAAGACGAAGAAATTTTTAATGAACTTAAATTAAAAACTGATAATGTAATTTTAGTAAGTAATATTAATGAATTAGAAAACCAAAATACATTTGATTATGTTACATTAATTGGAAATTTAGACAGTATTAATTCAGCAGAAGAGATAGAAAGCATTTTAAATACTATAAAAAAGCTATTAAATGAAAATGGCAAAATTTTAATAGCAATGGAAAATAAATTTGGAATGAAGTATTGGTCAGGTCAAAAACCAGCAGAAAATTTAGATGCTTTTGATTCTTTATTAAATAAAAAATATATTAGCATAAATAAAATGAAAAGTATTTTAAGTAGTTTGAATTTAAAATATAAATTTTACTATCCTTTGCCAGACTATAAACTAACAAATGTTATTTTTACAGATGAAAATCTTCCAAACAAAGATAGTATTGATGCAAGAGATTTAACTTTTGCTAATGATGATGAACTAATATTATTTTCAGAAAGAGAAGCATATAAGCAATTAGTTGAAGAATGTAAAGAAATGTTTCCTTTTTTTGCAAACTCATTTTTTATAGAAGTTTCAGAAAAAGAAAGCTTTGAAGAAATAAAATATGTAAGCTATGGCATTTCAAGAAATAAAAAATTTAGAATAAAAACAATAATTAATAGAAATTATGTTTATAAATATCCTAATAATGAAGAATCAAAACAACACATATTGGAAATGTCTAGAAATATAGATGTTTTGAAAGAATGTAATATTAATACATTAGATAGCTACGAAGATGGAAAAATTATTAGCAAATATTTAGAAGATGCAAAATCATTTAATCAAGTTTTATTAGAGGAATATAATTCTAATGGATTAGAAGCAACAATTGAGAAAATAAAAGAATTCAAAGAGAACATATTAGATAAATTATTAATAAATGGAAAAAAAGCGGGAAAAGATATTTTTGAAAAATATAATATAAATATTCCAGAAAATCTAAAAAATAAATTACATTATACTTCAAATGGAGTAATAGATTTAATTTTTCAAAACTGCTTGCTAAAAGATGAAGAGCTTTATATTTATGACCAAGAGTGGTTTGAAGAAAATACACCAATAGAATTTATTTTATATAGAGATATTTTATATTTTACTGAATTAAAAGAATTTGAAGATATAAATATTGTTTATAAAAAATTAGAACTAGAAGAATATTTAGATTATTTTGAAAAATTAGAAAGTAAAATTCAAGAGGGTATTGTTGATAACGAAGTTTGGAGCTTACATATTAATTCAATAAAAGGATTTGGCGGTGCAAAAAATTTTATTGAAAATTATGAAAATCAAATAACTAGCATAAATAATCATGTTAAAGAATTAGAAGATGTAATAGAAAAATATCAAAATTCAATAGAAGAGCTAACAAATTCAATAAAAGGAAAAGATGTACAATTAGAAAATTATGCTAATGAGCTTAGAAATATTGCAAATTCTTTATCTTGGAAAATAACTAAACCAATAAGACAAATATCAAGTACATTAAGAAAGAAAAAATAAACATAGAGTTAAAATGGGAGAGTATAATGAACATTATAAAACACAGAATTAATCAAATTAAGTTTTACATTGGAAAATATGGTTTTATAAAAACAATTAAAAAATGTATAAAAACTGTTCTTAGAAAAATTATAAGATTTTTAAAAGGAGAAAAAGACCTTCAATATGGAGATTATGGGGGTTGGATAAAATATAACGAACCAAAAGATGCAGATATAAAAAATCAAATGAAAAAGAAATTTGATATTTCTCCTAAAATAAGCATAATTGTACCAATGTACAACACAAAAGAAAAGTTTTTTAAAGGATTAATAGATTCTGTAATTGCTCAATCTTATTCAAATTGGGAACTTTGCTTAGCAGATGGAAGTCCAAAACAAAATGAAAACTTTAAAAAATATTATGAAAAAGATGAAAGAATTAAATATAAATTTTTGGGAGAAAACAAAGGAATTGCAGGAAACACAAATGAAGCAATAAAAATGGCAACAGGTGACTTTATTGCACTTTTAGATCATGATGATTTGCTTGCAGAATATGCGTTATATGAAGTTGTGTATGCAATAAATAAATTTCCAAATTCAGAATTTTTATATTCTGATGAAGATAAAATAGATGAAAATGATAATAGATATGATGCTTATTTTAAGCCAGATTTCGCTCCAGATACTTTAAGATGTCAAAACTATATTTGCCATTTTAGTATTTTCAAAAAAGAATTAATGGAAAAATTAAATGGCTTTAAAGAAAACTATGATGGGGCACAGGATTATGATATATTTTTAAGAATGTCTGAAATAACAAAGCCAGAAAATATAACTCATATTCCAAAAATATTATATCATTGGAGAGTGCATAGTGAATCTACAGCAAAACTTAATAGTCATGCAAAAAATTATGCATTCGAAGCTGGAAAAAGAGCCATAGAAGATCATTTGAAAAGAATAGGACTAGAAGGAACTGTTTTAGAAGGGTGCATAGAAGGAATATATAGAATAGATTATAAAGTAAAAGGTGAGCCGAAAGTATCTATTGTTATTCCTAATAAAGATGGAAAAGATATTTTAAAAACCTGTATAGATTCAATACTTGAGAAATCAACTTATAAAAATTATGAAATAGTAGTTACTGAAAACAATAGTGAAACAGAAGAAATATTTGAATACTATAAAGAACTATTGAAAATAGATAATATAAAAATTGCAAATTACAATACAGGAAAATTAATTGAAAATGAAGAGGAATGTTCTTTAGAATATTCTAAGAAAAATGAGAGAAAAGATTTAAAACATGAATTTAATTATTCAGCTATTGTAAATTTTGGAGTTAGAAATTCTATCGGAGAATACACAATTCAATTAAATAATGATACAGAGCTAATAACTCCAAATTGGCTTGAATTAATGCTAGGATTTTGTCAAAGAGAAGATGTTGGAGCTGTTGGCGTGAAGCTTTATTTTCCAGATGAAACAATTCAACATGCCGGAATAATTGTTGGAATTGGCGGAATTGCTGGAAATAGATTTAAAAGTATTCCAAAAAATGGACACGGATATTTTGCTAAAGAATCTATGACAGAAAATTTAAGTGCGGTAACTGCTGCCTGCATTATGACACCAAGAAAAATTTATGATGAAGTTGGATTTATGGATGAAAACTTAGCTGTTGCATTTAATGATGTAGATTTTTGCTTGAAAATTAGGGAAAAAGGATATTTAGTAGTTTACAATCCATTTGTCGAATTTTGGCACTATGAGTCTAAAACTAGAGGACAAGAAAATACACCTGCAAAAATAAAAAGATTTCAAGGTGAAATATGTAGATTTGAGCAAAGATGGCCAGAAATTTTAGATTCTGGAGACCCATATTATAATATAAATTTAAGCTTAGACACAGAAGTATATCATATGAAAAATATAAAAGTTAATTATTATGGTGAGGAAGAAATAATTAAGAAAAAGAAGAAAGTAAAATAATATGAAAAATAATTTAGAAAAAGTTAAATATTATTTGAGAAGATATGGAATAATAGAAACTTTAAAAAAAATATTTAAAAGAATTTTTCACATTACTGAAAATCGTATGTCTAATCAGGAGCAATATGAAATTTGGATGAAAAATAATATGCTAACAGAAAAAGACTATGAATTTCAAAAAAATAAAAAATTCGAAATTAATCCTAAAATTAGTATTGCTGTTCCAATGTATAATACAAACGAAACTTTTTTTGAAGAATTAATAAACTCTATAAAAGAGCAAACTTATTCAAATTGGGAACTTTGTTTAGCAGATGGAAGTGAAACTGAAAATAGTAATTTGAAAAAACTTTTAGAAAATGAGCCTAGAATAAAATATAAATTTTTAAATGAAAATAAAGGAATTGCTGAAAACACAAATGAAGCAATAAAAATGGCAACAGGTGATTTTATAGGATTTCTTGACCATGATGACTTACTTCCTAAAAATGCATTATATGAAATAGTAAATGAAATTAATGAAAATAAAAATATAGATTTTATTTATACAGATGAAGATAAAGTAAATAACGAAGGAACATTTTTTGAACCATATTTTAAACCAGATTATTCACCAGAAACTTTAAAATGTAATAATTACATAACACATTTTGTAGTAGTAAAAAAAGAATTAATAGAAAAAGTTGGATTACTTAGAGATGAATTTAATGGAGCACAAGATTTTGATTTTGTGCTTAGAGCTACAAAAAATGCAAAAGAAGTAAAACATATTTCAAAAATTTTATATCATTGGAGAGTAGCACAAAACTCTACAGCTTATGTTGCAGATACTAAACCTTATGCATTTGATGCAGGGGTAAATGTTATAAAACAATATTTAAAAGAAAACAATAAAAATGCAGAAGTTGAGTTTGGACAGGATGTTCCAGGAATTTATAAAATAAAATATGAGGTAATTGGAAATCCAAAAGTTTCAATTATTATACCAAATAAAGATAATGTAAATTTATTAAAAAATTGTATTAATTCAATTTTAAAACTTACTACATATAAAAACTATGAAATAATTGTTGTTGAAAATAATAGCAAAAATAATGAAACTTTTGAATATTATAAAGAAATAATAAAAGAAAATAATGTAAAAATTTTAAATTATAATAAAAACACTCTTTTAGATAGTAATGAAGAAAAAGAAGTAGAATTTAAGAATTCTGAAAATGAAAAAGAATTTAATTATTCAAAATTAATAAATTTTGGAGTAAAAAATTCTAATGGAGAATATATTCTTCAGCTTAATAATGACACAAAATTACTTTCAAAAGATTGGCTAGAATTTTTAATAGGATATGCACAAAATGAAGAAATAGGTGCAATTGGAGGAAGACTTTATTACGAAGATAAAACAATTCAGCATGCTGGCATAATAGTTGGACTTTCTGGAATTGCTGGAAATGCACTTGTGAATTTACCTTATGGAAAACATGCATATTTTGGAAGAGAATCAGCAACTAGAAATGTTTCTGCTGTAACAGGTGCTTGTTTATTTTGCAGACGAGAGCTTTATGAAAAAGTAGGATACATGGATGAAAATAATTTTAAAATAGCTTTTAATGATGTTGACTTTTGCTTAAAACTAATGGAAAAAGGTTATAGAAATTTATATATTCCTTATGTTGAACTAATTCATTATGAATCTAAATCTAGAGGTTATGAATATTCTAAAGAAAAAGAAGAAAGATTTAATAAAGAAAGCGAAAATTTTAAAGAAAAATGGAAAGACTTTTTGGAAAAAGGTGACCCATATTATAATAAAAATTTTACAAGAAAAACTTGTAATTATGATATCGAAACGGTTGAAAATAATAGATAATAGAAAATAAATAATTGACTAGAAAGGCAACAAAAATGGAAGAAAAGAAAAATTTAACATTAAGAATATTTGAAGCAGTAGAAAAATTTGGACTTTGGATATTAGAAAAAATTCATTTAAAAGTAATTGCTGAATTTTATAGAAATCATATAGAAGGTATGAGATATTTAATTTGCGGGGCATTGTCAACAGTAGTAAATATTGTTTCTTATGTTTTAGGAAGCTATTTAATTTTTAGACGGTATACCAGATGAAACTTTAAAAGTAAACATTAGTGAAATATTTGCATTTATCTTAGCACTAATATTTGCATATTGGGTTAATAAAACAATTGTATTTAATAGTAAATGTGAGAATTTTAAGGCACTAATAAAAGAAATGATATCTTTTACATCTTGCAGAATTTTCACAGAAATAATAAGCATAGGGCTTATGAATTTAGCAGTAATCATACATATGAATGATGTAATCATGAAAGTAATTGCAAATATAGTAGTAATTATATTAAATTTTATATTAAGTAAATTAATTATATTCAAGAAGAAAGATAAATAATTTTTATAAAAAATGATAGATAATAAACATTTAGGTAAAATATTTGAAAAAAAGTAAATCTATGTTATAATGTACAAGAAAAAAATTAGGTTTTGAAAGGAAAGTAAAAAATGGATAAAGTAGCAGTTTTAATACCTTGTTATAATGAAGCAAAAACAATAAAAAAAGTAGTAGAGGATTTTAAAAGAGAATTACCAGAAGCTAAAATTTATGTTTATGACAATAACTCAAAAGATGGATCAGATAAAATTGCTAAAGAAGCTGGAGCAATTGTTAAATATGAAACAAGACAAGGAAAAGGCAATGTAATAAGAACAATGTTTAGAGAAATAGATGCAGAAGCATATGTTATGGTAGATGGTGATGATACATATCCAGCAGAAAGTGCTAAAGAAATGGTAAAAGCTGTTTTAGAAGAAAATGTAGATATGGTAGTTGGAGATAGACTTTCATCAACATATTTTAAAGAAAATAAAAGACCTTTCCACAATGTAGGAAATGTAACTGTTAGAGCTTTAATAAATAGAATTTATAAAAGTGATATAAGAGATGTTATGACTGGTTTAAGAGCTTTTAGTTATAGATTTGTAAAAACTTTTCCAGTTATGTCAAAAGGTTTTGAACTAGAAACAGAAATGACAATTCATTGCCTAGATAAAAATATGAAAACAAAAAATGTAATTGTTGAATATAGAGATAGACCAGCAGATAGCCCTTCAAAACTAAATACTATCCCAGATGGAATAAGAGTAATTAAAACCATATTTGGATTTTATAAAAACTATAAACCAATGGAATTTTTCACATTACTTGCATTTTTACTATCAATAGTTGGACTAGTATTTTTTGTACCAGTATTTGTAGATTTTCTACATAGAGGAGTTGTAAAAATACCAACACTTGTTGTATCTGTATTATTTTTCCTATGTGCAGTACAATCATTCTTTTCTGGAATGACTTTAGACAATATAATTAAAAATTCAAAACAAACCTTTGAAATGAGATTAATAGATTGCGAAAGAGATTTCAAAAATAACAGAAAGGAAAAATAAAATGGGCAAAATAAAAGTTTCAATAGTTGTTCCAATATATAATTTAGAAAAATATGTGCCAAGATGTTTAGATGCATTAGTTAACCAAACATTAGAAGATATTGAAATAATTTGTGTAAATGACGGATCAACAGATTCAGCACCAGAAATTATTGAAGACTATAAAAAAAGATATCCAAAAAAAGTAAAAACTTTTCATAAAGAAAATGGTGGAGAATGGTCTGCTAGAACTTATGGACTAAAAAAAGCAACAGGAGAATATGTTGGATTTATAGATAGTGATGATGTGCCAGAAGTTACATGGGCTGAAAAACTTTATAATGCAGCAAAAGAAAATGATGCAGATATTGCATTTTGTGGATATGATAGAGTAGATTTAGATACTGGCAAAACAGTATCTACTGAAATGACACAATATGGCAAAATGAGTAAAGAAGTTAATTGGAAAGAAGATTTCATTGTTTATGCAAATCCATCTTTATGGAATAAACTATATAAACTAGAAAAAGTTAAACATTTAGAATTTTTACCTTTTAGAGGTTGTAATGATACATTATTTTTAATTCATTCATATATGGACGGAGTAAAAAAATTAACATTTATACCAGATGTTTTATATCATTACTACTTACGTTCAAGTTCACAAATTCATTCTATGAATGAAAAAGATATTGAAAATTTAAAAAAGTATTTAATAGTAACAAAAGAACATGCAATTCAAATTGGAAAATATGAAGAATATAAAGAAACACTATCTGCAATGGCATTTTTACATTTAGCTATATCTTGGGCTTTTATGCTTTCATATGATGAATCAGTTAATATGAAAAAAGCTTTGAAAGAAATAATAAATTACTTAAATCAAAATTTTCCAGAATGGAGAAATGCAAGGCATTATAATATTTTTCATTGTTTTTCAAAAGGTTTTAAATTTATTGGAATTTGGGGAGTACATTTACTTTATAAACTTCATTTACCAATAATTTACATAAAAGTTAATAGATTTTTATTAGACGTTTTGAAGAAAGAAGTAAAATGGTAAGAAATTAATAAAAAGATTTATTTAAAGGGATTTAGAAAAATGAAGGAAAAACTTATTAAGTTTTTTAGAACTTTAGAATATAAAGTAAAGGAATTATATAATAAAATATTAGAAAAATTCATGTTTTTTGTAAGCAAAGAAAACTTTACTAAAACAAAATTATTATTAGTAGCTATACTTTCAGTGATGCTAGCTACAGTTTGTGAATATACAATATTTAGAAAAACACATCCACAATTCATTTCTAAAAATAGAATTATGCTTGTTTCTATTATATTTATGTTCATTGGAATACATTTTGTTTTCAAACTTTCAAAAATGTATGAATTTATTCATAAACATAGGTACAAAATTGCTTGTGCCTTTTTACTATTTGTGGTGGTATTTAAATATTCTGGTTCATCAATAATTAATTTTCATGAATTTATAGGAATGCAACCAAATTTTGACGATTCAAAATATCACACACTACTTGGAAAAGCAAGACCAATTAGAACAGATGAATGGGCTACATCAACTACATATATTTTATCTCAAGATAAAGCAGATAAACCATTTGAATATTTTTCAAATGTGCTAAGAGGAACTGAAACAGATATGTTTACTGTTGCAAATTCTCCAGTAAAAGATATTTTAATGCTTGGTAGACCATTTCAAATTGGATTTATGCTACTTGGAAATGATAGAGGACTAAGCTTTTATTGGAATGTAAGAATAGTTGCAATGTTACTTGGTTCTTATGAATTATGCTTAATACTTACAAAGAAAAATAAAAAAGCGTCTTTATGTGGAATGCTTGTAATAACATTTTCATCTGCAGTACAATGGTGGTATTGCATGGATACACTTATTTGGGGACAAATTGCTATAGTTCTTATAGATAAATTTATGAATACAGAACATAGTTGGGCTAAATATTTATGTGCTTTAGGAGTTTTAGTTTCTGGACTATCCTATATATTCGTATTTTATCCAGCATGGCAGTTACCTTTTGGATATGTATTTTTAGCATTAGTAATTTTCTTATTATTTAAAAACATTAAATATGGAAAATATAGATTTAATAAGCATGATATTGCAGTTATTTGTATAACTATTTTATGCTTAGCTCTATTATTATTAAGATGGTATAATCTTTCTGGAAATACTTTAGTTGCAGAAATGAGCACAGACTATCCTGGAGAAAGAAGTGAAGTTGGAGGAGGAGCATTAAACTTATATTCATACTTTTATGATATTTTCTTCCCATTCGAAGATTTCGTTAGTCCTTGTGAATATTCAGCAATGCTTTCACTATATCCAATTCCTTTAATTCTAGGATTAATATATGTAATTAGAAATAAAAAAGACCTACATTTTTGGATACCAATGCTAGTTGTTGGAATGTTTTTAACAATTTGGTGTGTATGGGGCTTCCCAGAAATTTTAGCTAAACTTACAAAAATGTCTATGTCAACAGCCGGAAGAGCATCAATACCTTTAGGCACGGTTTGTATATATCTTTTAGTTTATTTAATAGGAAATTTTGAAGAAACAGATAAATTAATAAATAAAAAATTAACATACTTTTTAGCTGTATTTGCAACTGTTTATATTATTTATAAAGCTAGAAAAACTTTAGGATTTGTGCCAGATTTCCTTTATTATTTAGATAGATATAAACTTTTACTAGGTGGGGAAATTTTCTTAGCATTAATATTTGGTGTATTAAATATAAATAATCCAAAAATAAGAAATTATACTATTTATGGATTAATGGCTGTGGCATTAATGAGCGGACTTACAGTAAATCCTGTTATAAGAACAACAGATATTTTCTACACAAAACCGGTTGCTGTAAAATTGCAAGAAATAAAAGCAGAAGATTCAGAAGCTATTTGGATAGTTAATGAAAAAAATGGTGGTTGGTATATAAATGATTATGCTTTAGCAAATGGAATTCACACTTTAAATTCAACACAGCTTTATCCTAATATGGATTTGTTTAAAACTCTTTTAGGAGATAAAGCAGAAGAATACAGAAAAATATATAATAGATATGCACATATGAATATTGAAATTACAGATAAAGAAACAGATGTAGAACTATTATATCCAGACCATATTTCAATTAAATTAAATTATAAAGATTTAGCAAAATTAAATGTAAAATATATTCTTTCAAAAGAAGATGATTTTAGCACAAAAACTTTTGCCGATAATTTTGAAGAAATATATAATGAAGATGGAATGTATATTTATAAAGTAATGGAAGGTATAGAAAATAATGAAAGATAAAAAAGTTGTGGTTATAATGTCAACATATAATGGAGAAAACTATGTAGCAGAACAGCTTGATTCTATTATAAATCAAACATATAAAAATATAAGAATAATTGTTAGAGATGATGGCTCTACAGATAATACTGTAAATATTATAAAAGATTATCAAAGAACTTATGGAAATATTAAATTATATGAAGGTGAAAATATAGGATTTATTAAAAGCTTTTTCGAACTCCTTAAAACAACTGAAGCAGATTATTATGCTTATGCAGATCAAGATGATGTGTGGATGGAAAACAAAATAGAGCTTGCAGTAGACCTATTAGATGAATTAGATGATTCTAAACCAAATATGGCTTTTGGAAATTCAGATTATTATGATGAAAATATGAAACTAATTTCAAAAGGCCCTAGAAATAGAAAATTTTCGTTCCTAACAGCACTATTTGCTTGTGTAACACAAGGAATGACAATGACTGTAAATAAAACAACTAGAGATATGATAATTGAAAACACACCTAAATCTTGTTTCTTCCACGATTGGTGGACATATCTTTTATGTATTGGACTAGGAAATGTAGCATATAGTAATGAAACAGTTGTAAAATATAGAAGAAGAAAAGAAAACGCAACATCAGAAGGTCAAGGATATATAAGATTATTAATTTGGAGAATAAAAAATCTTTTATTTAAAGATGGAATGAGAGATATTAAACAACAAATGATAAACTTTAAAGACTATTATTATTATCAATTATCAGATGAAAATAAAAAAATTTTAGACTTATTTTCAGAAGAGGATTATTCTTTTTCTAATGCTTGTAAAAAAGCTTTTTACAGGGGTAGAATTAGAACAAATATAATAGATGATTTGATGATAAGAATAATATTTTTAATGGGAGTTTTATAATGAATTCAGAAAAAAAAGCTTTTTTGAAAAATTTTATTTGGAATAGTTTAGGCACAGGAATAAACTCTTTTAACTCATTATTTTTCTTAATAATTGTAACAAGAGTAAATGATATTCAAACAGCTGGAATATTTTCAATAGCTTATGCAACAGCAACAATTCTTTATACTTTAGCTATGTATTCTGGTAGACTTTGCCAAGTAACAGATATAGAAAATAAAATAAAAGATAAAGATTATATTGCAAACAGAGCACTTACTTGTTTCATAATGATAATAGGTGCAACAATCTTTTTGTGTTTAAAAAGATATTCTGGATTTAAAACTACAATTTTTGCATTACTTGCAATTTTTAAAGGATTAGAAGCTTTTTCAGATATTCTTTATGGTGTAATGCAAAAAAATGATATTTTATATAAATCTGGACAGTCCTTATGCTTAAAAGGATTTATAGGAATAATTCTATTTTTAATTGTAGATTTAGTAACAAGAGATTTAAGACTTGCTTGCTTAGCAGTAATTATTGTAAATGTTGCAGTATTAATTATATATGATTATATTTTAATAACAAGAAAACTTATAGATACCAGTAGTAGAATAAATTATAAAAATGTTTTATCAATATTAAAAAGCGAATTTTTTGTATTTGTAAATTCTTTTGCAGGAATATATATTTTAAATGCACCGAAGTATGCAATAGATAATTTTTTAACAGAAGATATTCAAGCAATATATGGTTATATAATGATGCCGGCTACTGTAATGACTTTATTTACGCAATTCATCGTAATGCCTTTCCTAGGCAAAATGAAAGATATGTATGAGAAAAAAGATTTAAAGCAAATAGAAGATGTTACTTTTAAAATAAAATTAGTTGTTATTGCATTTGGAGCTTTTGCAGTTTTAGCAGCATTCTTATTAGGACCAGAATTTTTAGGATTAATATATGGTTTAGATTTAACAGCATACAGAATGAATTTATGTGTAATAATTGGATCATATATATTCTATGCAATTTCATATATAAATTTAGTTACTTTAACAACAATAAGACATACATTCGTACAATTTGTGATTTATGTTATTTCAATGGTTATAGCTTTCACTGGTTCAAATGTTTTAGTTAGAGTTTTAAACTTAGGAATAAATGGTGCAACTTTTTCATGCACAACAACACTTGCAGTACAGTTTATAATGTATACAGCAGTTACAAAAATAATTATTTACAAGGAAAAGAAAAAATTAGAAGAACAAAAATAAATTATTTATAAAATTAAGTAGCTAAAACAAAAGATAGAAAATATAAAAATAAGAGGGGAAAGAAATGGAGATTTTATACATAATAACATTAATATTACTTGGAATAAGTTTTATGATGTTTAAAAAATCAGAAGAAAAAATAAACTTCATTAAATGGCTAATAATTTATATTGTTTCATTATTTGGATACAATGTTTTTATTGGAATGCTTTTAGGCTTACTTAATATTACATCACATTTATGGCTTTTATCAATTATAAACATGGCTTTTACAATTCTTTTAGAATTTAAAACCATAGAAAACAAAGGCTTTCAAAAATATTATGTAAGAAAATTAGATATAATTTCTATTATTTTTGTTTTAATGATTTTTGCAGTAATGTTTGTAAAAGATTTATATATCTATAATGGAGATATATCTCATATGGCAATGGATTCAGCCATACATTATAGAGCTGCAAAGCACTATGCAGATAATTTAAAAATATTTATAAATGTAGAAGATAAAACATTTTTCAATTTTAATGTAATGCAAACAGGTGCATACATAAATGATGGAATTTTTATGAATGTAATACATGGAATTACTGGAATAGGTCATGAATATTTATTCCAAGCATTTGAAACAATGGTGTTATTTTTAAGTGGACTTTCATTTTATGCATTTTTTGGAGAGAAAATTAAAACTAAAAGAGGTTTAGTAGCAAGTTTAGTATTGTTTGCTTTATACATATATGGATATCCATATAATTCTTGGTTTTATGGATTTTCATATTTATCAGTTGGAATAATGATGGTAGCAATTTTGTTACCAATTACCGAATGTTTATATTCAGAAGAGAAAATTACAAAAAAATTAACAATACCTTTAATTGTTTTAGCAGGAACTGGATTAATTTTCTCATATTGTTTATTTGTACCAGCAGTTTTTTCTGCAATATGCATTTATTGTTTCTTAAAAGATATTACTTCAAAAGAAGGAAAAAAATACTTAAAATTTTTCAAGAAAACAACTTTAATTGTAACTGGACTACTTTTAATAATTACAGCTGTTGGAATTGGTTACATAGTTGTTCCAACATTCTTTATAGAAGGACAAACTAAATTAACTGAAGCTATAAAACTCGAAGGAGCTATATATTCTGGAACTTATGAAAACTTAATTCCTTATACACCATTTTTAGTTTTATTCTTAGTACAATTAGTAAAGAGAATAAAAGAGAAAAGCTTAAGATTTTTAGATGTTTTTTCTGTTTTTATAATGGGATATTTAGCACTTCTAATGTTAGGAGTACAATATAATCTAGCATCAAAATATTATATGTATAAAGTATATTTTATAATGTGGCTAGTTACATTTAGCATAACAATAGATTACATAAATGAAAATGTAGATAAGAAAATATTTAGAATTGATGCAATCATAATATTTATGATATATGTTTTCTTTACTACAAAAACTGTTGCAGTTATAACAAACATTAACATATCAAATCCAGGCAAATATTCAATGAACGATTTATACAATATGTTTATTGAAAATCTATTTACAATACATGATTTATTAATGTTTTTATTGCTTGCATTTTTCACTGTTTTGCCTCAATTAATAGATAAAATTAATTTAAGTAAAATAACAGAAAAATTATCAAGCAAATTTAAATCTGAAAAAATTAAAAATTTATTAAATAAAATATCTGTAATAGAAATTAAAAGAATATGCATATCTGGATATATTTATGTAATTCTTTGGGGAGTATTTGTTTGTGGTTGGGTTTGGTTAAAAGCAGGACTAATAATAAGTGAAGACACAAAACATAATTTGCCAAATCTTGTTGGAATTTATTATGAAGAAAATTGCAATAATAGAAAATTAGTAGATTTAACTCAAAATCTTAACTCAAATCAAATTAAACTAATTAAATATGCAAGAGAAAACTTTAAAGATATGACAGTTGAAAATACAGAACTTATGACAAAAGGATATTATGCTAGAATTTGGTCAACAGCAATGCTAGAATTTTCAAGTGAAAAAGTTGAATATGGAAAAGTTGTTCAAGATACAAATATATATACTTTAAAAAACGCTTTAGAGGATAATGAGAAAAAATATATAGTAAAATTAGTTTCTAGAGATGCAAATGATTTAAAAGAATATCAAGAAGAACTAGAAAATGTAAAACAAACAGAAAATGTTGAAATACTTCTAGAAAATGAAAATGGTTATGTAGCTAAAATTAATAGATAAAATATTTTATAGATTTTTCAAAAATCTAAATTAAATTTAAGGAAGAAAATAAAATGGGAATTTTTTATGCCTTAACAGTTTTAGTAATGCTTGTTACTTTTGTAATTGTAAAGAAAAGTGACAAGAGGTTAAATTTAGTAAGCTGGATTATATTATCTTTAATTTCTTATTTAGGATTTAATATTTTAGTATGCATGGTATTTGGAGCTATGAACATTACAACAAACTTACTATTCTTATCAATAAGTAATTTAGTTGTTGCTTTAGGACTTGGATTTAAAATATTTAAAGATAAAAAAATTCAAAAATTTGAAATAAGAAAAAGAGATTTTATAGCAGTTATAGTTGCTTGTGCTATTGTTTGTTATATGGCAGTTAATCAATATAAACCTCTTGCAAAAACGATGGCAAACGCTTCTGTGGATGCTAGTATGCATTATAGTGCAACAATAAATTTTGCAAACAATATGAAAATTTTATCTAAAATAGATAATCAAACTGGTTATAACTTTAAAACTATGCAAACAGGTGCATACATAAATACAGGAATTTTTATAAGTATGGTAAGAAGTGTTCTTCCAAACTTTAGAGATTATGTAACATTTAAAATTTTTGAAATGGGAATATTACTTCTTAACATATTAGCTTTTTATATGCTAATATCAGACAAACTAGAAACAAAAGGAAATTTTGTATTTGGCATATTATTTTTAATTTTATATGGATTTGCATATCCATATACTAGTTTATTATATGGATTTTCATATTTAAGTGTAGCAATTGCTTTTGCAACAGGATTATTTTACTTAGCAAAAATTTATGATAACCGAAAAGTTAATTTTCCAACAATGCTAAGTTTAATAATACTTATGGGAGTTGGAATAATCTTTTCATATTGTTTATTTGTTCCAGCACTATTTGCATTTATTTGTATATATGTATTTTTAAAAGACAAGAAAAAAGAAGAAAAATCTTATTTAAAATTTTTCAAAAAATCAACTCTTTTAGTTACAGGACTACTTTTGATTGTAACAGCTTTAGCAATATGTTATTTAGTAATTCCAACATTTACAGATAGTGATCAAAATAAATTAACAGATGCAATTGGATTTGTTGGTGGAAGCTATAAGTCTTTATATCAAGATTTCTTGTTTTATATACCTTTTGTAGCTTTATTTATATATAAATCTATAAAAAATAAAGATTTAAATTTTCAAGTAGTAGCATTAGCATTACTTGTATTTCAAACAGTTATAACATTTTTAGGATTAGTAAATGGAATAGTATCAAGCTACTATTACTATAAAATTTATTATATAATTTGGATTTTATTAGCAGATATTGCTGTTGAAGTTCTATGCAGTATGAAAGATAATAAAGAATTAGGAGTAGTTTTAAAAACAGCAACAGTAATATGGGTTTGTATAATTTGTTTTGCAATTGGCGGATATGAAGAAAGATTATATGCTAAAAATCCTACAATAATGGATACACCAGCAGAACTAAGACTTTCAAAATTAGCTGGAATTTACTATGATACAAATATTTTTGGCATAAAAAATATTAATGCTTCTTGTTTAGTAAATCAATACAGGCTTGAACTTGCAGAGCAAATGGGAAAACAAGAAGACATGACTTTAAAAAATATGTTGGTTGGCGGAATGAACACTAATTGTAAAGCCTGGATGTATGTTGTTTCTGGAATTACATCAGGTGGTGAATCAATAAATGATTTGCAAGTTGCAGTTGTAGAAACTAATGTGGATGACTGGATGAAAAAAGATGATAAAAAATATTTTGTTCTATATGATGAATCAAATACTTATGAAAATACTGATGATTATGAAGTAGTTTTCAGTAATAGTGCAGGAGTTATTTTAAAGAAAAAATAATTATATTGCAAATTAAATTTATAGGAGAGAAAATGAAAGTTGTGGCAATAGTAGTAAACTATAATGATGTAGAAGATACAGAAAACTATATAAAAAATATATCTAATTATAAGGCTATTGATAGAATATTAGTCGTAGACAATATGTCTACGATTGAAAATGCTTTTTCTAGATTAAAAAGTTTAGAGGAAAATAATAAGGTAAAAGTTATTCAATCTGAAAAAAATGGTGGATATAATTATGGAAACAATTTTGGAATGAAATATTTAGAAAGCCTAAATGAAAAATACGACTATTATATTATTTCAAATCCAGATATAGAAATTACTGAAGATACAATAAAAAAATGTTTAAAAGAAATTCAAAAAGATGAGAAAATTGCTGTTATTGCACCAAGAATGTTTAACAAAGAAAACAAACCAATAAGAAGAAGCAGTTGGAAAGTAAGAACATTTTGGTTAGATGTGGTTCATTCTACAAGAATATTAGAACTTCTTTTTTATAAAGTATTAAGAAATGGAGAATATTCAAATAAAGAATATGAACAAGAAAAACTAGAAGTAGAAGCAATTTCTGGAGCATTTTTTATAATAAGAAGTAATGTTATAAAAGAAATTGGATTTTTTGATGAAAACACATTTTTATTTTATGAAGAAGACATTTTAGCAAAAAAATTATTAAAAGAAAATTTAAAAACTATTTGTTTATCTAAAGAAAAATTTATTCATTATGAGAGCCAAACTATTGGAAAAACATTTAGCTATTATAAAAAAATGTTACAAATGTATAAAAGTAAAATGTATTATCACAAAATTTATAACAATATAAATATAATTCAAAAATTCATTTTTTTACTATTATTTTTAGTAAGAAATATTGAGCTTATTATTGAAATTCCAATGAGAAAAATATTAAAAAAATAAAATTCAAAAGAGTAATTTGTAATGAAAATTATATGTCAAATTTTAATTATAAGATTGCTCTTTTTTTTGTGTATTTCAAAGCATTACATTTATGTTAAAAGTTTATAAAAAATATTGTAAAAATATACTATATATGATATAACAATCGCATATAAGTATACTTGGGGGAACTATTGAGAAAAAATATTAAAAATTACGATTTAAATGATTTAAAAGAAGAATTAATTCTTTTGAATGAAAAACCATTTAGGGCAGAACAAATTTTTAAATGGTTATATAGTGAAAAAGTGAGCTCTTTTAATGAAATGACAAACTTATCTTTAGAGCTTAGAAAAAAATTAGAAGAAAATTATTCTTTAGGATTATTTAAAATCGAAAAAAAATTAGAATCTGTAGATGGCACAAAAAAATATTTATTTGATTTGCAAGATGAAGGAAAAAATCTAATTGAAAGCGTTTTAATGAGCTATCATCATGGATATACAGCTTGCGTATCAAGTCAAATAGGTTGCAAAATGGGATGCAAGTTTTGTGCTTCAACAGGAATACCATTTTCAAGAAATCTAGAATCTGGAGAAATTATTGAACAAATATTAGAAATTGAAAAAGAAGAAAATATTAAAATTTCTAATATTGTGTTTATGGGAATTGGGGAACCTCTAGATAATTATGAAAATGTTATGAATGCTATAAAAATAATAAATAATCCAAAAGGGTTAAATATAGGTGCAAGACACATTAGTATTTCAACAAGCGGTTTAGTACCAAAAATATACGATTTAGCAGATAGGCAAATTCAATGCACATTATCTGTTTCACTACATAGCAGTAATAATAAAACAAGAAGTGAAATGATGCCGGTAAATAATTCTTATCCAATAGAAGAACTAATGAAAGCTTGCAAATATTATATAGAAAAAACAAATAAAAGAATTTCTTTTGAATATGCTTTAGCAAAAGATAATAACGATAACTTAGAAGATGCAAAAGAGCTTGTAAAATTGCTACACGGAATGCTTGCACATGTAAATTTAATTCCAATAAATAAAATAGAAGATGGAAAATATACCAAAAGTACTAATGAAAATATAATTAAATTTAGAGATTACCTTAATGATCATGGAATAGTAGCTACTATTAGACGAGAACTAGGTTCTGATATATCTGCTGCTTGTGGTCAATTGAGAAAGCAGAACTTGAAAGAGTAAAGAGGTGAGGTAAGTGAGAATTTTGGCAAAGTCTGATATAGGCAAAGCTAGAGATATGAATCAAGATTTCTACTACGTATCAGATTTAGAAAAAGATGAATTAAAATTATATATTCTAGCAGATGGTATGGGAGGTTACAAAGGTGGAGAAATAGCAAGTTCTCTAGCTGTAACAAATGCAAAAAATTATATTAAAAATCATTTTAATAAAAATAAAAAAGATAGAGAAAGCATTTTAAAATTATTAAGATATGCAATAGAATATGCTAATATGACTGTACACGATAAATCACAAGAATCAGAAGACTTAAAAGATATGGGTACTACTTTAGATATCTGTTTAATATATAATAATAAAGTATTTATAGGTCATGTTGGTGATAGTAGAGTTTATAGAATTCGTAAAAATATAATTAGAAAACTTACAACAGATCATAGCTATGTTGAAAAATTATTAAAAGAAGGCACAATATCTAAAGAAGAAGCCTTTAATCATCCAAAGAAAAATATGTTAATGAAAGCTTTAGGTTGTAGCTCACTTGTTGAACCTGATGTTATTTGTAAGGGATTTTTGAAAGATGATATTTTACTTATGTGTTCAGATGGTTTAACAAATATGCTAAAAGAAAACGAAATATATAATCTTTTATTAAACAATCCAGAACATCCAGAGGAAGCTTTAATAAACAATGCAAATGAATTAGGTGGATACGATAATATAACAGCAATTATTATAGACAATATAGATGTTAGCGAAGAAACTAAGGAGAGATAATTATGAATCTTATTGGAAAAATGTTGAATAACAGATATGAGGTTTTAGAGAAAATTGGAAATGGTGGTATGGCAACAGTTTATAAAGCCAAGTGCCATGTACTAAATAGATATGTTGCTATTAAAATATTAAAAGATGAGTTTACAACAGATAGTGACTTTATAAAGAAATTTAATACAGAAGCTCAATCAGCAGCTAGACTTACACATCCAAATATAGTTCAAATTTATGATGTTTGTAATGAAGATAACTTATACTATATTGTAATGGAACTTATACAAGGAAAAACATTAAAAGAAATAATAACAGAAGATGGTATTCTTTCTTGGAAATGGTCTGTAAACATTGCAATGCAAATTGCATCAGCACTAGAAACAGCACACAAAAACAACATCATACATAGAGACATAAAACCACACAATATAATAATAACAGAAGATGGTATTGCAAAAGTAACAGATTTTGGTATAGCAAAAGCAGTATCAAACTCTACTATAACAGCTTTTGGAACAACAATAGGTTCAGTTCACTATTTCTCTCCAGAGCATGCGAGAGGTGGATACACAGATGCAAAATCAGACTTATATTCTTTAGGAATTGTAATGTATGAAATGCTTACAGGAAAAGTTCCTTTTGATGCAGATACACCAGTGTCTGTTGCATTAAAACAAGTTCAAGAAGAACCAGTAGACCCTATGAATTACAATCCTAATATACCAATAAGTGTAAATAGAATTATATTAAAAGCAATGCAAAAAGATCCAAACTTTAGATATCAAAATGCAACAGAAATGCTTAAAGACCTATCATTAGCATTAAAAAAACCAGATGAAGATTTCGTTATTTTAGCTACAAGAAGTGATGATTCACCTACACAAAAAGTTCCTACAATATATGAACTTGAAATGGAAAAAAATAATGATAGAAAAGCTCCAAAAATGGGAGAAAATACTACAACTAAAAAAGAAAATAAAATTAAAGAATTCTATTCAAAACATAAATGGGCAAAACCAGCTACAATTGTTTTAATATCTATACTTGCATTTGTTATAGCAATGTATTCTACAATAGCAATTTTAAATGGAAGTAGACCAAATCAAGTAGAAATTCCAAATGTTTCTGGAGCCCAAAATGCTGAAAGATTGAAAAAAGATGATGCAATTTCAATTTTAAATAATTTAGGATTTAAAGATATTACTGTTGAAGAAGAATATAGTGAAGATGTAGAAGAAGGATATGTAATTTCACAATCTCCAGAATATCAAGAAAATTATAAATTTAATTTAACACAAAAAATAAAATTAACAGTTAGTAAGGGTCAAAAAATAGAAAACTTACCAAAGAAAATTATTGGTAGAGACATTGAAGATGTAAAAAAGGAACTTGATGAATTAGAATTAAAATATGAAATAACAGAAGAAACAAGTGAAAAAGTTGAAAAAGGAATTGTACTTAATGTAGATCCAGAAGAGGGAGAGCAAGTAACTGCAACAACATTAATAAATCTTACTGTTAGTTCAGGAAGTGCATATAAAGACGTAGTTGTACCTAGTGTTTTAAATGAACCACAAGAAAATGCTGTAAATAAATTATCTGAATTAAAACTAATAGTAAATGTTTCTTATGAAGAAGATGCTTCAAAATCTGATGGAATAGTTATTTCACAAAGTGTTCCAGCAGGAAAAACATTAAAAGAAGGAGATACAATAGAAGTTGTTGTAAATAAACAACCAACTAGATCAACTCTAACAGTTAATGTAAATCTAAAATCTTTAATGGGCTATACTGAGCCTACTCAAACTACTTCAAGTACTGAAGATGCAAACACAACTTCAACTACTCCAGAAATACCAACAGCTACTGTAAGAATTGAAGTAGGTGAAGATACAATATTAAATGATAATTATTTAATGACAAAAACAGATATATCTGCTTCATATACTACTTCTGGTGTAAAAGAAGTAAAAGTTAAAGTAGACGGTGTAACAAAGTATACTCAAACAGTGGACTTCAATAAAGGAAGCCAAACAATTAATGTTAAATAGATAAAAGAGGCATTATTTGAACTATATTCAAAAGATAAAATAAAAATTAGTTCTAAAAATGCCTCTTATTTTATAAAGGAGAAATTATGGTAGAAGTATCAGCATCAATATTAACTTTAGAAAAAGAAAATGCAATAAAAACAATGTACAATTTAGAAGCAGGAAAAATAGATTATTTTCACATAGATGTAATGGATGGAAAATTTGTAGAAAAAGATACAACCGAACTAATGAAAGATTATGCACTAACAGCTTCACACATTTCTAATTTAGGATTAGATGTACATCTTATGGTAAAAAACGTAGAAAAATTTATAGATGAATATTCAATGCTAGAACCAGAAATAATAACTTTTCATATAGAAGCTACAAAAAA
This sequence comes from uncultured Clostridia bacterium, assembly GCA_947601495.1. Lineage (GTDB taxonomy): Bacteria > Bacillota > Clostridia > TANB77 > CAG-508 > Scatovivens. The sequence continues at coordinate 117,621 of CANQGE010000001.1, read as the reverse complement.
TGAAGAAAGAACTAAAAGTGTTATTGAAGAAATTAAAAATATTGGTTCTAGAGTTGGTATAGCAATAAGTCCAGATACAAGCATTGATAAAATAAAATCATATTTACCATATGTTCACATGGTATTAGTAATGACAGTTGTTCCAGGTAAAGGAGGACAAAAGTTAATACCAGAAACTTTAGAAAAAGTAAAAGCTTTAAAAAAATATATTAATGAAAATAACATTGATATAGATATAGAAGTTGATGGTGGAATAAATGATGAAACAGCAAGTAAAGCAATAGAGTCTGGTGCAAATATTTTGGTTGCTGGAAATTATTTGATTACTTCTAAAAACATTGGAGAATCAGTAAAAAAGATAAAAGAAAGCTAACAATATAAATATCGAAAGCAAAAGAAAAAATAAAATATAATAAAAAAATAAAATAAAAAGGGAGGTTTGTTATGAAAAAAGTAACAAAAATTGTAGTAATTTTAGCTATTGCTATTTTATTTGCATCAAATATGGCATTTGCAGTTGAAACTCCAAATTTAAATATTGTATTTGATCAAACAGCATTAGAAGAATTAAAAAATTCAGAAGATCAAGATGCATCACTTATAGATACAGAAAATGGCATTATGCCTATATCTGAAGATGCGCTTGAAAATGGAGAAGAAAATCCAATACCAGAAGAATGGCTAAGAGATGTTGATGAAACAGATGAAGATGACGATTTTGAAATTGATGAATCAGAGCAATATTTCGGAGATATGTTTAAAACAGAGGAAAATTTAAAAATTGAACAAGATGTTGATGGCGATGTATTTGTTATTGCAAAATCACTTGAAATTACGTCAGACGCCGTAATAGATGGAAACGTATTTATTATTGCTGAAGACCTTAAAATTTCAGGAACAGTATATTCTTATGTATATGCTGTGGCAAACAACATAGAAGTTACTGGAATAGTAAATGGTATGTATGCGGTTGCAAAAAATAAAATTACTATATCAGAAGATGCAGAAATAATTAAAGACTTAAAATTAGTAGGCGAAGAAATAAATATAAATGGTATGGTAGAGCGTAATGTTTTAATTGCATCAGGAAATGTTAATTTAGGTGAAGGTTCAACAATATATGGAAAATTTACTTATAGTGGAATTTTAAATGGAAATACAGAAGGAATATATGGTGAAACAATTAAATATGAAATAACAGATGGAGAAGAAAAAGAAGAGCCAACTGTTAAAGAAATTATTATAGCAGACATTATTGATGTAGTTATTAAAGCTATTATTGCTTTAATATTTATTGCTTTAATTGTAGGTATTTCAAAATCAAACAAATCAAAATTTGACAACATGAAACCAATAGATTATGTTAAAGACTTACTTATAGGAATTTCATTTGTAATTGTTGTACCTATTGTAGCTATCATATTGATGTTTACTCTAATTGGTATACCATTTGCATTAATAATATTAGCTATATATATAGTGATTCTTTACCTTGCTTTAACATTTTTATCATTTGAAATTGCAAAAGCAATTTTAAAAGAATCAAATTCAAAACTAAAAACTATTGGCGTTGCAGTACTAGTTTATATAGGTTTAGAAATACTTTCTTTAATACCAGTATGTGGTGGAATAATAGGATTCTTTGCTACTTTACTAGGAATTTCTGCTGAATTAAAAATATTTAAGAAAAATAAAGAAGAAAAAGCACCAGAAGTAGTAAAAGTTACAGAAATCAAAGCAGAAGAGAAAAAAGAGTTAGAAGATAAAACAGAAAATAAAGAAGAAGTTAAAGAAGAATCTAAAGATGAAAATGAAACAAAAGAATAAAAATAAAAGTATAATTATAAAAAATTAGTAAAAAGAATAAACTAAAAAATATTATAATAGGATTAATATGAAAAGTAAAAAAGAAGCAACAGAAATAATAAAAATTTTAAAAAATTATTATAAAGATGCAACTTGTAGTTTGAATTTTTCAACACCATTTGAGATGTTAATTTCAGTTATTCTTTCTGCGCAATGCACAGATGAAAGAGTAAATAAAACAACACCAGACTTATTTCAAAAATATGGAACACCTCAAAAAATGGCAGAAGCAGAAATAAAAGATATTGAAAAAATAATTCATCCATGTGGATTCTATAAAAATAAAGCAAAAAGCATAAAAGAATGTAGCAAAATGATTATAGAAAAATTTAATCGGTAAAGTACCAGAAACTATGGAAGAATTACAAAGTTTGCCAGGCGTTGGAAGAAAAACTGCTAATGTTGTTATGTTAGAAGCTTTTCATAACCCACAAGGAATTGCTGTTGACACTCATGCAAAAAGAATATCAAATAAAGTAGGACTTTCAAATAAAGCAGAGCCAGAAAAAATAGAACAAGACTTATTAAAACAAATTCCAAAAGAGTTTTATTATGATGTAAATCATCTATTAGTATGGCATGGAAGAAATATTTGCATAGCAAGAAATCCGAAATGTGATAATTGTCCTATAAATAAATATTGTGATTCTTATAAAAAATAAAATAAGAAAGCTCAAGTATTAATAAATATTTGAGCTTTTTTATTTTTGCGATTTACATATTATATTGAAAATTTAGTTATAGCTTATTTATATTTATTTTTAAGAGCTGCGTAAGCGACCAACCGAAGCGAAAGCGAAGGGCGATTGGAGCAATCTTCCTTTTGTTTTTTTAGAAAAGAAGATTGCGACACCAAAGCTCTAAAAAATAAATATAAATAAACTATAACTAAAAATCAAAAATATAATATAAATTCTAAGCTCTAACAAAAAAATCATTATTTATTTTTAACCTTAATTTCAATTGACTTTAAATTAATATTTTTATATAATGCATACGTAATTGAAATTAATATTTTAGGAGGAAATAAAAACATATGAACTTTATTGAAACTATTAAAGAAAGAGCAAGAAACAATATTAAAAGAATTGTTTTACCAGAGGCTTCAGATTTAAGAACAATTAAGGCAGCAGAAACTGCATTAAAAGAAAAATATGCAGAAATTGTTTTAATAGGAAATAAAGAAAAAGTACTAAAATTAGCAGAAGAAAACAATGTAGATATATCAAATGCAACAATAGTAGATCCTTTAAGTTCTGAAAAAAGAGAAACCTATGCAAATGAATTATACGAATTAAGAAAAGCAAAAGGAATGACTTTAGAACAAGCAGAAGAACTTATAAAAGATGAAGTATATTTTGGAATGATGATGGTTAAAATGGGAGATGGCGATGGACTAGTATCTGGAGCTATTCACTCATCATCAGATACTTTAAGACCAGCACTTCAAATTTTAAAAACTGCACCAGGAACTAAACTTGTTTCAGCATTCTTTTTAATGGTTGTTCCAAATTGTGAGTATGGAGAAAACGGAGTATTTGTTTTCGGAGACTGTGGATTAAATCAAAATCCAACAGCTGAAGAATTAGCAGAAATAGCACATTCTTCAAAAGAAAGTTTTGAGCATTTAGTAGGAAAAGAATCTAGAGTTGCTATGCTTTCTTATTCTACAAAAGGAAGTGCTAAATCAGACCTTACACAAAAAGTTATTGATGCAACAAATATGGTAAAAGAAAGATATCCAGAAATTAAAGTAGATGGAGAACTACAATTAGATTCAGCAATAATTCCAGAAGTTGCTAAAAGTAAAGCACCAGATAGCGCAATTGCAGGATATGCAAACACATTAATATTTCCAGATTTAAATGCAGGAAATATTGGATATAAATTAACTCAAAGATTAGCAAAAGCAGAAGCTTATGGACCTCTTTGCCAAGGAATAGCAAGACCAGTAAATGATTTATCAAGAGGATGTTCAGCAGAAGATATAGCTGGTGTTATTGCAATAACTGCTGTTCAAGCACAATAAGGAGCTTTATTTTAAGTTATTATATAAAGTACAAATGAATATAATGAAAATATATTAAACTTTGGGAGGAATAAAATGAAAATCTTAGTAGTAAATTGTGGAAGTTCATCACTAAAATATCAATTAATAGATATGGAAAATGAAAAACTTCTAGCAAAAGGAAATTTTGAAAGAATAGGAGAAAAAGAAGCATTTGTTACACATAAGGTTGGAGGAGAAAAATATGTAATAAAATCTCCTGTAATGAATCATGAAGAAGCTTTAAAAATTGTTCTTGAACAATTAGTTCATAAAGATTATGGTGTTATAAAAAATTTATCAGAAATTTCAGCAGTAGGACATAGAATAGTTCATGGTGGAGAATATTTTAGTGGTTCAGCTTTAGTTACAGATGAAGTAATTAAAAAAATCGAAGACTGTGTTCCACTAGCACCTTTACATAATCCAGCAGCAATTTTAGGAATAAAGGCTTGCCAAAGCGCAATGCCTGGAGTTCCAATGGCAGTTGCTTTTGATACAGCTTTTCATCAAACAATTCCAGTAGAAAACTATTTATATCCTATACCATATGAATTTTATGAAAAATATAGAATAAGAAAATATGGATTTCACGGAACATCTCATCAATATGTTTCTAGAAGATGTGCTGAATTAGTTGGAAAACCAATTGAAAAATTAAAAATAGTAACTTGTCATTTAGGACAAGGTGCATCAATTTGTGCAATAGATGGAGGAAAATCTATTAATACTTCTATGGGACTTTCACCTTTAGGAGGAATAGCAATGGTTACTCGTTCAGGAGATTTAGACCCATCAGTTGTTACAGAAATAATGGAAAGAGAAAACTTAACTCCTAAAGAAGTAAATACTCTTTTAAATAAAAAATCTGGTTTATATGGAATAACAGGATTAAATCCAGACTTTAGAGAAATAGAACTTGCATCTTATGAAGATGATAAGCCAAAAGCAAAAGTTGCAATAGAATTATTTACTAAAACAATAGCTGAATTTGTTGCAAAATATGCTGTATCTTTAAAAGGAATAGATTGTCTAGTGTTTACTGGAGGAATTGGAGAAAATCAAATAAATATTAGAAAAAAAATATGTGAAAACTTAGAATGGATGGGAGTAAAACTAGATTTAGAAAAAAATAACGTAAGAAGTGAAGAAAGAAAAATTTCAACAGAAGACTCTAAAATATTAACATATATAATTCCAACAGATGAAGAAATGGTTATTGCAAGAGATACAAAATCATTAGTAGAAAGTTTATAAAATATTTAAATTATAGGGGGAAGTTCTTATGAAAGTATTAGTATTAAACTGCGGAAGCTCATCTTTAAAATGTCAATTAATAGACATGGAAAAAAACGAAAGAATAATGAAAGGTCATTATGATAGAATAGGTGGTTCAAGATCATCACTTAGATTTAATGTAAGAGGAAATAAAACAGTTATTGAACATCCTGCTAGAGACTTTGAAGAAGCAATATCAGAAATTTTGAATCTATTAGTAAGTAAAGAATTTGGTGCGATTAAGAGTTTTGATGAAATTGGAGCAGTAGGACATAGAATAGTTCATGGTGGTGAAAAATTTAAAAATTCAGTGCTTATAGATGATGAAGTTATTAAAGCAATTGAAGATTGCGTTACTCTAGCACCACTTCATAACCCAGCAGGACTTGCTGGAATAGATGCTTGCAGAAAATTATTACCTAAAACTCCAATGGTAGCTGTATTCGATACATCTTTCCATCAAACTATGGAAGAAAAAGCTTTTATTTATCAACTACCATATAAATATTATGAAGATTATAAAATTAGAAAATATGGATTTCATGGAATATCACATAGATATGTAGCAGGAAGAATAGCAGAATTACTACATAACGAACATTTAAAAGTTATAAATTGTCATTTAGGACAAGGTGCATCACTTTGTGCAATAAAAGATGGAAAATCTGTAGATACTACTATGGGACTAACACCTCTTGCCGGAATACCAATGGGAACAAGATCTGGAGATGTTGACCCATCTATTATTCCAACAGTAATGAAGCTATATGACATAAAACCAGATGAAATGCTTAGAATATTAAATAAAGAATCAGGAGCTTGGGGAGTATCTGGAGTTTCAACAGACTTTAGAGATATTGAAAGAACTGCAGCAGAGGGAGATGAAAGATCAATATTAGCTCTAGAAAGTAGAGCATACATAATTGCTCAATATATTGCAAAATTTATAGTTACTTTAAATGGCGTTGATGTTATTACTTTTGCTGGTGGTATAGGTGAAAATGGTCTTGAAGAAAGAGAAAGAATTTGTAATTATCTAGAATGTTTTGGTATAAAATTAGATAAACAAAAAAATAAAGTAAGAGGAGAAGAAACCGAAATTTCAGCAGATGATTCAAAAGTAAAAATATATATAGTACCAACAAACGAAGAAATATTAATAGCAGAAGATACTTATGAATTAGCTAAAAAGGCAAAAAATAAATAATATTAAATTTCATAAAAATGTAATTTAATATATGAATTAATCATTATATTTCTAGAAGTCAATAGAAAATAATCTTTTTAAAGAAAGGATTTTTATGAAAATACTAGTTTTAAATTGTGGTAGTTCTTCACTAAAATTTCAACTTATAGATATGAAAAATGAAGAAACAATGGCAAAAGGAAATTTTGAAAGAATAGGCGGAATGAAAACAACTCTTAAATTAAATGTAAGAGGAAAAAAAGAAGAATTACTTCACATAGCAAGAGATTTTGATGAAGCAATTGAATTTGTTTTAGAGGTTTTGCAAAAACCAGAATATAAATTAATAAAAAATTTAAAGGAAATTAAAGCAGTAGGACACAGAATTGTTCATGGCGGAGAAATGTTTAGTTCTTCTGTTTTAATAAATGATGAAGTTATAGAAGAAATAGAAAAATGCATTGACTTAGCACCACTTCACAATCCAGCAGGAGTTGCAGGAATAAAAGCAGCTAGAAAAGTTTTACCAAATGTTCCTATGGTTGCAGTTTTCGATACAGCATTTCATCAAACTATGGAGCCTAAAGCTTATGTATATCAAATACCATATAGATATTATACAAGCTATAAAATTCGTAAATATGGTTTTCATGGAACGAGTCACAAATATGTAGCTCAAAGAATTTGTGAATTAGAAGGAAAAAATAAGAAATTAATAAATTGCCATTTAGGACAAGGTGCATCACTTTGTGCAATAAAAGATGGAAAGTCTATAGACACATCTATGGGACTAACACCTCTTGCTGGAATTCCTATGGCAACAAGATGTGGTGATATAGATCCTGCAATAATACCATATATTATGAAAAGAGATAATTTAGGACCAGAAGACATAGAAGAAGTTCTAAATAAGCAATCAGGAGCATGGGGAGTATCTGGAGTTTCAACAGACTTTAAAGATATTGAAGATGGATATAACATGGGAGACCAAAGATCTATTTTAACTTTAGATAACCAAGCATATAAAATTGCACAATATATTGGCGAATATATGATATCTCTTGGTGGATTAGATGTTTTAACTTTTGCTGGTGGAGTTGGAGAAAATGGAATAGAAACAAGAGAAAGAGTTTGCAAATATTTAGAACCTTTTGGAGCTAAATTAGATTTAAAAGCAAATAAAGTAAAAGGAAAAGAAGTTTGCATTTCTGCTCCAGATTCTAAAATAAAAATTTATGTTATTCCAACAAATGAAGAATTAATGATAGCAAAAGAAACTTATGAAATTGTAAATAATAAGTAAAAATATAGTTCTAAATAATAAGTAAAAACTATAAGCACCAAAATAACAAATTAAGAAATAAGAAAAAGAATTATAAAAATAAAAAAATCTTAGAAAAATTTTTTCTAAGATTTTTTTGCTATAAAGCACATTACAACATTATTACCAATATTACTTTTTTTTTTTTTTTGAGTTACAAAACCATTAAATATACTAAAATCGGTTGATTGAAGATTTTTAACGTGGTAAAATTTTTATGAGCGTAACATGAAAAACACTTAAGAAAAAATACTCGGAGGAAATATGAAAAAACAAATTTTTAAAAGGATAGTCTTAATATTAATAATAGCAATTCTATTATTTAATCAGACACCTTTTTATTTATTTGGATATGCAGATACAGAGAAAAAAGATGTAGCAAATAATAGCACTAATATAGATAATACAAGTAGTATTAGTAATACAACTAATGCTACTAATACAATTAGCATTACGAATACAACTAATTTAAATGATACAAATAATAAAAATGAAATAAAATCATCAAATCCACAAAATGGCGACGCTGCAACAATTGCAGAACCAAGAGCTAAAGGAGATTTACAAGATACTTTAGATTCAGTAGTTTTACAAGATATGGATGGAAATCAAGTACATACTATAAATCCAAATAATAAATATACACTTATATTAGATTTCTTAGAAAAGCCTGGAGCTCAAATGGAGCCAAATGAAGACGGAACTATTACATATAAATTGCCAGAAACATTTAAATTAGAAGGAATGGTAGTAGAAGCATCTTTATTTAATGAAAATGACATTGAAGTGGGAACTTATTCAATAGATGAAAATGGAACTATTACTATTAAATTTAAAAAAGTAGATGAAAATGGTAATCCAATAGATGTGTATTTTCCAGAATATTGTACAGATGCAGACTTTAAGATATCTTTAACAGGTAAATTTAATATAACAGAAACCACTGAAGATAGATTTGTACAAGATTTTGGAAATGATAAAAAACTTGAATTACCAATAGATAAAGAATTTTTCATAGATATAGAAAAAACAAATGACTGGGGGAGAGATATTTATACTAAAGGATATATTCAGGAAACACATGAAGTTTATTATAGTGTAGAAGTATCACCTAAAACAAACGTAGAAAATTTATATGTAGAAGATATTTTAGATAAAAAATTAGATTTTCAGGGAGTAAAAATAAATAAAGAAGACCCTTGGAGAGCACTTACTATTAATTATACATTTCCAGATGGTACACAAAAACAAACAATCATTTCTTTATATCAATATCCAGAATTAATATTTTTTAATGAGGATGCTTTATTACCGAATTCAGTTGAGGAGAGGTTTAATGAAGAGGACTTAAAAAAGTATCTTGAATTTACAAAACAAGAAGATGGAACAACTAAAATTATATTTCATTTTTTTGGAGAAAATGGGTCTACTGAAATTCCTGCTAATACAGAAATTAAAATAAATTATTATACAACATTAAATGATCTAGCTGAAGAAGAAATTAGAAAAAGTGTATATTACGATGGAAATAGTAACAATTATGACTTCCCTGTTAATAATAAAGCAACTGTAATAGGAACTGCTGTGGATTCTAAAAAAGAACTTACTGATTCTACAGAAATAGATACACCAATAAGAGGAACTATATTAAATAAGTATGGAGAAACAACAACAATTGAAACACAAGCTGGCGGAAAGGAAGTAGTAAAATGGATTATAGATTTAGGAGATGGTGGTACATCACTTAATGGCGTAAAACTTATTGATGAATCTTTAACAGAAGGAATGAAAATTTTAGAACAAGGGTTTGTTTTAAAATTGTATAGAAACCATGATGGATTACCTGATTTAGATGTTAATTATAGCGATTTAGAAATTAAAACTCCATTTGAATATACTATTGTCGGTAATTATGGACGTTGTCATATAGAATTTTATGCATTATATGATTTTCAAAATACTGATAATTCTACGGTTTATCAAGAAGTTAAAAATAGAGTTATCGCAGAAGGAGAAAAAATTGGAAAAAAAGAAACGACTGCTAGTGCATCGGTTGGTTCTGATATTCCAATTTCCAAAAAAGAAATGGAGCCATTTAAACCTGGAGATACAAAATTAAAATTTAAGGTACATCACTCTATACCAAAAAGCTTTTTCGAAATTCCAGATAACGATTTGTGGAGTGCTATGGATCATATGGAGTGTTTATGGGGAGAAAGCATATTTTATAAAGGTACAGAAAGAGATGTTCAGTACAAAGTAAATTGGTATGGCCTTAAAGATTATTTGGCACAAAATACAAAAATATATATTTCAGATGAAAGTGATAACACTTTTACAAGAAGAGAAATAATGTATGCTAGTACATGGGAAGAGTATCTAAAAGAAGATAGGTTCCTAGTAAATATAGCTGAAGAGCGAGAAAATGGTTGTTGGATGGTTTATCAATTTTCTAAGTTTTCTGGGAAAATTCCAGATATGCTGGGAATAGATATAGAATATACAGTACCACTTGGGATAGATGTAGATGTATTTGAATCTTCGACAGGGAATTTATTATTTACTGGAAAATTAGAAGATTATACTGGAATAACTTTTTCTAATAAAGCGAATATTGAATATTATAGTTCTGATTATTCTGTATACAAATGGTTTCCATCAGGGATTGTGGATTTTTCTCTTCCATCTAAATTAAAAAAGAGTGTAAATTTTGATTATAATGATGAAGGAGAAATAGTATCAAATATTGCAAAATTTGATGTTATTATAAATGAAGATGCAAAGGACCTGCTTCCAGAAAGTGAATATGTAAAGCTTAAAGATACATTATGTCCAAATCTGTTGCTTATGACAGAAACTATTAAATTATATGAATATAATCCAGAAACAGATAAGTATGATATTGAAATAACTGATTTTAAAGTTACTTATAATGAAACTGAAGAAACTGAAAATAATATTTTGGAAATAGAAATTCCAGATAGCAAAAATTTACAACTTTTTTATACAACAAGAATAAAAAAGACAACAGATGAAAATGCACCAGCTATTCAAAATAATGTAGAACTTGAAGGAGTACCAAGTTCGAAAAGTAAAACAGAATTCGTTTTTGAAATATTGGATAATTCAGCATATATGGGTGGTTCATCAACAGGAAAAGACATATTATTAATAAAATATGGCAAGCCAAAATTAAGTATCGATAAAAAAGTTCTTCCAGAAGTTAGATTTGAATTGTTTAATGCACCAGACACAGGAGAAAAAGGATTACTTGCAACATTAACTACAGACGATGATGGAACAATTGAACTTAAAGGATTAGATGTAGGAAAATATGAACTAGTAGAAAGAAGAAGTGCCAACGGTTATAATTTGCTGAATAAACCTATACAAATAGAAGTAAAAGATGACGGAACTATAGCAGTTAGTGAAAATAAATTTGTAAAATTTCATGTAGATGAAAATGAAAAAAATGTATTGGAAGTTACAAATATTGAATCATTAAAACTACCGCTTACAGGTGGAAAAGGACAAGTTACTTGTGCACTAATTGGAACAATTTTAATACTATATGCAATTAAGTTAAGAAATGAAAAAGTTATAGTGAGAAATAGAAAGCGACCATTAAGGAAAAGAAGGAATGTTTCTAAAATAGTTATAAGAAATAAAGAAAATAAAAAATTAATAAAAAGAAGAAAATTTTAAACAATTAAAAATTTAAATATAAATTAAAGGAGATTTTTTATGAAAACAAAAGCAAAAATTTTAAGTTTGATATTGACAATAGCTATAATATTATCAAGCTTAACCCCATTAACAACAATAGTTAATGCTGATGAGGAAAGAACAGATGGTTCTTTAGAAATTACAAAAGTAGATTCAGGAGAACAAAATCCAATACAAGGTGTAAAATTTACAATTTATAAAGTTGAAGATGATTACACTGAAACAACAGTACCACAATGGTATAAAGCGCAAGAAACTATTCAAGAAGGTCAACTTATTGAACGGTAAATATTATAAGAAAAGTTTAACAACAGATGGCTCTGGAATAGCCAAATTTGAAAGCCTTCCACTTGGTAGATATTTAGTCTTAGAAGAAGATGCGCCAGATAGTGTTCCAGAAGAATTAAGAACAGCAAATTTCTTAGTAGACATTCCAAGAACTAATGAAGATGGTGTAAATTTAGATTATGATGTAAAAGTAAATCCAAAAAATACATTAATTGGTGAAGATTTTTCAATAGAAAAACAGAATAGAAAAACAGGTAGTCCTATAGACGGTGTTACTTTTAAATTACAAAAACAAGATAAAGAAGGTAATTATGAAGATTATGGACAACCTGTTCAAACACATGAAGATGGAAAATTAACATGGCAGAATTTACCAGTTGGTAAATATAGACTTATAGAAACAGGAACAGCAGAAGGATATATTTTAGATTCTACAATAGAATATGATTTTGAAGTATATTATGAGGAAGGTGCCTCAGGTGTTAGATTAATAAAATCTGCTTGGGCAGCTAAAAATGAAGATATTGGAGATACACCTGCAACTATAAAAAATGAAAAACCTGAAATAGCAAAGAAAGTTTTAGATAACGGCGAAGTTGGAAATACTGTAAAATTTCAAATTGAAGTTGATATACCAACATCAATTGCAAATTTAAAAACTTTTAAAATAGAAGATACAATGCCAGATGGTTTAAAATATATTGACGGAAGCTTAAAAATTCTAGAAATAGATGATGTATCATTAACTCAAGATACAGATTATACATTAGAAACAACAGATACTACCATAAAAATAGAGTTTAATGACGCAGGAAAAGAAAAATTAGCAAGTGTATATAGTGATGTTAATGAAACTACAGAACTAAAACAACTTACTTTAACTTATGAAGCAAACATTATAAAAGATAAACAAGGTAGTTATGAAAACTCTGCAACATTAACATATTCAAATAAAACAGACGTTGAAGCAGAAGATTCTACATCAACAGATACAGATACAGATACACCAATTCTTGGTGGATTAAAAATTAAAAAAGTCGATGGACAAGATAACAGTTTACTTGCTGGAGCAAAATTTAAAATAGCTCTAACAGAAGAAGAGGCAAAACAAGAAATATTTTTAACAGATGAAAATGGAACAGATATTGAGATTGTTTCAACAGATGATGGAACTGCAACATATTATGGATTAAAATACGGAACTTATTATTTAGTAGAAACAGAAGCTCCATTAGTGAAAGATGATCCTGATGGATTGAGATATAATAAATTGAGACAACCTCAAGAAATTACAATAAGTGAAACATCTTCAGAAACAGAAGTTACTATAAAAAATAGAAAAGGACTAACTTTACCTCTTACAGGTGGAATAGGAACAATTGCAATATTTGCATTAGGAATAGCATTTATTGGAGGAGCAATAGCTATAAATAAAAAAGACAAAAAGAAATAAAATTACTTGCGAGTTAAAGAAGAAGGAAGTACAGATGAATAAAAGAAAAATAGTTCAAATACTATTTGTGTTAATAGGTATTAGTTTAATTTCATATCCAATTATATCTTCTTTAGTAAATTCATATACCCAAACAACTTGCATATCAAATTATCAAGATATTATAAGAAAGATGGGTAGCGAAGAAAAAAGACAGAAATTAGAAGAAGCAAAAAATTATAACGAACAATTAAAAGAAGATGAAGAAATAGATATATCTTTGGAATCAAAACCAGTAGAGAGAAAATATTTGAATTACTATAATGTTTTAAATATTGGAGAAACTATTGGATATGTTAGTATTCCTAAAATAGATGTGTACTTACCAATTTATCATGGCGTTTCAGAAGGTGTTTTACAATCCGGAGTAGGACATATTGAATCTACATCTCTTCCAATAGGAGGAAAAGGAACGCATGCAGTTTTGGCAGGACATACAGGTCTTGCTAAACAAAAAGTTTTTGATAATATAGATAAATTAGAAATTGGCGATGAATTTTTTATAAATGTATTAGATGAAAAGTTAGCATACAGAGTTGATAAAATAGATGTGGTTGAACCAGAAGATGTAAGTTCTTTGGGAATAGATCCAGAAAAAGATTACATAACTCTTGTAACTTGTACACCATATATGGTTAATACTCATAGATTATTAGTAAGAGGAGAAAGAATAGATATTTCAGAAAGTAAAAGCTACAATGAATTTATTGTAGGAAGTACTAAAGACTTAGATACAGATAAACTAAAAGAGAAAAAGAGCAGTGATATAACTCTTGCAACAACTGCTATAATATTAGCATCAACAATTTTAATTATATATATTCTTAAAACTAAAAAAGAAAAAATAAAAAGATTAAGATTGAAAATTAATCATTATAAAATAAATTTAGAAAAACAAAGATTAGGACTGAAAATTTAATGTAAAAAGAGAATTGTTAAAGATTTAACAATTCTCCTTTTTTATTTCACTATAATTGTTTTAAAATTACTATAAATAACCATTCCAGGCTTGCTTCCAGAAATTTTTTTTACAAATTTAGAATAGCAGTAATCAACAGAAATATTTAATGAATTATAAGCTTTGCTATTTTCTTTCGCAATGCAAGCACATTTAAATAAAACATTTTCAGGAATTTCATCCAAGTCTAAATTTTCAGGATTTCTTAAAAGTACATGACTACCATGTATTTTTTGTGCATGAAACCAAACATCATTAGAATTTGCAAGTTTTAAACTTATATGGTCATTTTGAATATTATTTTTTCCAATATAAATTGTAAATCCTTCAAAATTAATCTTTTCAAGTTCCATAGTGTAATTAGCAGATACTTTTTTAGTAGTAGTTTTATTATTAATATTTTTTTTGGTAGCAATGTTTTCAGAAATTTCTTCGTAGACTTCATTTATATCATTAACATTTTTAGCATTACTCAAATTAAAAACAATGCTTTCTATATAAGTTAATTCTTTTTCAGCTTCTTTTTTCTGCTCAGTAACAATGGTAAGAGCATTTTTTAGTTTATTGTATTTTTTAAAATATTTTTCAATGTTTTTTTGCACAGAAAAACTTTTATCTAAAGGTATTGTTATTAAGTGATTTTCATCATAATAATTTTCAACTGTGATTTCAGAAAGATTTGAATCTGAGTTTATTTTATAAAGATTTGCGGTAAGAAGTTCTCCATATAGTCTAAATTTATCTTTTTCATCACATTCTTTAAGTTTAGAATTTATATTTTCAATTTTTTTATTAACTTTTTTAAGTGCGTCAGAAACAACTTTAAGCAAGCTATTTCTAGAATTAACAAATAATGCATTTGCCTCTTTATTATAATAGAAGTCATCTAAAAAGAAATTTATACTTGTAGATGAATTAAATTCACTATTATTTGCTTCTTGATTTAAAACTATTGTGTAATCTTTTTCATTTATTAGTTTGCAAGAAACATTAAGAGTTCCCATATTTTGTATTAATTCATTTATATAGTTAAATAAATCTTCTAAGTCTAAAGAAGAAAATTCTGAGTCATTTATATTTAATATTTTTAAAGTTTCTTTTACAAAAGGCTTACTAAAGCCAATAAAGCTACTTGTAAGAAGAATAGTTAAAGATTTTGTGTTAGATGCATTTACAAAATTTATGAAATCTTCTTTGTTTTGTTTTAAAAAGCTAGTTTTATTTATTGGAGTAAAAATATATTCATGTGCTGGAAGAAGTTCTCTTGTTGTATTATCAAAATGTTTTAATGTGTCAATTATAATGTTATTTTCATTTGTTAAAATAATATTACTTTGTCTGCTCATAATTTCAACAAATAATTTTCTTAAAACTAAATCATTTAAGTCATTATAACATTCAAAATCTATTTCAACTGTTCTTTCTAAATCATAATTAGAAATATTAACAATTTTTCCGTTTATTAAATATTTTCTAAGAAGCATACAATAATTGTAAGCGTTTTGAGGATTTGGTTTAGAATGATTTGTTAAAGAAATTCTACAAAATTCTGGATTTGCAGAAATATTTAGAGCATAATTTATTCCATTATTATAAAGACCTAAAACAATTTCATTTTTATTAGGTTCAAAAACTTTATTTACTTTTGCTCCAATAATAGTGTTTTTTAGTTCTGTTACAACAGATTTTGTAATGAATCCATCAAAAGCCATTAAAATATCTCCTTATAAATTGCAATTTCATTTAAAAAATGTTTATAAATTAATTGTAAATTAATATGTAATATATTATAGCTTTAAATAAAAAAAGTCAATTATTTAGTGTATTTATATTTTTCAACTAGAATATTTATATTTTTAGCTAATAAGTTTTTATGTGATTAAATATATCTTTATAAGTGACGCGTAAGCGACCAACCGAAGCGTAAGCGGAGGGCGATTGGAGCAATCTTCCTTTCTAATTAATTTTTAAAAAAGAAGATTGCGACACCAAGTCACTAATAAAGATATATTTAATCATATAAAAACTATTAATTGTAAAATTATTTAGAAAATTAATGCAAATAGAAAAATTTCACATAAAAAACATATAATTTTTGCAAAGCATATGATATAATCTCTGTGTAAAAATAGAATTTTTAAACGAAAGGAGAGTATGATAAAAAATCATACAAAAATATTATGGTTAGATTTAATTTAGAAAATTCAGGTTTACAAGAAAAAATGATTAACGAATATAGTAGTGAAGTTAGCAAAATACATAAAAAACTTCATAAAAATGCAAATGAAGAAACAGAATTTTTGGGATGGATTGAGCTTCCAACAAATTATGATAAAACAGAGTTTAATAGAATAAAAAAGGCTGCTAAAAAAATACAAAAAGATTCAGATGTATTAGTTGTTATAGGAATAGGTGGATCTTATTTAGGAGCTAGAGCAGTTATAGATAGCTTATCACATACTTTTTATAATTCTATGCCAGAAAGCAAGAGAAAAATGCCTCAAATTGTTTATGCTGGAAATAATTTAAGTCCAGTTTATATGAATGATTTATTAGAATTTGTTTCAGATAAAGATATTTCTATAAATGTAATTTCAAAATCAGGAACTACCACAGAGCCTGCAATCGCTTTTAGAATTTTTAGAGAAGTTCTAGAAACAAAATATGGAGTAGATGAAGCAAGAAAGAGAATTTATGTTACAACAGATAAGCAAAGAGGAGCTTTAAAAACATTATCAAATGAAGAAAAATATGAAACTTTTGTTATTCCAGATAATATAGGTGGAAGATTTTCAGTTCTTACAGCGGTTGGATTACTTCCAATAGCAACTGCTGGAATAAATATAGACAAATTAATGGAAGGAGCAAGAAAAGCACAAGAGGCTTACTCAAATTCTAGTTTGAAAAATAATGATTGCTATAAATATGCAGTTGCAAGAAATTTATTATATAACTCAGGAAAAACAATAGAAATTTTAGCAAACTATGAGCCAAAACTTCATTATTTCACAGAATGGTGGAAACAACTTTATGGAGAAAGTGAAGGAAAAGACTTAAAAGGGATATTCCCAGCTGGTGTTGATTTAACTACAGACCTACATTCAATGGGACAATATATTCAAGATGGAAAAAGAGATTTAATAGAAACAGTATTAAAAGTAAAAGAAAATGAATCTGAAATCACTATTCAACCAGATGACCAAAACTTAGATGGATTAAATTATTTAGCAGGAAAAACTCTAGGATATGTTAATAATAAAGCTATGGAAGGAACAGTTCAAGCACATGTTACAGGAAAAGTTCCAAACTTTATGGTTCAAATAGATAGATTAGATGAAGAAAACATTGGAGAATTAATTTATTTCTTTGAAAAAGCTTGTGCAATGTCTGGTTCAATATTAGGAGTAAATCCTTTCAATCAACCAGGTGTAGAAGAATATAAAAAGAACATGTTTAAACTTCTAAAAAAACCAGGATATTAATATTAAATACATATAAATAAAGAATTTCTAAAGTATTTAAAAATAAAAAAATAGGCTGTGTGGCCTATTTTTTTATTTATGAATTTTTAATTTCTTCTTTACTTTTTTTAGATTTTTTACTATTTTTAATTTCTTCATCTTTTTCTTGCTCTTGTTCTTTTGATTGATCTTCTTGTTCAACCAAAGGTGTAATACTAGATATTTCTTCTTTTGGAGGAACATCTTCATTTATTAACTTTACACTTGCTAAATCATTTAAATTTTCTAAATTATCTAATTTTTTAGATATTAAGGTTAATTTCCTTAAAACAGCTATTTTCCAATATCCGTCTTGAACTTCTTTACTTGCATTTGAAGTTGCAAGTAAAGCAATTGCTAAGAAAATTAAAGTTGAAATAATAATTATTATAGGTTTTAAATTACTAGAAAAACGTAGAACATCTACAACACATGAACTAATTATAACTCCTAAAATTGCTCCTATAACGCAAAAAACAATCATTATAAATGTTTTCTTTATTTTTACAAATAATAAATATCTTCTATAAGCATCTTCATCATACATAATTTTTTCCCCCTATAAAAACTATATTTTGATTATATTATTTTAAATTATTTAAGTCAATAAAAGATAAATAAATATTGAAAAAAATACTTTTCCGTGATAAAATTTGTTTGTAAAATTTTAAATAATATCCTAGAAAAACTGGAGAAAATATATGGTAGATTTAGAAAAAAATATACAATACATAAAAGGAGTAGGACCTAATCGTGCTACTCTTTTAAATAAATTAGGTATTTTTTCTTTAAAAGACCTTATAACTTATTTCCCACGTGAATATGAAGATAGAGGAAAACCGAAAAAAATTGCTGAAGTTGTAGATGGTGACGAAGCTTTAATTTATGCATATCCAGTTGGAAGAGTAAATGAAGTAAGAATTAGAAAAAATCTTATGATAAGTAAACTAATAGTTCGAGATGAAACTGGAAGTATGCTTGTTACTTGGTATAATAAATCTTATTTAAAAAACATTTTTAAGCCAAATATAGAATATAAATTTTATGGGAAAATATCTAGAAAATATGGAAGACCAGAAATGCAAGAACCTGTATATGAAGAAAAAATTTTTGAAAAAAATACAGGCAAAATAATTCCAATATATCCTCTTACATATAATTTATCTCAAAATGTTATTAGAAAAATAATAGAAAGTGGATTAAATGAAGTTAAGGGAAAGCTAGATGAAACTTTACCAGAATACATATTAAAAAAATATAATTTATATGATTATAATACTGCAATTCATCAAATACATTTTCCAGAAACTTTTGAAAATTTTAGTTTAGCTAAAAAAAGATTAGTTTTTGAAGAACTTTTCTCTATGCAACTAGCTCTTTTAAGCTTAAAAAATAAATATGAAATTAAAAAGCAAGGAATTGCATTTAGTAAAGAAGCAAAAATGTCAGAAATAATAGATAAATTGCCATTTAAACTAACAAAAGCGCAACTTAGGGTTTTAGAAGAAATAGATAAGGACATGGAAAGTGATAAACCAATGAATAGATTAATGCAAGGAGATGTTGGCTCTGGAAAAACAGTTGTTGCATTAATTTCTGCATATAAAGCAGTAAAATCAGGTTATCAAGCTGTTATAATGGCACCAACTGCAATACTTGCATCACAGCACTTAGAAAGCTTTAATGAAATCTTAAAAGAAACTGGAATAAGGTGCGAGCTTTTAATTAGCGGAATTTCTAAAAAGAAAAAAGAAGATATATTAAAACGATTAGAAAATGGAGAAATAGATATTTTAATAGGAACACATGCAGTTTTAGAAGAAAATGTTGTGTTTAAAAATTTGGGATTAGTAGTTACAGATGAGCAACATAGATTTGGAGTTAGACAAAGAAGCATAATAGTAGAAAAAGGAAAAAATCCAGATGTTTTAGTTATGACAGCAACACCAATTCCAAGAACTTTAGCACTAATTCTATATGGAGATTTAGACATATCTATTATTGATGAGCTTCCTCCAAACAGAAAAAAGATAGAAACTTATGCTGTTACAAAGGGTATGGAGCAAAGAGTAAATAACTTTATTACTAAAAATATTGAAGAGGGTAGACAATGTTACATAGTTTGTCCTTTAGTAGAAGAAAATGAAGAAATAAACGCAAAATCTGTAATGGAGATTTATGAAAATTATAAAAACAATGTCTTTCCACAGTTTAGAGTAGAATATTTGCATGGTAAAATGAGACCAAAAGAAAAAGATGAAATAATGGAAAGATTTAAAAATGGAGAAATAGACATTTTAGTTTCTACAACTGTTATAGAAGTTGGTGTAAATGTTCCAAATAGTAACATTATGGTTATCCAAAATGCAGAAAGATTTGGTTTAGCTCAACTTCATCAACTAAGAGGAAGAGTTGGACGTCGGAGAATATCAGTCTTATTGTATTTTAAAATATCAGGGAAATTCGCCAATTGTTAGAGAAAGAATGAAAGTTATTTCAAGCACAAATGATGGATTTGTTATTTCTGAAAAAGACCTAGAGTTAAGGGGCTCTGGAGAATTTTTCGGAACAAGACAACATGGTATACCAGAATTTAAAATTGCTAATTTATTTGAAGATGTGGGAATGTTAAATCAGGTTCAAGGCATTGCACTAGAAATAATAGACAAAGATCCACTACTTGAAAAAGAAGAAAATAAATTACTAAAAAAATTAGTTGATGATAAATTTAAAGATAGAATAGAGATATAATTCACAAATATTTCACTCTATTGTAATTGACAAACCCAAACAAAGATAATACAATATATACGTTAATTTGAAAGAAAAAGAGGATGTTTAAATTGAAAATATTTTTACTAGTTATAGGAACAATATCACTTGTTTTAGGTGTTAAATTTATATATGATGCAAGACCAATAGTAAAAAAATATTTTAGTTTTAGTGATAAAAATGAAGCGGTTTTTGGTCTTAAGTTTTTTGGATTTTTACTACTAATATTAGGTACTGTAATAATGTACTTTAATTTTTAAACATATACTTATTACTTGAAAGGATGAAAATTTATGATAATAACTTATGAAAACAAACAAATAGAGGTTAAGGAAGGAAGCACAATAAGAGAAGCTTTAAGAGAAGAAATTGAAAGAAGCACAATAAAAGATGTTATTGCTGTTAGACTTAATAATTCTATTGAATCTTTAAATGCTCCAATTACAGAAGATGGAAATGTTGAGTTTATCAATAGAACAGATAAAGATGGTAGAATCATTTACATAAGAGGCTTACTTTTCTTAATGAGCAAAGCTTTTTCTGAAATATATCCAGATGCCTTGCTTACTGTAAACTATCAAGTATCAAATGCAATGTTTGGAACAATTGATAATATGAAAGTTACAGAAGAAATGATTTCTAGAGTAAAACAAAGAATGCAAGAAATAATAGATGCAGATTTACCAATAAGAAAAGTAATGATGACACAAGAAGAAGCAGAAGAGTTCTATAAAAAAGAAGAAACACTTAGAGGAAGACTTCAAACATCAATAAATAAAGAGAAAGTTTCTTTATATTATTGTGGAAATTATTATAATTATTTTTATGGAACAATGCCTATTTCTACTGGATTTGCAAAAATATATGATTTAGTTACATATAGAGATGGATTTTTAGTAAAATATCCTAGCGTTACAGAGCCAAACATAATAAACCCAAATACAGATACTAGTATAAAATTAGTTTCTGCTATGGATGAATATGATGAAATAAATAAATTAATGAAAATAAATACAGTTCATAGATTAAACAGAAAAATAAAATCACCAGGTGGGGAAAAAGAATTAATATTAATTTCAGAAGCACTACATGAAAAGAAAATAGCTGAAATAGCACAGAAAATAACAGATAGAAAAAATGTTAGAATGGTGCTTATTGCAGGCCCATCATCTTCTGGTAAAACTACTTTTGCAACAAAACTTGGAATGAGCTTAAAAATTAATGGAATAAAGCCAGTAACAATTTCTGTAGATAATTATTTTGTTGAAAGAAAAGATAATCCAAAAGATGAGCAAGGTAATTATGATTTTGAATGTATAGAAGCTTTAGATTTAGATTTATTTAATAAACAACTATTAGATTTATTAGCTGGAAGAGAAGTAGACCTTCCAACATTCAATTTTAAAACAGGTCAAAAAGAATATAAAGGAAATAAATTAAAACTTGCAAGTGATGAAATTTTAATTATAGAAGGAATTCATTGCTTAAATGATAAATTAACAAATTTAATTCCAAAAGAAAATAAATTTAAAGTTTATATAAGCGATTTAACAGTATTAAACATCGATTACTATAATAGAATTTCTACAACAGATACAAGACTTATAAGAAGAATTGTAAGGGATTATAACTTTAGAAATTATACAGCAGAACATACTTTAAAAATGTGGTATTCTGTAAACAGAGGAGAACAAAAAAATATATTCCCATATCAAGAAGAAGCAGATTGTATGTTTAATTCTTCAATTGTATATGAGCTTGCAGTACTTAAAAAATATGCTTTGCCTCTATTAAATGAAATACCAAAAACTTCTAGAGAATATAGTGAAGCAAGAAGATTAATTACTTTACTTAAATATTTTGAAGATATGGACGATAGTTTAATACCAAACAATTCTCTTTTAAGAGAGTTTATTGGTGGAAGTATATTTGATTATTAAAAGGAATGTATAAAATGTCAAATTTTACAGTTATTGATGAAGAATTTATTTGTGAAAATTGCAAAACGAAAGTTCCAAAACTAGGATATTCTTGTAGAAATCATTGCCCAGTTTGTTTATATTCTAAGCATGTAGATATAAATCCGGGTGATAGATTAGAAACTTGCCATGGAATGTTAGAACCAATTGGAATAGAAACAAATAGCAAAAAAGGATATGTTATAGTTTTTAAATGTAAAAAGTGTGGTGCAATTAGAAAAAATAAAGCAGCAGAAGATGATAATATGGATTTAATTATAAAATTAAGTGTTAATAAAAATTAAAAATGCAAATGAAAATGAATTTGAAGGGAAATTTTAATGAAAAAAAATAATAAAAAAATTGTAAGAGCTTTTCTTTTTATATTAATTGTTTTATGGGCATTATTAGTATTTTATCTTTCTAATCAAAATGGAGAAAGTTCTTCAGGTTTAAGTAGAAAAATAGTTGAATTTTTTACTAAAGATGAAAATATTATAAATGTTGTTGAACCATATGTAAGAAAAGCAGCTCATTTTAGTGAATATGGTTTAGGAGGAGTTCTATTTTTACTATTATTTAATACTTATGAATGGTCAGATAGAAGAAAGATTTTCACATCTATACCTCTTGGAACATGGTATGCAATTACAGACGAAGTTCATCAATTAATGGTAGATCAAAGAAAAGGATCTGTATTTGATGTATATTTAGATACAATGGGCTTCGCAACAGGTGTTTTAACTATGCTTTTAATTTTAAAAATAATAGAAATTGCAAAAAATAAGAAAAAATCAAAAAAATAAAAAGGAGAAGTTTAATGATTGATTTTAAAGAAATCATAGCAGAAAAAATTGCAAATCAAACAGAACTTAATAAAGAAGAAATTAAACAATATATAGAATTGCCACCAAATACAGATTTGGGAGATTATGCATTTCCTTGTTTTAAACTTGCTAAAGCTTTAAAAAAATCTCCTCAAATGATAGCAGAAGAATTAAAAGAGAAATTAACATTAGATGAAAACATAACAAAAATAGAAATTGTAGGTGGATATTTAAATTTCTTTATAAATAAAGTTATTTTATCTAAAGAAGTTCTAGAAGAAATAGAAAATAAAAAAGAAAGCTACGGCTCAAATAGTAGCGGAGAAAATAAAACAGTTTTAGTAGAATATTCTTCTCCAAACATTGCAAAACCATTTCACATAGGTCATTTAAGAAATACAGTAATAGGAGCTTCTTTATATAAAATTTATAAATTTTTAGGTTATAACACTGTAGGAATAAATCATTTAGGAGATTATGGAACTCAATTTGGTAAAATGATTGAAGGTTATAAAAGGTGGGAAAAAGAGTACGATATAGAAAATAATCCTATTGATGAACTTACAAACATATATGTTAGAATAAATAATCTTTGTAAAGAAGATGAAAGTGTTTTAGAGTTATGCAGAGATAACTTTAGAAAACTAGAAGAGGGCGACGAATACTGCTTAGAGGTATGGAATAAATTAAAAGACTTAAGCTTAAAGGAATTTCAAAAAACTTATGATTTACTTGGAGTAAAATTTGATTCTTTAAAAGGCGAAGCTTTTTATTCAGATAAAATAGATGAAGTAGTAAATAAGCTAGAAGAAAAAGGAATACTACAAGATTCAGAAGGTGCTAAAATAGTAGATTTAGAAGATAAAGGATTAGGAGTTTGCATAATAAAAAAATCAAATGGTTCTACTATTTATGCAACAAGAGATTTAGCAGCTATTCTTTATAGAGCTAGAACATATAATTTCGATAAATGCTTGTATGTTGTAGCTTATGAGCAAAATCTTCATTTTAAACAAATTTTTGAAGTTGCAAAATATTTAGATATTCCAGAAAAATGTTTAAATGGACTAGAACATGTTTCTTATGGAATGGTAAGACTTGTTACTGGAAAAATGTCTACAAGAGAAGGAACTGTTATAAAAGTAAATGAGCTATTAGAAGAGGCAATAGAAAGAGCTAAAAAGATTATAGAAGAAAAAAATCCAGAAATGAAAAATAAAGATGAAGAAGCTAAAAAAATAGGATTAGGAGCAGTTATTTTTAATAATGTTTCTAATACTATAATAAAGGACCAAGTTTTTGATTGGAACACAGTTTTAAATTTCAATGGGGAAACAGGACCTTATATACAATATATATATGTTAGAACAAAAAGTGTCTTAGAAAAAGTAGATGAAATACCAAATTTTAAAGATATTAACTATGAACTTTTACAAGATAAAGAAAGCCAAAAAGTAATATTTAACTTATACAATTTTGAAAATATTCTAATGCAGGTAGTTCAAAAAAATGAGCCATCACTTTTAGCAAGATACTTAATAACTTTAAGTCAAAACTATAGTAACTTCTATAATGAAAATAAAATCATAGATGAAAATAAAGAAGTTCAAAATGCAAGAATAGCACTTACAAAAGCTGTAAACATCGTTTTAAAACAGGGTGCTAGTCTTCTTGGAATAGAAATGCCAAACAAAATGTAAAAAGTAAAATAGGAGGTGAAAAATATGAAATATAAATGTACAATATGCGGACACATTTATGATGAAGCAGTTGAAGGTAAAAAATTTGAAGATTTACCAGATAATTGGGTTTGTCCATTATGTGGAGTAGGAAAAGAAATGTTTGAAAAAGTTGAAGAATAATATTTTTAAGTAAAATTAATATAAAAGCTTAATACAAAATTTAATAAAATGCAACTTTAAAGTAAAACTTATTATATTTAAAATAAGACTATTTTTAACTTATTTTATTTATAATAAGTTTTTTAATTTATAAATAGTAGAATGTTTTTCCAAAAATACTAAGGATTATATAATATAAATTAAAATAATTTTTTATTTAAACTTATTATTGTAAAGTTAATTCTAAAAAATGAATATTATATAACGAGCTTAAAAAATTAAAAATCGTGAGGAAAAATATGAAAACAGTTATAGGTATTTTAATACCATTTTTAGGAACAGGGATAGGTTCTTTAATGGTATTTTTTATGAAAAATAAGTTTAATGAAAAACTTAAAAAAATGCTATTAGGAATAGCATCTGGAGTTATGATTGCAGCATCAGTATGGTCACTTTTAATTCCAGCAGTGAATATGGCAGAAGAGCAAGGAAAAATATCTTGGATACCAGCAGTGGTTGGTTTTGTATTTGGAGTATTTTTCTTATTAATAATAGATAAAATTGCATTTTTTCTAGAAAATAATAAAACAAATAAAAACAAATTTAGTAAAGTTAGTATGCTAGTTTTTGCAGTTACACTTCACAATATTCCAGAAGGAATGGCTGTTGGAGTTGCCTTTGCTGGTGCACTATCTAATAATATGGAAATTACAATTGCCAGTGCTTTTTCTTTAGCAATAGGAATAGCAATTCAAAATTTTCCAGAAGGTGCAATAATTTCAATGCCACTAAAAAGTGAAGGAATGTCTAAATTAAAATCTTTCATATATGGAGTTTTATCTGGAATAGTTGAACCAATATTTGCTTTTGCAACAATACTACTAACAAATATGGTTGTGCCACTTTTACCATATTTATTAGCTTTTGCAGCAGGAGCTATGATTTATGTTGTTGTAAATGAATTAATACCAGAATCTCAAGAAGGAAAATTAGCTTTTTTAGGGACAATAGGAGTAACATTTGGTTTTTTATTAATGATGGTATTAGATATAACATTAGGTTAAAACATTAATATTACAGATTGTATACATTTTGTTTACATTTATTGACTTTAAGACATTTTATTATAAAATGAAGGTGTTATAATAGAATATAATAGGATGTAAAATTATGAAAAGTTTATATGATTTAACAAATTCTCAAAAATCTATTTGGTTAACAGAGCAGTATTACAAGAATACCAATATTAATAATGTTTGTGGAATTTATTTAAGTTTAATACCACTAGATTATAAAATATTGGAAAAAGCTTTAAAGCTATTTGTTAAAAATAATGATAGTTATCAAATAAGATTAAAAATGGAAAACGGGGTAGTAAAACAATATTTTGAAGAGTATGTGGATTTTCCAATTCAAACAGTTTGTGTACAATCTGAAAAAGATTTTAAAAACCTTCAAGAAAAGGAAAATGCCCAAGGATTTAATTTGTTAAATTCAAGATTATTTAATATTATTATGTTTAAATTTCCAGATGAACATGGTGGTTTTATTATAAACAGCAATCATATAATTGCAGATTCATGGACTTCTGGATTATTTGCAAATGGATTATCAAAAATTTATACTGATTTAAAAAATGGAAATGATAATGTTAATTTTCAAACTTATTCATATAAAGACTATATTAAAACAGAACAAGAATATATAAATAGTGATAAATTTCAAAAAGATAAAGCATATTGGGATAGTGTGTTTTCTGAAGTACCAGAAATTGCATCTATACCATCAATAAGTTCGACTTCCAATAATGTTTCACATAAAGCAAGTCGATTATCAAAAGATATTGATTCTAAAGTATTTCAAAGCATAAAAAATTTCACTCAAGAAAATAAAATAAGTATATATAACTTATTTATGAGTATTTATGCACTTTATTTAAGAAAAGTTTCTCATACAAAAAATTTTGTTATAGGCACACCAATTTTGAATAGAACAAATTTTAAGGAAAAGCAAACTACTGGTATGTTTATTAATGTTTTGCCTTTAAAATTTGAAATTCAAGATGATATGTGCTTTTCAAATTTTATATCACAAGTTTCAACAAATTCAACAGGCCTTTTACGTCATCAAAGATATTCTTATAATTATATATTAGAAGATTTACGAAAAAAAGATTCTTCTCTTCCAGGATTATATAATATTCTTTTCTCTTATCAAATTACAAAAATGAATGAAAATAATGATATTTTGCCACATAAAACAAGTTGGATTTTCAATAAATCTATTTTAAATGATATGGAAATACACATTTTTGAATGGAATGAGCAGAATACTCTTCAAATTGCATATGACTATAAAATAGATAAATATAGCGAGTCTGAAATAGAAACTATGCATAATCGTATTTTGCATATTTTAAATCAAATAATTTCAAAACCAGATATTTTATTAAAAGATATAACAATAATTCCAGAAGATGAATTAAAAATATTAAATTCATTTAATAATACAAATGTAGAATATTTAAAAAATAAAACAATTGTAAATTTATTTGAAGAACAAGTAAAAAAATCTCCAAATGATATAGCACTAGTGTTTGAAAATGATTCTTTAACATTTGATGAACTAAATAAAAGAGCAAATAGTTTAGCATATTATTTAAGAAGTAGCAAAAATATAAAAAATAATGATTTAGTTGGAATAATGGATAATCGTTCACTTGAAATGATTATTTCAATTTTAGCAGTTTTAAAAGCAGGAGGGGCCTATATTCCAATTGACCCAACATATCCTGAAGATAGAATACAGTATATGCTTAAAAATAGTGAAGCTAAAGTATTACTTACTCAAAAGAAATTAGATGACAAAGTAGAATTTAGCAATAAAGTATTTACTGAATTAGATAATGCAATTTATTCTTCAAATTCTTCTAATTTAGAAAAAATAAATAAGCCAGATGATTTATCTTATGTTATTTTCACATCTGGCTCAACAGGACTTCCTAAAGGAGTTATGCTAAAACATAAAGCATTATCAAATTTAACAAATTATTGTAACCATTATATTGAATATTTAAAAAATCCATCTCATCAATCTGTTGTTTCAATAACAACAGTAAGTTTTGATATATTTATTTTTGAAACACTTATATCACTACAAAAAGGATTAAAACTTGTTATCGCAAATGAAAAAGAACAAACAGATCCAAATTTATTAAATAAATTAATTGAAAAAGAAGATGTAACAATTATTCAGTCTACACCTTCTAGAATGCAGTTATTAGTTAATAATATAGATAAAATACCACATTTAAAGAATTTAAAATATATTACTCTTGCAGGTGAACAATTGCCACTTCACTTAGTAAACAGTTTAAATAAAATATGTGATTGTACAATTTATAATGGATATGGACCTAGTGAAACAACGGTATTTTCCACATTAACAAAAATGAATAATAGTGAAATAACAATAGGAAAACCTTTAGATAATACTCAAATATATATTTTAGATGATAATCAAAATTTATTGCCTATTGGAGTAGCAGGTGAAATATATATTTCCGGTGATGGCGTTGGAAAAGGATATTTAAACAATAAAGAATTAACAGATAAAAGTTTTATAAATAATAAATTTATACCAAATACTATTATGTATAAAACTGGGGATATTGGTATATATAATCCAAATGGAAATATTACTTGTTTTGGACGTGTTGACCATCAAGTAAAAATTAGAGGATTAAGGATTGAACTAGGAGAAATAGAAGATAAAATTCTTGAATTATCAGAAATTCATTCTTGTGTTGTAGTGAAAAAAGTAGATGAAAATTCACATGAGTTTTTATGTGCATATTATACTTCTAAAGAAAGCATTAAAGCAGATAAAATTCGTAAACATTTAGAAAAATTTTTACCTGCATACATGGTGCCACAATATTTTGTAGAATTAGAAAATCTTCCATATACTCCAAATGGAAAAATAGATAGAAAAAAATTACCAGAACCAAAATATGAAACAACATATAAACAAATAATTTTACCTAGAAATGAAATAGATAATGAATTAATTAAATTAATTAAATCTCAGTTTAATATTTCAGAAGTTAGTATGGATGATTCTTTCTTTGACTTAGGCGGAGATTCATTATATGCAATAAATTTAAGCATACAAATTCAAAATAAATTTAATGTTGAAATACTTTCAAGAGATATAATTGAAAATCCTATAATACAAGATTTGTCTGATGTAATAAGTAAAAAAACTAAAAATAGCAATGTGATTACATTAGAAAAAATACCAGAAGCAGAATTCTATCCTTTATCATCTGCTCAAAAAAGAATATATTATGCAAGTAAAGTAGCAGGAGAAAACAACATTTTATATAATATTCCTGGAAGCATCATGATAAAAGGAAATGTTGATTTTGAAAGATTGGAAAAAGCTTTTAAAGATTTAATAAATAGACATGAAAGCTTAAGAACAAAATTCGTTATACATGAGGAAGATGTAGTCACACAAATAATACCTAGTGTAGATTTTAAATTAGATATTGAAAAACATGCAGATTTAAAAGATTTTGCAAATATTTATAAAAAATTTATAAAACCATTTAATTTAAGCGAAGCACCATTATTTAGAACTAAACTTATTAAATTTACAAATGATGAATCTGCAATATTAGTAGATATGCATCATATTATATCTGATGGAGCATCTTTATCAATTTTAGCAGAAGAATTAATGAATTTATATAATAATAATTCATTAGAAGATTTAGAAATTACTTATAAAGATTTTACTGCTTATGAAGAAAAATACTTGAAAACAGATTCTTTTAAAGAGGCAGAAAATTACTGGTTAAACGAATTTAAAACAGATGATGAAATTCCAGTATTAAATTTACCAACAACATATCCAAGACCAGCAGTACAATCTTTTGAAGGAAAGAAAATTTATTCTTCTATTAATTCAGAAACATTAGAAAAAATAAACGATTTGGCTAAATCATTAGATGTGACACCATATATGATACTTTTATCATGTTATTACATATTACTTTCAAAATATACTTCTCGGAAAAGATATAATTGTTGGTTCGCCAATTGTAGGAAGAGACAGAATAGAACTACAAAAAATAATTGGTATGTTTGTTAACACTCTTGCTTTAAGAAATCAAGTAGAAGAAGATTTAAGTTTTAAAGAATTTATTTTAAAAGTAAAAGAAAATGTGTTAAATGCATACACATATCAAATGTATCCATTTGATACACTTGTTAATAAGTTAAATATAAAAAGAGATATTAGTAGAAATCCATTATTTGATGTAATGTTTATATATCAAAATAATCATTATTCTAATATTAATTTTGATGGAATGGAAGCAACATATAATTTATTAGATGCAGAAATATCTAAATTTGATTTATCATTAGAAGCTTTTCCACAAGATAATGAAATAAAGCTTTCTTTTGAATATGCAACAAAGCTCTTTAGTGAAGAATTTATTAAAAACATGTCTTGTCATTATTTGCAAATAATAAATACTATATTAGAAAATATTGAAATAAAAATTGAAAATATATGTGTTCTTCCAGAAGCGGAGAAAAATCATATTTTATTTGATTTTAACAATACAAATTTAGAATACGAAAAAAATAAAACTGTAATTCAACTATTTGAAGAACAAGTAGAAAAAACGCCAAATAATATAGCAGTAGCATTTGAAAATTCTACAATAACTTTTAAAGATTTAAACGAAAAAGCAAATTCTTTGGCACATTTTTTAAGAGATGAAGGAATTACTAGAAATAGTCTTGTTGGCATTATGGCAAATCGTTCAATAGAAGTTATAATTGCAATGATAGCCACAATTAAAGCTGGAGGAGCATATATTCCAATAGATCCAACATATCCTGAAGATAGAATTAATTATATGCTTGAAAATAGCAAGGCAAAAATTTTATTAACTCAAAAGCATTTGAAAAATAAACTTAATTTTTCAAATACAATATGTATAGATGGTATTAATGAAAAATATAAAAAATGCATAGAAAATTTACCATGTGTTAATGAGCCAGAAGACTTAATATATTGCATATTCACATCAGGTTCAACCGGAAAGCCTAAAGGAGTAATGATTCCACATAGAGTTATATCAAATTTTGCAAATTACTGTAATAACAATGTAGATTATTTAAAAGAACCAGAAAATAATACTATTATTTCTATTACAACAATAAGCTTTGATTTATTCGTATATGAATCACTTATTTCTTTACAAAGAGGTATAAAACTTGTAATATCAAACGAAAATGAACAAACAACACCACAATTATTAAATAATTTAATAGAAAAACATAATGCAACAGTATTACAATCAACACCATCTGTTATGCAGATTTTCTTAAATAACTTAGAAGAAATGCCAGAACTTAAAAATTTGAAATATGTAATACTTGCGGGTGAGCAATTACCACAAAACATTTTAAAAAAACTAGAAGAGTTACATATAGTTGTTTATAACGGATATGGACCAAGTGAAACTCACTATTGTACATTATCTAAAATGGATAAAGAAATAATAACAATAGGAACACCAATTAGTAATTCACAAATGTATATATTAGATAAAAAACTAAATCCAGTTCCAGTAGGAATAGTTGGAGATATATACATATCAGGTGAGTGTGTTGGAAAGGGATATTTAAACAATAAAAAACTTACAGATCAAAGCTTTATTAAAAATCCATTTATGCCTAATGTATTAATGTATAAGAGTGGAGATTTAGGAAAATATGAACCAGATGGAAGCATTATTTGCTTAGGACGTTCAGATCATCAAATAAAAATTAGAGGATTAAGGATAGAACTTGAAGAAATAGAATCACTAATTTTAAAATATCCAAACATAAAAAAAGCAGTTGTTGTAAAACAAGTAATGCAAAGCAGAGAATTTATATCAGCATATTTTGTAACTAAGAAAAGAGTTGTTATAAATGACCTTAGAACTTATTTATCTCGCTCACTTCCAAGATATATGGTGCCTTCATATTATGTTTCACTAGATGACCTTCCATATACTCCAAATGGAAAAATAGATAAGAAATCTCTTCCATTACCAAATGAAATATTAAATAGTAGTAAAAATGAATATGTACCACCGAAAACGGCCTTAGAAAAGAAATTAGTTTCATTTTTTGAAAAGATATTAAATACTAAACCAGTAGGTATAAATGATAACTTTTTCGAATTGGGTGGAGATTCACTATTAGCAATGAACTTAAATATTGAATTACAAAAAATAACAAGTAATCTTACTTATCAAGATATTTTCCGCTATCCAAGTGTAGCTGAATTAACACAAATAATAGAATCTGGTAATAAAAATAGTATGTTTGAAAAAGTGCAAAATTTATCAGATAATTTCATAAAAGTATTGAAAAAAAGTAAAAAAAGTGAAAAAATAAATGTATGCTATCCAAAAAATATTTTGCTAACAGGAAGTACTGGATTTTTGGGGATTCACATTTTAGGAAAACTTTTAGATTACAAAAATACAAATGTTTATTGCATTGTTAGAGATGAACCTGGAATTACAGCAGTTGCTAAATTACATCAAAAGTTAAATTATTATTTTGGAAACAAATATGATAACTTATTAAATAATAGAATTTTTGTAATTAATGGAAATATATTAAAACCAGGTTTTGGATTAAATCAAGAAGATTTACTAAATTTAGCAAATTCTATAGATATTGTAATAAATAGTGCTGCAAATGTTGCACATTATGGAAATTATAATGATTTCTATAACACAAATGTTGTTAGTGTTAAATATATTATAGATTTTTGTAAAAGCTTTAATAAAAAGCTATACCATATTTCTACAATGGGTGTAGCTGGAAGAACATTAGATAATTCTTATCCAAAACTTTTGAAAAAGAAAAAAGTAACATTTGATGAATCAGATTTATACATAGGACAAGATCCTGAAAACATATACACATATACTAAATTTAAAGCAGAAGTACAAATTTTAGAGGCAATAAGTAATGGATTAGATGGTTACATATTACGTATGGGAAATTTGATGCCCCGCTATAAAGATGGATTATTTCAAGAGAATTTATCAGATAATGCATTTCTTAATAGATTGGCATCATTTGTAAAAATAAAAATTATCCCAGAATATATGTTGCATAATAAATTAGAGTTTACACCAGTAGATTATGCTGCAAAATCTGTATGTAAAATAATAACTCATAAAACCGATTCAAATAGGGTATTTCATTTATGCAATCAAAAAACAGTAACTGTATCAAGATGCTTAAGAGTATTAAAAAAATTAAATTATCCAATAGAGGTATTGCCAGAAAAAGAATTTATAGATAAAATAAATAATATGTTAGAAAACGAAGAAACAAAAGACTTGTTAAAAATAATTATAGATGATTTTGATGAAAACATGCATATACAATATAATACTGAGATGGAAATAAAATCAAACTTTACAATCAAATATTTAATAAAAAGTTTGTTTATATGGCCAAGAATTACAAATGCATATTTAGTTAATTTTGTTAAAGTACTAAGGAGGATATTATAAAAATGCTTACTCACGACACAGTAGTTTTAATCATGTTAATTTTAATTTGTTTAATATTAATAGGACTTCATAGTTTTGTAAGAAAGCAAAAAAATAAAAGCCAATTACATAAAACTTTTGGAATTATTTTTTCACTTATGTTATTGTGGGTAGGAGCAATGATACTTCAAATATTGTTTATGGACAAGCTTAATATCCCAATGAAGTATTTTTTCAACATTTATTATTTCAGTTTATGCTTTTTACCAGTTGCATTTTTTTATATGGCATTAGGATTTGGAACTAATAAAGTAACTTTCAAAAAATCACATATATTATTATTTATTATACCAATTTTAACAACTATATTAGTGTGCACAAATGATTTTCATCATTTAGTCTATAAAGAATATTCTGTAGAGGTTTCTACAGAATATGGTTGGTATTTTTATGTACATACATTTTATACATATGGTCTATTTATAGCTTCATTAATTATTTTACTAAGATATTCAATTAAAAACGCAGGTTTCTTTTCAAGACAGGCAATATTAATAATTCTTGGAGCATTAGTACCACTTGTTGTTAATATATTAGGAAGTATGCAATTAGTTGAAATAACAATATATACAACACCAATTACTTTATCTGTAACGATTATATGTTTCACATTTGCAATATTTAAATTTGATTTATTTAAAATAGCTCCAATTGCACTTCAAAGAATAGTAGATAGAATTTCAGACAGTTATATTATAGTAAATGAAAATCGGAATTATTACTGACTTTAATGAAACATTTTTGAAAACATTTCAAATAAAAAAAGAATATAATATTCGTGGAAAAAAGTTAAATTTATTAGCAAATGAAATTCATCTTCATATTGATACTGAGAAAATAGAAGAAAGCATTAAAAAAATTGAAAACACTTATGAAACCGATAGATTCGAAATGCATATTGCTGAACTTGAAAAATATTTTAATGTTGAAGTAACATCTATTATAGCTAATAATCAGTTTTTGGGAATATTAATACTTTTTAAAGATATAACACAACATAAAAAAGATATGGAAATAATAAAAGAAAATCAAGAAATGTTAGTAGAAAAAGAACGTTTAGCTTCTTTAGGACAAATGGTTGGTGGAATAGCACACAGTTTAAAAACACCAATTTTCTCAATATCTGGTGGATTAGAAGGACTAAATGATTTAGTAGATGAGTTTGATTCTTCAATTGAAGATCCAACAGTAAATGATAAAGATATGCATGATATTGCTGGAGATATGAAGAATTGGCTTGTAAAAATGAGAGGACAATTATCATATATGTCTGAAGTAATTACAACAGTTAAAGGACAAGCTGTAAATCTTTCAGGAGATGATATGATAGAATTTACAATAGAAGAACTATTTAGTCATACAAGTATATTAATGAAACATGAACTTCAAAATGCTTTAATAAACTTAAACATTGAAAACAAAGTAAGTAATAACATAGTATTAAGGGGAAATATTAATAGTTTAGTACAAGTTTTAAATAACTTAATATCAAATGCTATACAGGCATATAAAAATGTACCAAATAAATCAATTGAATTAAAGGCAAAATTAGAAAATAATACATTAATTATTTCAGTAAAAGATTATGCATCAGGACTTCCAGAAATTGTTAAAGATAAACTTTTTAAAGAAATGATTACAACAAAAGGAAAAGAAGGCACAGGACTTGGATTATTTATGTCATATTCAATGATAAAAGCAAAATTTAATGGAGATATGAAATTTGAAACATCTAATAAAGGAACAGAATTTTTTATTTATATACCATTAAATAACAATAATGTTTAAGGGGGAAACAAACGATGAGGCATTTGTCTGAAAAAGTGGACAATAATAACAATCAATATAAAATTATTGCTGTAGATGATGAAAGTGGAATTATAGATTCATTAACTGTATTCTTAAAACATTCTGGCTATACTTTAGTTGGATGTACAGATCCTTATGAAGCTATAGAAAAAGTAAAAAATGAACATTTTGATTTAATGTTACTAGACTACATGATGTCACCAATTCATGGTGATACAGTTGTTGAAGAAATCAGAAAATTTAATCCAGAATTATACATAATTTTATTAACTGGACATAAAGACCTTGTTCCTCCTTTAGAAACAATTAAAAAATTGTCAATCCAAGCATATTGTGAAAAAGATGACAAGTTTGATCAGTTATTATTATTAATTGAATCTGCTTTTAAGTCTATAGACCAATTACAAATGATTAAAAACATGAATATAGAATTAAAAGCAGCAAATGAAAAACTTGAAAAAGCATATTTAGAAACAATAAAATTGCTACGATATACAGTAGAGGCAAAAGATAGTTACACAAGAGGCCATTCAGATAGAGTATCTGCTTATTCTGTATTAATTGGAGAAGAGCTAAATCTTTATAATAAAGACATATCAACTTTAAAAATAGGTGGATTATTCCATGATATAGGAAAAATAGGAATTCCAGATTCTATTTTAACAAAGCCATCTAAATTAACAGAGCAAGAATATAATGAAATAAAAAAACATCCATCTATTGGTAGACAAATAATAGCAAATGCTACTATTTTTAAAGATATCTTACCTATAGTTACATATCATCACGAAAAGTATGATGGAACAGGATATCCACAAGGATTAAAAGGAAAAGATATTCCATTTTTAGCTAGAGTGGTAGCTGTTGCAGATGCATTTGATGCAATGACATCTAGGCGTTCATATAGAGATGAATTAGATATTGATGAGGTTAAAAAAATAATTATTAATTGCAGAGGAACACAGTTTGACCCAGAAGTTACAGATGCATTTGTTAATATTTTAGAAAATAAATTTGATAAAATAGTAGAAATTAAAAAGAAATATCCTTAAACTATAATTTTAAAGAGCATAGATGAAAAAATGTTATAAACAATTTGAAAATATAGATAAAAAGATGCTATAAGTAAATTAAAAAAATAGACAAAATAGATGAAATGTGCTATAATTGAAAAGCTTAAATAAAAATGAATTTGAAAGGGGAGAAATTTAATGTCAGGACATAGCAAATGGCATAACATACAAGCCAAAAAAGGAAAAGCAGATGCTGCAAGAGGAAAAATATTTACAAAATTAGGAAGAGAATTATTAATAGCTGTAAAACAAGGTGGACCTGACCCAGCAGGAAATTCAAAATTAAAAGATGTTATTGCAAAATGTAAAGCAAACAACATGCCAAATGATACAATAAATAATGCTATAAAAAAGGCTTCTGGAGCAGGAAGTAATGAAACTTATGATGAAATAACATATGAAGGATATGGACCAAGCGGTGTTGCAGTTATTGTTAATGCATCAACAAATAATAAAAATAGAACTGCAGCAGATGTAAGACATGTTTTTGATAAAGCTGGAGGAAACTTAGGAACAACAGGTTGTGTATCATATATGTTTGAGAAAAAAGGCGTTATAGTTATAGAAAAATCAGAATGTAAATTAAGTGAAGATGATTTAATGATGCTTGCTATTGAAGCTGGTGCAGAAGATTTTTCTTCTGAAGAAGAAGTTTATGAAATAACAACAGCACCAAGTGATTTTACAGCTGTAACAGAAGAATTAACTAAAAATAACTTAACATTTTTAGAAGCTGGAGTTCAAATGGTTCCAAATACTTATGTATCATTAGATGAGAATCATGCAGAAAAAATGCAAAGATTAATAGATAATCTTGAAGATTTAGATGATGTATTAGAAGTTTTCCACAATTGGGAAGAATAATTAAATATAATAAAATATTAAAAAAATCTTTTTGCTAAAAAAAGCAAAAAGATTTTTTTGTTTTATTTAAAATTCTATTTTGCATAAAAAAATTAAAATGTAGGAAAATATTAAATAGTAAATTTGTTTTAATGAGAGGAGACTTAAATTATGTTTTTTAGAACAGATATGGCTGTTGAAAGAAGAGACTTATATAGAACTGCTAATAAATTAGAAAGCGAAGTAGAGGGAATAGAATGTGAAGAAGAAAAAATAGATGATATTGTAGTTACGAGAGTTAAAATAATAAATGAAGATGGAGAAAGAGCACTGGACAAAAAAAGAGGAAATTATACAACAATTGATGTTAAAAAAATAAATAATATAACTACAGAAAAAGAAGAAAAAATTGTAAATGTTTTTTCAAATGAATTAAGAGAAATAATTAAAAAACATGTAAATTCAAATGATGAAATATTAATAGTAGGTTTAGGAAATTTATATGCAACACCAGATTCATTAGGTGCAAAAGTAGTTCAAAACATAGAAATAACAAGGCATATTAAAATGTATTTACCAGAAATTATAGATAAAAATACAAGAAGCGTTAGTGCAATAACGCCAGGAGTTTTAGGAACAACTGGAATGGAAACTGTTGAAATAGTAAAGGGAATAGTAGATAATATCAAGCCAAAATTAATTATTGCAATAGATAGTTTGTGTTCAAAAAATATAGATAGAATAAATAAATCTATACAAATTTCTGATACTGGCATAGCACCAGGAGGGGGAGTTGGAAATAAAAGAACAGATTTATCTGAGGAAACTTTAGGAATACCAGTAATAAGCATTGGAGTTCCAACGGTTTTAGATGCAGCAACAATTGTATTAGACACTTTAAAAGTATGTGATTTTGAAGTTAATGAGAATGAACTAATTGATAAAATGAAATTAAATAATTTTAATTTTATAGTAACTCCAAAAGAAATAGATACATTAATAGATAGCATAACAAATATTGTTTCAGAAGGAATAAATAATAGTTTATAACGTTTTTGTAAAAAATTTAACTAAAACTTGTTTTTTTCTTTTTTATAAGTTATGATAGTTATAGTAATTTAAAAGGGGAAAAGAAAATGGAAAATAATGGAACAAGTAAAAAAACAATAATTATTATTGCTCTTATAGTAGTTGTGGCTATTGGAGTTATATACTTTGCAGTAATAAGAAAGCCAAAAAAAGTAGAATATAATGTTACAAGGTCAAGTGTAAATGCAGAAAATACTCTTATAACAGATTATGATTCTTTTACAAAATTTATTAAGAAAAATCAAGTAAATGATGCAATAACAAATGAAGTAACTTTTAAAAAATCAACTTTAACTGAAACTTATACAGAAGATTTCTTTAAAGAAAATAACTTAGCTGTTGTTGTTTTATATGAAGATACATCTAAGGATTATATTCATTCAATAGATACTTTAGAGTACAATTCAGGTAAAACAGAAGCTACAATTGGATACACTTATAAATTTGAAACTTTGGCAGGGTCTTTATCAGACAAATGGTATGTATATATGTTTGTTGCATTAGATAAAAATGTAGAGCATGTTGCATTCCAAAATGTTAATAGTAAGGCAACTGATAATTAAAATATAAGAAACATATTGTTTTAAAAAGAGCTAAAATTATAAAATAATTTTAGTTCTTTTTTTTGAATAATCTAAACACACTAAAGGAAAAATATGAATAATATAAATTAATAAATTTTAATTTAAGAAGAGGTATTTAATTGAAAACAATATGTATAAAAACTATTAGTGAGGAAAAAATAGATTTTTTAATAAAGCAATTTGAACTTTTACCAATAAATATTTGCATGTCTAATTATAGATTTAAAACATATGATAATTTATTCATTCATTATTTAGAAAAAGATTACATTAATGAATTTTATGAAATAGTTGCAATAATTATTAAAAGGTGTATTGAAAAATTTTATGAAGAAGATTTTATTAGAAAAAGTGTTGAAAAAAATTATTTTTATTTAAGTAGCCTTGAAAGAAATTACATTTTTGAAATAACAAAAAAAGTTCTAGAATTACCAGATGAAAAAATAGGATATAAAAGTGATCTTTTAAGAAATTCTATAAAAGATTATTTGTTAGAAAACAAAAAAATTGTAATTGAAGGATTTGTTAATTTTAGAATAAAAGAATATAAAGAGCTATTAGAACGAATTGTGGAAGTTTCAGTTTTAAGTTATTTAGATTTAATAACATTTTGATATTGATAAAAAGAATATTTTGTAGTAAAGTAATATAAGAAAGAGAGGGAGAACATATGTTAAAAGATAAATTAATGGAAGATTTAAAACAATCTATGAAAGAAAAAAATGAAGTAAGAAAAAACACTATACAAATGGTTAGAGCTGCAATTTTACAAATTGAAAAAGACAAAGGAATAAAAGTTGAAGATGAAAAAATAATTGAAATAATTGCAAAAGAAGTAAAAGGAAAGAAAGATGCACTTGTAGATTTTGAAAAAGCCAAAAGAGAAGATTTAATAAATCAAACAAATGAAGAAATTTCTATTTTGCAAGAATATTTACCAAAACAGCTTTCAAAAGAAGAAATAAAAGTAGAAGTAGAAAAAGTAATAAAAGATGTTGGAGCTACTTCTTTAAAAGATATGGGAATGGTTATGAAAGAATCTAAAGCAAGAATAGGTGCTGGAGCAGATGGAAAAACTATTAATGAAGTTGTAAAGGAATTATTAGGATAAATTATGAGTGTTTTTGTAATAAAAATTATAGCTTGTATAACAATGGTACTAGACCATGTAAAATATGCTTTGCCAGTAACTCAAAATTTACTAACAATAATTTTAGGAAGAGTAGCGTTTCCACTATTTGCTTTTTTAATTACAGAAGGATTTGTACATACAAGTAATTTAAAATCTTATATGAAAAGACTTTTTATTTTTGGATTAATATCGCAATTACCATTTATGTTATTTAGAACACTTGTAGGCGAGTGGAAAATGCTAAACATAATGTTTACGCTACTACTTGGATTATTAGCAATTTTAGCATATTCAAAAATAGAGAAAAAATATTTGTCAATACCTTTATGCATATTAATAATTGCATTAGGAGAAATATTAAATGTTGACTATGGCTGGTTTGGAATAACCTTAGTTTTAATAATTTACATTTTTAAAGATCATAGAGTACTTTTCCCAATTCCATATATACTTT
This sequence comes from uncultured Clostridia bacterium, assembly GCA_947601495.1. GTDB lineage: Bacteria > Bacillota > Clostridia > TANB77 > CAG-508 > Scatovivens. The sequence goes on along the minus strand of CANQGE010000001.1, from coordinate 76,930 downwards.
TAATTTCAGTATACTTATTTAGTATAGGAGCAAATTTAAAAATATATTCAATATATATAGTTGGATATATAATACCACTAGTTATAATGATGCTATATAATGGAAAATTAGGAAAGAAAATAAAATATTTCTATTACTGTTTTTATCCAGCTCATATGTTAATTTTATATGGAATTTATTATTTTCTTAGATAATAATGTTAATGATTAAAGGGGAAGAAAAATAATGGTATATTACCCATCAGGAACAATATTCAGTTGTCTAACAAGTTTTCAGAGAACAGAAAAGGAACGAATGGAATATTTGGACAATATGGTAGAGAAAGCTCAAAAGCTTCCGAGGGAGAAACAAATAGAATACTTGGAGAAAATCAGCGCAATACCAAATCCAAAACAAACACCTTTGATAGTAGCAGAGAAAATATTAGAAGAAATGTTACGGAGAACTCAAATAAGAGTTCTTTTTCTTTACCTCAAAAAGAAGTAATAAAATAATTTTTAAAATTAATTGCAAAAAATATTATGAATGCTTAAAAAATATAATTAAATAGTAACGCGTAAGCGACCAACCGAAGCATAAGCGGAGGGCGATTGGAGCAATCTTCCTTTTGTTTATTTATAAAAAAGAAGATTGCGACACCAAGTTACTATTAAATTATATTTTTTAAGCATTCACAATAGTATTGATTAATAGTATTGATTAATATTTAATAATATTATTAAGCAATGTTAATAATATTAAGCAATTTTTCTTATCAAAAAAACTCTTAAGAAAATAATTCCTAAGAGTTTTTATATTATTATAAACATATTTTATTAAAATCTTATGCAAATGCCTCGTGAGTTTTCTTGAATGAAAGTAGGTTTGTAACTTCTTTAGATTTTTTAATTTGATTACGAGCTTCTTCTTGAGCAATTTGTTTCTTTTGTCTTTCTGCAATAGTTTCACAAATAGCTGTTTCATAAGTGAAGTGAGTTTCTTCTGTAATTTTAGTCCAATTATATTGAGCTTTAACTTTTTCTTTTGCATTTTTTGAAACTGTGTTGCATAATTCTGGATTAAATAATAATGCAAGAATAGAATCTGCAAGAGAGTTTGGATTTCCAGCATAACTTTTCATTCCATTTACTCCATGTTCTACAATTTCATTTAATCCACCAACATCAGAAGTAACTACTGGTGTTCCAGAAAGCATAGCTTCAATAGCTACAATTCCAAAAGGTTCATATGTACTAGGGAATACAGCAACATCAGCACACTTGTACATTTTTTGAACATCTTTAGAAGCTAAGTGTCCTGTGAAATAAACTTTATTTCCTAATCCAAGGAAATTAACTTGATTTCTTAATTCATTAATCATTCCGCCTTTTCCTGCGATAACTAATTTTGCATCATGATAATTGTCTAAGATTTTAGGCATAGCAGAAATAAGTGTTTGAATACCTTTTTCATAAACTAATCTACCCATGAATAGAATAATTTTTTCATTATCCATGGCAAATCTTCTTCTAAATTCATAGTCTCTATCAATTCCATTAAATAAAGTAAGATCAACACCATTAGGTACTACATTTATTTTCTCATAAGGAAGACCAAAAAGTCTTTGTAATTCGTTTTTCATATAATTACTATTAACGATAACTTCTGAAGATTCATAAGTAAGCATCCATTCAGTATCATTAATATATTTTTGCATATCACCTCTAATACCGCTATTTCTACCAGCTTCAGTAGCATGTATAGTAGCTACAAGAGGAGTATTATATGCAAATTTTAATGTTTTTCCAGCATAAGCAGTAAGCCAATCATGAGCATGTATAACATCAAAGTTTCCTTGTTGTGCAATAATTTCTCCAGCTTTTGCTATCATATTGAAATTAAGTTGCATAACCCAATCTATAAAATTATTAGGAGCAATCATAAAATTATCTACTCTGTAAACATCAACACCATCATCATCTTCAAAATATGGTACATTACCATCTTTATAAGTAATAACGGTAACTTTATGACCTTGCATACATAATTTGTGTGATAAGTCATAAACCACTCTTGATATACCTCCAACAACTCTTGGTGGATATTCCCATGATAGCATTAAAATTTTCATTGTAAAAAAGTGCTCCTTTCATATCTTTTGTTATTTTAATTTTGTCAAGTAGTTTTGAATTTAAAAAAAATTATTTCAAATCTTGATTATTTAAGAAAAAAATTCAAAAATTATTTTCTTAATTCTTCATATATTTTATATAAAACCAAAACAAAAGTAAACATTTTTTGACAAAAAAATCGCGTATTTCTATTACATTTTAGTTACAATTATAAGATTATATTACAAAAAATTTAAAAAAAATTTATTTTATTTTTTCTATTGAAGTTTTTTTACATTAAAGATATAATATTAATTATTATTGGACTTATACTAATATTTTACAGGGAATTACTAAGGAGGAAAATGGGTAAAATGCTAAAAAATGAAGAGTTTGAAAAGAATAGTGATGACATTTTAAAAATTGAGGATTTTTCACAAAAAAATATTTTTTCTAATCCTAACGAATTAGTTCAAAAAATTAGGGAAAGAAGCAAGAAAGAAAAATTAGAAAAAGCAAAGAACATTAATGAAAATGCTGTAATTGAAAAAATAAAGCAGTTTTTATCAAAAATAATTTCTATGCAAGAGGCTGAAGAAGATTCAATTGCTACTGAAAAAGAAAACGCAAAAACAACAGCTTCTTCTGCGAAAAAAGAAAAAACTGAAAAGAAAAATATTAAAAAAGATTACATATTAGAATACTACGATTTACCATACAGATATAATGAAACTATTGTAAAAATTCTTGCTCAAACTCCTAAAAAATTATTCGTATATTGGGACGTCGCTGATAGTGATAGAGATAGATATTTAAATGCATTTGGAGAAAAATTCTTTGAAATTACTTATCCTGTTTTATTAGTATATAATGAAGATAAAAAGTATGTAAAAGAGGTACCTATAAACGATTTTGCTAATAGTTGGTACATAGATATAGATGACCCAAAAACAAAATACACAATTCAACTTGGAAGAAAATTTATAGATAGAAATCAAGCTATAAATGTGGAAAAGGTAAAAGAAAATCACATAAATCTTCAAACAGATTATTTGCCTTTTGCAAATTCAAATGTTTTAGAAGCACCAAATGATCATGTACTACTAGAATATTTATCAAATCGTGTTACTTTTAGAGATGTAAAAACAAATAGAGAATTTGTTAAAGATTTAAGAAAAACAAAAACTATCTTAGGAAAGAAATTCGATGTAAATGACTTCTATCAAAAACAATATGATGAAGAACTTTCTGAAGGTATGTTTGATATGGCAAATCCATCTTCAAAACTTTCAAGTTCAACTTTTAAATAAAAAGATTTTAACATTAAACTGAAAGGAAAAATTCAATGAAAAATATTAAAGGATATGTCAATTTTGTTTTACATGCTCATTTGCCATATATTCATCATCCAGAAAGTGAAGGCTACTTAGAAGAAGAATGGCTTTTTGAAGCAATATCTGAAACATATATACCACTTTTACTAAATTTTAAAAAATTAGAAGAAGAACATGTAGATTTTAGAATCACAATGACAATGACTCCACCGCTTTTAAATATGTTAGATAATAAACTTTTAAAAGAAAGATATATTAAATATTTAAATAAACATATAGAATTATGTGAAAAAGAAGTTAAAAGAACAGTTTACGATAAAAGATTAAACAACTTATCACATTACTATTTAGATAGATACACAAATGATTTACATGTATTTCAAGATGTTTATGATTGTAATTTAATTTCTGGATTTAAACATTTTCAAGACATTGGAGTATTGGAAATTATCACTTGTGGAGCAACTCATGGATATTTTCCAATTTTATATGTAAATGAAAAAACTGTTAGAGCACAAATTGCAGTTGGTGTTCAAACATATAAAAAATTCTTTGGAAGAAATCCTAGAGGAATTTGGCTTCCAGAATGTGGATATGTTCCAGAAGCAGATAAGTATCTTAAAGAATTTGGAATAGAATATGCAATAGTTGAAACACACGGAGTTTTATATGCAGATCCAACTCCAATTTATGGAACTTATGCACCAATAGTTTCTCATGGTGGATTAGTAGCATTTGCAAGAGATTTAGAATCATCAAGACAGGTTTGGAGTTCAATTTCTGGATATCCAGGCGATTTCAACTATAGAGAATTCTATAGAGATATTGGCTATGATACAGATTATGACTATATAAAACCATATATAGCAAGTAATGGTGCAAGAGTAAACACAGGTATAAAATATTATAGAATTACTGGAAAAACAGATAATAAAGATTATTATGATATTCAATGGGCAAAAGATTCTGCTGAAAAGCAAGCAGGACATTTTATGGATTGCAGAACTGCTCAAATAGACCATTTAGCAAGCTATATGGACGTTCCACCAATTATTACTTGTCCATATGATGCAGAGCTTTATGGACATTGGTGGTATGAGGGACCATATTGGCTTTATATATTATTTAAAAAAATCTATTATGATGAATGTAATTTTAAATTAATTACACCTAGTGAATATATAGATATGTATCCTGAAATGCAAGTTTCTACACCTTGTAGATCAAGTTGGGGAGCAAATGGCTATAGTGAAGTTTGGCTAAATCAAACAAATGACTATGCACATAGACACTTACATAAAGCTGGAGATAGAATGTGTGAACTTGCAAGCATGTTCCCAAATGAAGGAGATACATTAAGAAGACAAGCATTAAATCAATGTGCAAGAGAACTTTTACTTGCACAAAGTAGTGACTGGCTATTTATAATTACAAATGGAACAATGGTAGAATATGCACATAAAGCAATTAAAGACCATATAGGAAGATTTACGAAGCTATATTATCAAATAAAAAATGATAAAATAGACCCAAAATATTTATTAGATATATTTAACAAAGATGATATATTCCCAGAAATTGATTATATGGTTTATTATTAAGGATGTAAAAGGAGAAAATTTTAATGAATGTTTATGATGAAGTAAATAATTTAGCGAGAGCTCTTAAAGAATCAAGAGAATATAATGAGTATAAAAAAGTAAAAACAGAATTGCTTGCTATGCCTGAATTAAAAAAACAGGTTGATGAATTTGAAAAAATTCGTTATGAAGAGCAACTTCTTGCTATGCAAGGCGAAAAGCAAAGTGATGAAAAAATGAAAAAATTACAAGAACTTTATCAAATATTAGTTCAAAATGCTCAAGTTAAAGATTACTTTGACAAAGAAGTTAGATTTAATGTTTTAATTGCTGATGTCAATAAAATTATTGGAGAATCTATTAAAGATGTATTATAAAAAAAGAAACTGGATATTTTTTGTCCAGTTTCTATTTTTTTTATTTAAAAACTATCTTTTATTTACATTTTGTTATATAATACTAAGGAAAAATTTATTTTAGGAGGAAAGGAATGAACAAAAAGTGGGAATATTATAATTCTGATGAGAAGAAAATTAAAGAAATTTCTGAAAAATTTGAAATATCAGAATTATTAGCAACAGTTTTAGTAAATAGAGATATAACAGACGATGAAGACATAAAAGTTTTTTTAAATCCTACAAGAAATGACTTTCATGACCCATATTTAATGCCAGATATGAAAATAGCTGTTGATAGAATTATAGAAGGCATAAAAAAACAAGAAAAAATTATGATATATGGTGATTATGATGTTGATGGAATTACAAGTATAACTGTTTTATCAAAATTTCTAAAAGAATTAGGATTAAATGTTGGAACATATATACCAAATCGTCTAGATGAAGGATATGGACTAAATCAAGAAGCAATAAAACAAATTGCAGATGAAGGATATAAATTAATTATAACTGTTGATTGTGGAATTTCCGGAACAGAAGAAGTAAACTATGCATATAGTTTGGGGATGGAAGTTATTATCACAGACCACCACGAACCACTAGATGAACTTCCTAAAGCCTTAGCTGTAATAGATTGTAAAAGAAAAGATAATAAATATCCTTTTAACAGCTTAGCAGGTGTTGGAGTAGCTTTTAAATTAATACAAGCTATAGGAATGAAATTAAAATTAGATGAAAAAGAATACTTAAAATATTTAGATATTGTTTGCATTGGAACAATATCAGATATAGTTCCTTTAATTGATGAAAATAGAGTTATAGCAAAACTTGGACTAAAACTAGTTAAGCAAACTAATTCCCCCGCTGTAAAAGCTTTATTAAAAGTAGCAGGATATAGTGAAATAAATTCAAATACAGTTTCATTTGGAATAGCTCCTAGAATTAATGCTTGTGGAAGAATGGGACATGAAAGAGATGCATTAAATTTATTTTTAACAGAAAATATAGTAGAAGCAAATAAAATAACAGAAAAATTAGATTCATATAATAAGCAAAGACAAACAATAGAGAAAAAAATTTTTGAAGAAGCAATTTCTAAAATTGAAAAAGATAAAATTGATGAGAAAAAAACAATTGTACTTGGCTCAGAAAATTGGCACCACGGAGTTATAGGAATAGTAGCTTCTAAAATAACTGAGCTATATTTCAAACCAAGTATATTAATATGTTTTGAAGGAGAAAATGGTAAAGGCTCAGGAAGAAGTATTCCAGGTTTTGACCTACATGATGCACTTTGCAAATCAAGTGACTACTTAGAAAAATATGGTGGACACGAAATGGCAGTTGGCTTAAGTTTAAAAAAGAGTCAATTTGAAAATTTCAAAGCTAAATTTGAAAAGATTGCCGAAGAAGCAGAAATAGCTGAAATAATGCCAGTTATAAAAATAGATAAAGAAATTAATTTAAAAGATATTTCTTTAGAAAATATAGAAAGTTTAAAATTACTTGAACCTTTTGGAGAATCAAATAAAACACCTATTTTTATTTATAAAAATTTGAAAATAGATTCAATTAGAGCATTATCAGAAGGAAAACATCTAAAACTAACACTAAAAGATAATAATACAATTATTAATGCAATAGGATTTAATATGGGCAAATATTCGGAAGAATATTTAATTGGTGATAAAGTAGATATAATTGGGGTACTAGAGACAAATACCTTTAATGGAATTAAAAATGTGCAAATAAATATGAAAGATATGAGAAAATCATATTAGACTAAAAGGGGATTTAAAATGTCTGAAACTAAGCAAATAACAATAGATGATATAATTGAAAAACAAAAAGAAAATTATGCAAATGTAAATGAAGATCTTATAAGAAGAGCTTATGAATTTGCTAAGAAAAATCATGGGGAACAACTTAGAAGGTCTGGTGAACCATATATGATTCACCCTTTAAATGTTGCATACATATTATCTACTCTAGAATTAGATGATGAAACTTTATGTGCTGCTCTTTTACATGATGTTGTAGAAGATACTGGTATAACTCAAGAAGATTTAAAAAATGAATTTGGAGAAACTATTTCTGAAATGGTTTCAGGTGTTACAAAACTTGGAACTTTAAGATATACAACTAGAGAAGAAGAGCAAGTTGAAAATTATAGAAAAATGTTTCTTGCAATGGGAAAAGATATACGAGTTATATTAATAAAACTAGCAGATAGACTTCACAATATGAGAACTTTAAAATATTTGCCTAGAGACAGACAAATTGCAAATGCACAAGAAACACAAGATTTATATGCACCTCTTGCAAATAGACTAGGTATTTATTCTTTAAAATGGGAATTAGAAGATTTAAGTTTTAAATATTTACATCCAGATGAGTATCATGAAATTGTTAATGGACTAGATAAAAAAAGAGAAGAAAGACTAAAATTCCTAGAAAAAATACAGTCAGATTTAAAAGAAGAAATCAAAAATCAAGGAATTAAAGCAGATGTAACAGGTAGAGCAAAACACTTATATAGTATTTATAGAAAAATGAAAAGAGATAATAAAACACTAGATCAAATTTATGATTTATTTGCTTTAAGAATACTAGTAGATACTGTAAAAGATTGTTATGCTGTGCTTGGAATTGTGCATGAAATGTATACACCTATGCCAGGAAGGTTTAAAGATTATATTGCTGTTCCTAAGAAAAATATGTATCAATCTATACATACAACTCTTTTAGGACCAAAAGGAACTCCATTTGAAGTTCAAATACGTACTTGGGACATGCATAGAACAGCAGAGTTTGGTATAGCGGCTCACTGGGCTTATAAAGAAGCAAGCAATAAAGGAACTAAAGAATCTGTAGTTGTTACAGATGATAAATTAGCTTGGCTTCGTGAAACTTTAGAGTGGCAGAAAAATACTGAAAATCCAGATGAATTTTTAAACACATTAAAAACAGAGTTGTTTGAAGATGAAGTATATATTTTTACACCAAAAGGAATGATTAAAGTTTTACCAAAAGGAGCTACTCCAATAGATTTTGCATACAGCATACATGAACAAATAGGACATAAAATGGTAGGTTGCAAAATAAATAGTAAAATGATGCCTATTATAACTCCTCTTAGAAATGGAGATATAGTAGAAATAATTACTTCAGAGCAATCTAAAGGACCAAGTAGAGACTGGATAAAATTTGTAAAAAGTTCTTCTGCTAAAACAAGAATTAATCAATGGTTTAAAAAAGCTCAAAGAGCTGAAAACATTGAAAGAGGAAAAGACATTGTTGATAAAGAAGTTAAGAAAATAGGAATAAAATATTCTGATTTAGTAAAGCCAGAATGGATTAATTTGGTATTAGAAAGATACAAATTCCAAACAGTAGATGATTTATATGCTAGCATTGGTTTTGGTGGAATCTCTGTAAATAAACTTATGGCAAGACTTCTTGATGAATATAGAAAAGAGCACGAAGATGAAGATTTTGAGCAAAAAATAGAAGAGCTATCTAAAACAAAAACATTTGTTAGTAGACCTTCAAAAACAGGTGTTGTTGTAAAAGGAATAGATAACTGCTTAGTAAAACTTTCAAAATGCTGTAACCCTTTGCCAGGAGACGATATAATAGGATATATTACAAAAGGTAGAGGAGTTTCAGTTCATCGTACAGATTGCCCTAATGTAAAAGACTTATTTAATGAAGAAGACAGAATGATAGATGTATATTGGTTTGATGATGTAAATGGAATTTACAAAGTTGAAATAGAAATTTTAGCAACAGATAGAAGTGGATTATTAAGAGATATTATAAAGCAAATTGAAAATTATAAAGTAAAACTTATGGGAGTTAATACGAGAACTACAAAAGAAAACATTGCTATTATTAATGTTTCTCTTGAGGTTGAAAATATAGACAACTTAAACAAACTATTAGTTGCATTTAAAAATATTGAAAACGTTTATGAAGTTAATAGAAAAAGAGGATAAGGAGAATACAAATGTTATTAAAAAGATTACATGTACAAACAAAACAAAAAGATATACTTACAAATTGCTATATTGTTTGTGATGAAGAAACAAAAGAAGCAATGGTTGTAGACCCAGGAGGAGAACCAGAAAAAATAGCAGAAACTTTAGATGTATTGCAAGCTAATTTAAAATATATATTTTTAACTCACTGCCATGCAGACCATATAGGTGGAGCTCAAGAACTTAAAAGATTAAAAGGTGGAAAAGTTCTTGTTAGTAGAGAAGATAGTGAAGGATTATTTGATGATAGTATAAATTTAGCAAGTTACATAGGAATGGAAAAGCCTGAATTAGAGGCAGATTCTCGTGTTGATGATGAAGATTTAATTCATGTAGGAAACATAGAATTCAAAGTTATAGCAACACCAGGACACACAAAAGGAGGACTAAGTTTATATTCTGAAAAACAAGGACTTGTTTTTACAGGAGATACATTATTTTCTGGAACATGGGGAAGAACAGACCTTCCAACTGGAAGTTTTGCAGAAATTATAGATTCAATAACTAATAAATTAATGCCACTTCCAGATGAAACAATTGTATATCCAGGACATGGTAAAATTACAATGATACAAGATGAAAGAAACATATATTTAGAATTAAAACCAAAAGATTTTTAGAAATTTAAAAGACTATATAATGAATAACATAAAATTAAACAATAAAAAATTTATAATGATGGGAGAAAGAAATGATACAAAAACCAAAGGGAACTAAAGACTTATTGCCAGAAGAATCTTTTAAATGGCAAGAAGTAGAAAATAAATTGAAAAAAATATTTGACAGCTATAATTTTAAAGAAATAAGAGTTCCAGTTTTTGAACATACAGAATTGTTTCAAAGAAGTGTTGGAGAAACAACAGATGTTGTTCAAAAAGAAATGTACACTTTTGAAGATAAAGGTGGTAGAAGTATAACATTAAGACCAGAAGGTACTGCAGGAGTTATTAGAGCTTATTTGGAAAATGGAATGGGAAGCATGCCAAGTCCAACAAAACTTTGGTACAATATGGCTATGTATAGATATGAAAATGTACAAAAAGGAAGACTAAGAGAATTTCATCAAATTGGTGCAGAAATAATAGGTAGCAGTAGTTATTTAGCAGATGTAGAAATAATTTTAATGGCAAATGAAATATTTAAAAAGCTAAACATACCAAATATAAAACTAACATTAAATAGTATAGGATGCCCAAAATGTAGACAAGAATATCAAAAAGTTCTAAAAGAATTTATAGGAAAAAATTTAGAACAATATTGTGATACTTGTAAAAGCAGATTTGAAAAAAATCCAATGAGAATTTTAGATTGCAAAGAAAGAAAGTGTAAAGAACTAAACATAAATGCTCCTAAAATGATAGATTATTTGTGTGAAGAATGTAAAGAACATTTTGAAAATGTTCAAGAAACTCTTAAAAATTTAAAATTAGATTATGAAATAAATAGTAGTATTGTTAGAGGACTAGATTACTACACAAAAACTGTTTTTGAATTTATAGATGAAACCACATCTCTTACTGTTTTAGGTGGTGGAAGATATGATGAGTTAGTTCAAGAACTTGGTGGTCCTAAAACTTCAGCAATAGGATTTGCACTTGGAGTTGAAAGACTTATGGAAATGTATAAAAATGAAGAAGAAGATAAAAAGCCAGATTTATATATTTTGTCAGCAGGACAAAATGAAAATCAAAAAGCTTTAGAGTTATCTCAAGAATTAAGAAGCAAAGGATATATAATTGAAAAAGATATTTGTGAAAGAAGCTTTGGCTCACAAATGAAATATTCAAATAAAATAAATGCAAGATATCTTTTAGTTATAGGTGAAAATGAACTACAATCAGGAAAAGCAAAAATTAAGGAAATGAAAACTGGTGTAGAAAGCGAAATAAGCTTAAATCTTGAAGAAATTATTAAAGCTATAGAAAAATAAACTTCTTAAAATAAAGATTAAACAACAGCTAAATTAATTATATTAATAGAAAAGTAAAATACAATTAAAATAGAAGATGAACTTAGAATATTAGAAATATTTTAAGTTCATTTTTAATTTAAATTAAGTAATAATTTGTATTTCAAATTAATATACTTGTTTGTAAGTGAGGAAAAATATGATTAATTTAGCTGTTATAAACCTAAAAGATATAATTAAGTTCATAAAAAAATGTATAGTACTTTTAATTATTTTATTTGTGTTATGGAAAGTTATAGGAGCAGTTAAAACTACAAAAAATATTTCAGCTGTTAAAGAAAAATATTTTTCTAATTTTGGCGTAGAAAAAATATTAGATAATACACTTATAATTTCTAAATCTTTTTCAAACGAACAAACTAAAAATGAAAATGTAAGTGTATTTAAAAAATTGTTAATGTCAGAAATTAAAATTTTGAATTCAGAAGAAAAGCAAGTGGATTCAGAAATCCAAGAGAATAATGTTAATTTAGGCAAAACAAATGGTGATAGTAATTTAAACAATAGTAGTTTAAATGATTTAGAAAATGTCTTACTCCCAACAAAAGTTATAGATGACAATAACAAAATTGATAAGTTTACAGATACATATAATAGTGTGAAAATAAAGAATGAATCTAAATATCCACTTACACAAGAAATGCTAAATCCAAATATAGATTTTTCAAATAAAAAGAACATTATAATTTATCATACACATACTTGTGAAAGTTACACTCCTACAGTAGAAAACAATTATGTCGCTAGTGGAAATTTTAGAACAATAGATTTAGAAAAAAGTGTGGCAAGAGTTGGAACTGAACTTACAAATTATCTTACAGAATTTGGATTTAATGTAACTCATAATACAACATATCACGATTATCCAGCATACACAGGTTCATATACTAGAGGACTATCTACAATTCAAAGTATGCTTGCAAATAACAATGATACTGAATTTGTAATAGATTTACATAGAGATGCGTTAGGAAATAATAGTTCTTATGCACCTTGTGTACAAATAGGAGATGATGTTGTAGCTCAAGTTATGTTTGTTATGGGAAGTGATGGAGGAGGATTAGAGCATCCAAACTGGATAAATAATTTAAAATTGGCAGTAAAAATTCAGGAAAAAGCAAATGAAATGTATCCGGGTTTTTTTAAACCAATAATACTAAGAGATTCAAGATACAATCAGCATGTGGCAAATGGAGCATGCATAATAGAAGTTGGAGCAACAGGAAATACTTTAGAACAGTGCAATAGCAGTATGAAATATTTAGCAAATGTAATAAAAGAAGTAATGAAATAACATTACTTCTTCTATTCATTATATTCTATTACTTTATGAGTATAATCTAAGTTTGCAATAGGGTCTGCTTTGTAACCTAAAGTATAAATATTTGTAGCTAATATATCTTTTGAAATCATATTTCTTAAAGAATTGTCATTTGAATTTTCCATAAATTTCTTTACAGATACTATAATGTTTAGTTTTGGATTTGCTTCTGCTATTGCAGAAATAATTCTTTTTCCATGTTTATTAAATCCCAAAACTCTAATATATGGATTTACTTTTTTAGAAGAATTCATATCTTTTTGAGAAATTTCAAGAAGAGCATATAATAAAATACGTTGAATTCTACTTTGAGTATATCGTTTAGATTTTATTTTTTTGATTAAATCTTCAAGGTTATTACATGTGTTTGCTGCTAATTTTATTTTATTTTCTAATCCCTCAGAAACATCTGGTAAATTTGCTATTTCAGATAAAGTCATTTTTCTTAATGTATAAATTATTTCTTTTTCGAAAACAGATAAATCTTTAATAATTCTACCGTTTTCTATTTCTTGATCCAAAAGTTCGTATGTTTCATAAGGTACAACATAATGCACATTTTTACCTGCTTGAATCATTGTTCTAATAGCTGTAGCACTTGCGATTCCGCTTTTTTCTGTTTTATCATTATAGTCATTATAATCTCTTTTTATTGTAAGTGGTCTTATGTGACTTCTGTGTTTTTTTAAAGATTTTAAATATTCAACACCTAAGATATTATTTGGATTGTTTAGAATTTCTGAATATATTTTTGAACTTCCAAAAAATTGCGAAAGGGCAATTTCTCTTGCTTTAGGATAAGATAGACCTGATTTTAATTGAGCAGTAATTAAAGAAGAAAATTCTTTAGGCTCTCTATATAAAATATTTGCAACATCATTTAAAGGACTTATTTCACCAATTTCACTTCCAAAAGAAATATAATCTACAACTCCCAAACTATTTAAAATTTTTACTGCGCCATCAGCAAAATTTTCAGCACTAGAAATTGAGTAAATTGTAGGAAGTTCAATTACTAAGTCAACACCAGCTTTTAATGCCATTTCTGTTTTTACCCATTTGTTTATAAGTGAGGTATCGCCACGTTGAACAAAATTTCCACTCATAACAACAACAGTAAAAGCTGCTTTAGTTATTTTTTTAGAAAGTTCTAAATGATGTAGATGTCCATTATGGAAAGGATTATATTCAGATACTATTCCTAAAATTCCATCCAAAATATATCACCACCTATATTGTAATATTTTAAATTTACTGGTATAATATCACATATTTGTTTAAATTACAAATAATTATATAAATATTATTTATTATAAAATAAAAGGGTTATTTTTATGAAAGAAGTTACAATTTACACAGATGGTGCATGCTCTGGAAACCCAGGCCCTGGAGGATGGGGAGCCATCTTAATATATAATGATGTAAAAAAAGAAATTTCTGGAGCAAGCAAAGAAACAACTAATAACATAATGGAAATCACAGCAGTTTTAGAAGCTTTAAAATTATTAAAAGAGAAATGCATAGTTAAAGTTTATAGTGACAGTGCTTATGTTGTTAATGCTTTTAATCAAAAGTGGCTTGAAAACTGGGAAAAAAATAATTGGAAAACATCTGGAAAAAGTTTAGTAAAAAATAAAGAACTTTGGGAAGAACTTTATAGTTTAGTAAAAAAGCATGAAGTAGAATTCATAAAGGTAAAAGGTCATAGTGATAATGAATTTAATAATAGATGTGATTTTTTAGCAACAAGTGCAATAAAAACTTTATAAAGTGAGGGAAAAATTTTGAAAATTATTGGAGTTACTGGAACTTCTGGAAGTGGAAAAACTACTTTAAGTGAAATTTTAAATGAACGCGAAGATGTTGTAGTTTTAGATGCAGACAAAATCGCTAAAGAAATGAGCACTTTAGGAACAGATTATTTAAAAGCAATAAAAAATACTTTTGGTGAAGAAGTTTTTCTAAAAGATGGCAATTTAAATAGAAAAGCTTTAGCTGATAAAATATATAGTGAAGATGCTTCTCGCCAAAAATTAAATAGTTTAACTTTTAAGTTTGTGGTTGATGAAATATTAAACAGAATAAAAAATATAAACGATTCAAAAGTTAAATTTGTAATAATTGATGCACCTCTGCTTTTTGAATCTGGAATACAAAAATATTGTGATTTTGTAATTTCTTTAATTGCAGATGAAAACTTAAAAATTGAAAGAATTTGCAAAAGAGATAATATTGATAGTAAAACAGCTAAAAGCAGACTTAATATACAAAATGAAGATAAGTTTTATATAGAAAAATCAGATTTTGTGATTTATAATACAAAAAATTGTGATTTGAGATTGAAAATTGAAGAAATAATTAATAAAATTTCAAATTAACTAAAATTAGCAAAATTTATATTATGAAATTAAGTTTTGGATTGAGAGTAATTCTTATATAGAAATTCTTAAATTATAAAATGAGGGATGTTCGAAGGCAAATCGAAGATTTGAGCAGCGAAAGAGGCGCATTTTATAATTTTAGAATTTCTATAAGAATTAGCTGGAACGGAAAAACTTAATTGAATAATATAATTTTGCTAATTAAAAGATTAAAATTTAAAGTTATATATAAATTTAAAAATATATTTAATAAAAAATATTTAGAAAGGATTTTAAAATGAAAGTCTCAGACTTTAATTATGAACTACCAGAGAAATTAATTGCACAACACCCATATGATAAAAGAGATGAAGCAAGACTTATGGTTCTAGATAAAAAAGAAAATAAAATAGAGCATAAAGTCTTTAAAGATATAATTGATTATTTGAATCCAGGAGATTGCTTAGTAATAAATAACACAAAAGTTATTCCAGCAAGGCTATATGGAAAAAAAGATACAGGAGCCCAAGTAGAATTTTTACTATTAAAGAGAATTGATGGCGATATTTGGGAGGCAATGGTAAGACCTGGAAATAAATTAAGACCAAATTCAGTAGTATATTTTGGTGATGGAATTTTAAAAGCTACTGTTTTAGATGTTTTAGAAGGTGGAAATAGAAAAGTTAAATTCGAATATAAAGGAATTTTTAATGAAATATTAGATCAAGTTGGACTTATGCCACTTCCACCATACATTACAGAAGCAACAAAAGAAGACCAAAAGAAATATCAAACAGTTTATGCTAAATATGATGGCTCTGCTGCTGCACCAACTGCCGGATTACATTTTACTGAAGAACTATTAAAGAAAATTGAAGAAAAAGGTGTAAGAATAGCAAACGTAACTCTTCATGTTGGAATAGGAACTTTTAGACCAGTAAAAGTAGAAAATGTTGAAGAGCATAAAATGCATTCTGAACATTATTACATAAAAAAAGAAGATGCAGATAAAATAAATAAAACAAAAATTGAAGGAAAAAAAGTAGTAGCAGTAGGAACAACCTCTTGTAGAGTATTAGAATCTGTTGCAGATAAAGACGGATTAGTAGAAGAAATAGAAGCAGACACAAGCATTTTTATTTATCCAGGATATAAATTTAAATGCATAGATAGCTTAATAACAAATTTCCATTTGCCAGAGTCTACATTAATAATGTTAGTTTCTAGCTTAGCTGGAAAAGATTTTATTATGAAGGCTTATAAAGAAGCAGTAGAAAAAGAATATAAATTTTTTAGTTTCGGAGATGCAATGTTAATAAAATAAAAGGAGAAGAAAATGAAAGAAGCAATAACATATGAATTACTACATACATGCAAACAATCAGGAGCAAGAAGAGGAGTGGTTCATACACCTCATGGAGATATTCAAACACCAATTTTTATGCCAGTAGGAACACAAGCAACTGTTAAAGCTATGACCCCAGAAGAATTAAAAGAAATGGTTCATGCTCAAATAATACTTGCAAATACATATCATCTATTTTTAAGACCAGGACATGAACTTGTTAAAGAAGCAGGTGGATTACATTCTTTTATGAACTGGGATAGACCAATTTTAACAGATAGTGGAGGATTTCAAGTTTTTAGTTTAGGTGCACTAAGAAAAATAAGTGAAGAGGGTGTTGAATTTAGATCACATTTGGATGGAAGTAAACAATTTATCAGCCCAGAAAAAGCAATGGAAATTGAAGAGGCTTTAGGAGCTGATATAATAATGTGCTTTGATGAATGTTGCGAATATCCATCAACATATGAATACACAAAAAAATCTATGGAAAGAACAACTAGATGGGCAGAAAGATGTAAAAATGCTCATACAACAACTGAAAAACAAGGATTATTCGGAATAATACAAGGCGGATTTTATGAAGATTTAAGGAAAAAAAGTGCAGAAGATTTAATAAAAATGGACTTTCCAGGATATGCAATTGGTGGAATAAGTGTTGGAGAGCCTAAAGAAGAATTTTTAAAAATGTTAAGATATACAACACCTCTAATGCCAGAAAATAAGCCAAGATATCTAATGGGTGTAGGTTCACCAGATTATTTAATTGAAGCAGCAATAGCTGGAATTGATATGTGCGATTGTGTTCTTCCAACTAGAATTGCAAGACATGGAACGGCAATGACAACTCATGGCAAAATAGTTGTAAGAAACGCAGTTTATGAAAAAGATTTTACACCATTAGATCCAGAATGTGATTGTTATACTTGCAAAAACTACACAAGAGCATATATTAGACATTTAATTAATACAAAAGAAATTTTAGGAATAAGATTATTATCAATTCATAATTTAAGATTCTTGACTAAATTAATGGATAGAGTTAGAATAGAAATAGAAGCCGATAATTTATTAACTTTTAGAGATGAATTTTATAAAAATTATGGTTATTCAAAAGAAAATAAATAAAGTGAGGGATTTTTATGAACTTAGAAGAAAGCGATTTGTACAGAGAAAAAATGGAAAAAAATACTAGAAACAGAAAAGGAGTTATGCTTTCTATAGTATTATGTGCACTTTTAATAGTAGGACTTGTTGCAATGATTCTACTTTTACAATATCAAGATTCAGTTACAGACAAAGTATTTATAGATAATAATCAGCAACAAAGCTTTCCAGATGATTTCTATAAAGAAATTGAAGGAACAGTATATTTAAATGCTAATGAATTAGCCACTCTATTAAACTATACATATAATCAAGGTGAATATAATAAATATAATGAAAATGCTGATAGTTGCTATTTACAAAATGATTTTGAAATAGTTGCAATGTCAGTTAATGAAAATAAATATCAAAAATATATTTCAACGGTTTCAACTAGTCAAAAAATTACTATCGCAGATATAGTTGTAACTACAAAAAATAAAAGTGGTTATTGCGAAAACTTTGATTTAATAAATCCTTTAAAATTTATTGATGGAAAAATATATGTTTCAAAAGAAGATGCTGCAGAAATGCTTAATTTAAGAATTGATTGGAAACCATATAGATATAGATTTTATACTTTAGATTATATAGTTAAACAAGCAAAATCTTCTATTGCTCAACTTGGATATACACAAATAAGTGGATATTATGAAAACTTAAAATCAATTTTGTATGATTTTGTTATAGTTTCAAAAGGTACAGAAGGTTCAAAAGATAATTTATATGGCGTAATTTCTTTAAGCGAAAATGGCAGAGAAGTAATAGGTGTAAAATATAATGATATAAAATTTGTTCAAAATGTAAAAGAATTTTATGTAACTGCATCAAATGGAACAATGGGAATATTAAACTCAGATGGTGGAACAGTAATTGCTCCGTCAGAATTTGAAAATATTTCTTTGCTAGATGATGAAAAACAACTTTATTTAGTAGAAAAAGATGGAGAATTTGGAGTTGTAAATAGAAATGGAAAAACTCTTATTCATGCAGAAAATGATGCAATAGGTTTTGATACTTCTGAATTTGAACTAGACGATATTGAAAATTCATCATTACTTTTTGGAGAAGTTATACCTGTTCAAAAAGATGATTTATATGGATTATGTAATACAGAAGGAGATTTAATATTATCAATTACAATAGATGATTTAGGATATAAAACTGGTTCAAAAGAAACTACATCAGGACATGAAGAAAATGTTCTTCTTATACCACCATCTGTTGGAATAAAAGGAATTGTTATAAAGAAAGATGAACTATATGGAATATATGATATAACTGAGGAAAGAATAGTATTACCTTGTGTTTGCACTAAAATATATGCAATTACAAAATCAGGAGAAACAACATATTATATGGAACATGATGGACAGGCAAGACCTTTAAGAGATTTCTTAGAAGAACAAAATCTTATAAACATAGATGAAAAAGAAGAGAATGAAGAAAAAAATAGCGATACTGAAAGTGAAACAACTTCTAATGAAAATAAAGTTTCAAATACAACTACTGACAAAAATTCTTCTACAAATACTGAAAATACAACTAATAAAGTTTCAAATTCAAATACATCAAATTAATAGAAAAGATATATTAAATAGTTATAAAAAATGCTTCTATAAATATAATTTTATAGAAGTATTTTTTTGTTTAAAAATATACTTTTGCTTAAAAACTTTTACTTAGAAATAAGCTTTATTAGCTATATAATATAACTTCATTTTCGCTATCTTGTTCAAGCTAATTTTCGTAGAATTGCTAAATACATTTTACGGCACCCTTCCACAAGTTTGTGAACTCTTTCCGTAAAATATATTAAGCAATTCTAACTCAATTACTTTCAAAAGCGATAGCTGCAATTCAGTTATATTATATAGTTAATAAAAAATTAAATTAAAAAATTTTTTAGGAGGATTTTATGAAATATTTTTTTAGAGAAACTTTTTTATCAATTCTAATTTCAGTAGCTTTAATTTTTATCTTATCAATTTTGCTTAGTGAAACGTCTTTAAGTGAAACTGTAATTGTTCCAGTAACAATTGCTATTGTGAGCTTTTCACTTTTAGTTTGCGGATTTAGAATTTCAAGAATAAAAAAAGAAAAAGGAATTTTATATGGAAGTATATTAGGATTTATATATATGGTTATCCTATATTTGATATCAAGTATTATAAACTTAAAATTTAATTTAAATATTAATTCGATAATAATGATGGCTCTTGGAATCTTAGGAGGAGCAATTGGTGGAATAATAGGTGTAAATTTTAAATAAATATTTTATTTAAAATAGTTGATATTTTTAAAAATTTAATATACAATTTACAAGAATAATGATTCAAGAATTTACATAAGACAAAATCAAGGGAGGATATATGGTAACTTTTGAGGATGTTGTTAATAATGTAGAAGTAAAAGAACTAATAAAAAATGCTCAAAAGCAATTAGACGTTTTAGGATATACAGAACATTCTAATAGACATGTATCTGTAGTTGCTGAAAGAGCAGGAAACATACTTAGAACTCTAGGATATGATGAACATAGAATAGAACTTGCAAGGATTGCTGGCTATATGCATGATATTGGTAATTCTGTAAACAGAGTAGACCATGCACATACCGGAGCGATTCTTGCTTATAATATTTTAAAAGATATGAACATGGAAGCATCTGATAGAACTGAAATTATGATGGCAATAGGAAACCATGATGAATTAACTGGTACAGCAGTTAGCGACATATCGGCGGCCCTTATTTTAGCAGACAAATCTGATGCACATAGAAGCAGAGTTTCAAAAAAAGATAGAAGTTTATTCGATAAACACGATGAAGTAAATTATGCAGTTACAAATTCGGAGCTCAAAATTGATGTTGAAGAAAGAAAAGCAATATTAAATTTAACAATAGATACAAAAATTTGTCCTGTTATAGATTATTTTGAAATATTTATGGATAGAACAAAAATGAGCAAAAGAGCAGCAAAATATTTAGGTTTATGGTTTGAATTAATTATAAATGATACAAACTTATTATAGGAGGTAATAACTTTGGAAAAGAATTTAAAAACAGTAAAAACAATAACAATACTATTAGGTGCAATATTAATAGCAGTAGTAGCTTTTGTTGGACTATATGTTAAGAATTATGGAATTTGGAGAAACATATTACCAGATTTTAATCTAGGAATGGAGCTAGATGGAAAAAGAGAATTACATTATGTATTAGATAACTCAGAAGAAGAAAAAGAAATATATGTAGATGCTGGTGGAAATTATGCAGGAGAAGTAAAAGAAGAAACTCCTTCAAATACAGAAATTTCTTTAGATACCAATGATCAATCAGCAGAAAAAACTGAAGAACCAGAAGAAGATAAGACAGAAGTAGAAGGCTATACTAAAGAAACAAGAACAATAAAAGCAAATGAAGATTCTAGTATAACAAAAGAAAACTTCGAAAAAGCAAAAAAAGTAATTCAATCTAGATTAGAAAAAATGGATGTATATGAATATAATATAAGACTAGATAGTATTACTGGAGAAATAATTATAGAATTACCAGATAATGAAAATTTATCACTTGAACAAGCCTTAGTTTCTACAGTTGGAAAAATTGAAATTATCGATTATCAAAATGGATTAATATTAATGGATGATTCAACTTTAAAAGAAGCTAAAATGTTAGCATCAAATAATAATAATTCATACCAAGCATATTTACAACTAACATTTGAAAAAGATGGAAAAGATAAATTAAAAGATATTAGTAATAAATATCAAACTGTTACAGCAGAAGATGGAACAGAAACAACAAATTATATTTCTATAAAGATGGACGACCAAGTTATTAGTACAACTTATTTCGGCGAAGAACTAGCAACAGGCGTGTTACAAATTCCTATGGGACAAGCAACAGAAGATTTTGATGAATATAAAGAAGTTGCACAAAGTGTATCAATGATAGTAGACATTTTAAATGATGATGCTTTACCTTTAAAATACACATTGAGCTCAGATAATCGTATTAATTCTGTTTTAACTAATGATGTAAAATTAGTAGCAGAAATAGTAACTATAGTAGCTATAGCTGTTGTAAGTTTATATTTAATAATTAGATTTAAATTAGAAGGATTAAAAGCTTCTATACTAACTTTAGGATATTTAGGATTATTAAATCTTATATTAAGATATACAAATGTTGCAATAACAGTAAATGCTTTGATAGCTACTGTAGCTGTAGTAATTATAAATTATATTTTTGTTATCAAATATTTAAAGAGATTAGAATCTAACCAAATGAAGAAAATAGCTTTATTAGAAACTATGAAAAAAATGTATTTAGCAATTATACCTATTTGTGCAATTTCTATAATATTTACATTTATGTCTAGTGTGGTTATAAGCAGTATAGGAATGATTCTATTCTGGGGATTATTCCTTCAAGCATTATACAATTATTTGTTTATTATAAATGTTTAAAATAGTTTATAAAAGGAGAAAAACAATGGAATTAAATGGAAGCAAAAAAATAATTATATTGGGCTTGATTCTTTTAATAGTTGCAGGACTAGTTGTAGTAGCATTGAAAGGATTTAATGTATATTTAATGTTAGAACAACATGAATCAATAAATATATTTATAGGAAAAGAAACAAATATAAAAGAAGTAAAAGATATATGTAAAGAAGTTTTTGGAAAAAAAGCAGTAGTTGTAAGAAGTGTAGATTTCTTTAGAGATTCATTTAATATAAGCTCACAATCTATCACAGATGAAGAAAGAAACAATTTAGTAACTAAAATAAATGAAAAATATGGAACAGAGCTTGAAGCAGAAAATATTGAAAGAATGAAAGTTTCAAATGTAAGAATAAGAGATTTAATTAGACCATATATAAAACCAGTAATTATTTCAGTAGTAGTAATTGTTGCATATTTAGTTATTAGATTTAGAAAAATGAATACATTTGAATTGTTAGGAAAACTATTTGTACTAGTTGCTTTAACAGAACTTGCTATAGCAAGCCTAATAGCAATAGTAAGAATCCCAGTATCACCTGTAATAGTAAACTTAATGACAGTTATTGCTGTGGTTGAATTAGTTTTATATATAGCAAAAAAAGAAAAAGAACGCGAAGAATTAGATTAATTTTTCTAAATGCTTGATTTTTTAAAAAAAATATTGTACAATAGCTATGTTAAAAAATACCACAAACTTAGTTTAAAGGAAAAACCTACTTTATACTCAGCTTATGGCAAATAAAATAAATAGGAGGATAAAGATAATGACTAAAGAAAGAAAACAAGAAATTATTAATACTTATAAGAGAGAAGAAAATGATACTGGATCACCAGAAGTACAAATTGCTCTTTTATCAGAAAGAATATCAGAATTAACAGAACACTTAAAAGTTCATCAAAAAGATAATCACTCTAGAAGAGGATTATTAAAAATGATTGGTAAAAGAAGAAATTTATTAAACTATTTAGCTAAGAAAGATGTTAACAGATATAGAGAAATAGTTAAAAAATTAAACTTAAGAAAATAATTAAAAGCTCGGATTTGTTCCGAGTTTTTTATTTTGAAGCAAAAATTTTATTTTAAGTTTATTATATCTGTTTAATTAAAATACCATTATCTAATATAGTTTATATAATTTATCGGTAACTTGGTGTCGCAATCTTCTTTTTTTAAAATTAACAAAATGAAGATTGCTCCAATCGCCCTTCGCTTTCGCTTCGGTTGGTCGCTTACGCGTTACCTTTAAATTATATAAACTATATTAGATAGCTATTTAAATAATAATAGCTAAAAATAAAATTAATAATTAAAAAATATACAAATGCAAATGATAGAACTTAGAAATAAATATTATCTTGATTTTTTTATGTTAATATAGTAAAATACTTATGGTTATTTATTTGAAAGAGTAGCTTGTACAATGTATTATTTTTAAGCAAAATACTATATTGTAGAGGTTACATTTCAAATAAATAAAATTAATTTATAGGAGGAATGTAAAATGTTTAAAACTTATAGTATGGAATTAGCAGGAAGAACACTTACTATAGAAACAGGAAAAATGGCAGGACTTGCCAATGGAAGCGTACTTGTAAGATATGGCGAAACAACTGTACTTGTTAATGTTACAGCTTCAAAAGAACCAAAAGAAGGAATAGACTTTTTCCCACTTTCAGTAGATTATGAAGAAAGATTATATGCTGTTGGAAAAATACCTGGAAGCTTTACAAAAAGAGAAGGAAAACCAACAGATAAAGCAATTTTAACAGCAAGAGCAATAGATAGACCAATTAGACCATTGTTCCCAAAAGATTTTAGAAATGATGTTGTTGTTAGCTGTTTAGTTTTATCAGTAGAGCAAGATTGCTCACCAGAAGTTTGCAGTATGATAGGAACTTCTGCTGCACTTTCAATATCTGATATACCATTTGGAGGACCAACAGCAGCTGTTGCAGTTGGATATGTTAATGACCAAATAGTTATAAATCCTACTGAAGAACAAAGAAAAAATAGTAGATTAACATTAACTGTTGCAGGAACTAAAGATAAAATAGCAATGATAGAAGCAGGTGCTGATGAAATACCAAACAAAACAATGTTAGATGCAATTAAAACAGCACATGTAGAAATTAAAAAAGTATGTGAATTTATACAAGGAATAAAAGATGAAATAGGAAAACCAAAATTTGAATATACATCTTTTGCTGTAAATGAAGAAGTTTATGAAGTAATAGCAAATGAATTTTCTGAAAGAATGAAACAAGATGTTCAAACACCAGATAAACCAGAAAGAGATGAAAAAATAGACAAGCTTTCAGAAGATGTTAAAAATTGGTATATTGAAAAATTTGGTGAAGAAAAAGCTGAAGAAGATAAAACAGCTATAGCAGATGCTATATATAAATTAGAGAAGAAAACTGTTAGAAAACTAATACTAGAAGAAGGAAAAAGAGTTGATGGTAGAGGAATATATGATATAAGACCATTATCTTGTGAAGTTGGATTAATTCCTAGAGTTCATGGTAGTAGTTTATTTAATAGAGGAAGAACACAAGTAATGTCAATAGTTACATTAGGAATGAAAAGCGAAGAGCAATTATTAGATGGACTAGATACAGAAGAATCAAAAAGATATATGCATCAATATAATTTTCCAGGATATAGTGTTGGAGAAGTAAAAGCTTCTCGTGGACCTGGAAGAAGAGAAATTGGACATGGTGCATTAGCTGAAAAAGCATTAGTTCCAGTACTTCCAAGTGTAGAAGAATTTCCTTATTCAATAAGAGTTGTATCTGAAATTTTAAGTTCAAATGGTTCTACATCACAAGGAAGCATTTGTGCATCAACATTGGCATTAATGGATGCTGGTGTTCCAATAAAGAAACCAGTTGCAGGTATTTCAACAGGATTAATTACTGATGAAAATGATCCAAGCAAATATGTTGTTATTACAGATATTCAAGGAATTGAAGATTTCTTTGGCGATATGGACTTTAAAGTTGGTGGAACAAAAGATGGAATAACAGCAATTCAAGTAGATATAAAAGTTGATGGATTAAGCTATGAAATTATTGAAGAAGCATTTGAGAGAACAGCAAAAGCAAGGACATACATTTTAGATGAAATAATGCTTCCACAAATTTCTGAACCTAGAAAAGAAATTTCAAAATATGCTCCAAAAATTATTAATATGCAAATTAATCCAGAAAAAATTAAAGATGTTATTGGTTCTGGCGGAAAAGTTATTAATAAAATTATTGAAGAAACAGGAGTTAAAATTGATATTGAAGAAGATGGTTCTGTATTTATTTATTCAGATGATATAGAAAAAGCAAGATCTGCTCAAAGTATCATAGAAGAAATAACAAGAGAAATTGAAGTTGATGGAATCTATACAGGAAAAGTTACAAGAATAGCTACATTTGGTGCATTTATAGATTTAGGCGGAGGAAAAGAAGGATTACTTCACATTTCTAAAATAGCAAAAGAAAGAATAAATAAAGTAGAAGATGTCTTAAAACTTGGAGATGAAGTAACTGTTAAAGTTTATGAAATAGACGACCAAGGCAGAATTAATTTAACAAGAAAAGACTTATATAGCGAAGAATAAAAAATAATAAAGAAATTAAAAAAGAAATTTATAATTTGAAGAATTACTTCAAAATAAATTTCTTTTTTTAGTCATTTTTTTACAAATAATGAAATATAATACAAAAAACTAATAAAATAAAGCAATAAATAAATTTAAAAATTTTACATATAATTGGATAATAAAATTCTTTAAAAAAAGTATAATAAAAGTATGAAAACCCTTGAAAATGTTGAATTTTAGAAATTATTAAATTTTACAAAAAAACTTGAAAAATTTTCCACAAAATGCTATAATGAAAAAGGTGTATAGATATGGAAAAATCTATATAATACAAACGATTGGAAAAGAGGTTAAAAATGAAGTATTTATATCTTTTACAACAAGCTTTGATATGGTTAATAACTATATATTGGGCATATCAAATTGTAGTTAGTTTTTGTTCATTAATAAAACTAAAAGATAAAAAATTACTAATTGAAAAAAACCACAAATTTATGGCAATAGTTCCAGCACATAACGAAGAAACAGTTATTAAAAATTTAGTTGAAAGCCTAAAAGCTCAAGACTATCCAGAAAATCTTTATGATATATTTGTTATTGCAGATAACTGCACAGATGCAACAGCTGAAATTGCTAAAGAAGCAGGAGCAAAAGTCCTAAAAAGATTTGATGAAACAAACAAAACTAAAGGATTTGCTTTAAATTGGTTTTTAAAACAAAAAATAGAAGAAAATGCAGATTATGATGCTTTTTGCGTATTTGATGCAGATAATATTGTTGATAAAAACTTTTTGAAAAATATGAATAAAAAACTTTGCCAAGGTGAAGAAATTGTTCAAGGATATAGAGATATTAAAAATCCTACAGATTCTTGGATTGCCGGAGGATATGCAATTTTTTATTGGATGATGAACAGATTTTATCACTTAGCAAGATATAATTTAGGATTATCACCATTAATAAATGGAACAGGTTTTATGGTTAAATTTGATTTAATAAAACCTAATGGATGGCAAACAGTTACTTTAACAGAAGATATTGAATTTTCTTTAATAAATATTGCAAAAGGAAGAAAAATAGGATGGGCAACAGATGCAATAGTATATGACGAACAACCAGTTCATTTTGCTCAAAGTTGGTCACAACGTTCTAGATGGACAGTTGGACATCTTCAATGTATGAAAAACTACACTAAAGATTTAGCAAAAGGTGTAGTAGAACATAAAACTCTTATGAACTTTGATGGTTTATTATATATGTTTGGAATTCCTATGATGATATTAACTTTTGTTTTATTAGGAATAAATGGCTTATTATATCTAGGTTCTGAAATGACAGCTGCTGAATTAATAGGAAACTATGGAAGATATTTAATTGCAACATTTATTTTACCAGTTATTACAGGAACAGCTATTATGGCATTAGATAAAAGAAAAATTAAACCTATGCTTGGTGCAATTATCTGTTATCCACTATTCTTAGGTTCTTGGATAGCTATAAACATTAAATGTATTGTAAAACCTAATACAAAATGGGAAAAAATTGAGCACGTTAGAGATATAGACATTAAAGAAGTAAAACAAGAAACAATTAGTTAATTTGTAAATTAAATAAATAATCGGGGATAGAAGTTTTCTATCCCTTTATTTTTTTATTTATAATAAGAATATAAATTGAATGTTACAAATTTGCTTTTTGTATTGTAAAAAAAGCAGAAAAATGATAGTATTACTGTGTGTGCATTTAGCATATAATAATTAGTGATATAATTGCAAGAAGGGAAATTTGCATATGATAGATCTTGATGAACAATTACTAGAGATAATAAATAAAAATAACTTTTTCAAAAATGAGCCTATGTCTAAGCATACATCATTTAAAATTGGTGGAAAAGCAGACTATTTTATAATAATAGATTCAATTGAGAAATTAAAAAAAGTTTTAAAAGTTTTAAAAGAACATAAAATAAAATTTGTAATTTTAGGAAATGGCACAAACGTATTAGTAAAAGATGAAGGAATAAAAGGAGCTGTTTTAAAGTTAGACATTAAAAATTTTAAAATTAGAAAAAATGAAAATGAAGTATTTATTACAGTAGAATCTGGAATGTCTTTATCAACATTATCTGCAATAGCTTTAAAAGAAGAAATTGAAGGACTAGAATTTTTATCTGGAATACCAGGAACTATAGGTGGAGCTATAAGAATGAATGCAGGAGCTTATGGCAGAGAAATGAAAGATATAGTTGTGAAAACAAGATATGTTACCTTGGATGGAAAAATAAAAACTATAAATTTTGATGAACATGATTTCAAATATAGACATAGTGCTTTTGAAGAATTAGAAGGCATAATTATTGATACAACATTAAAATTAAAAAAAGGAAATAAAAAAGAAATTGAGGAAAAAATAAATGAATATTCAATTTCAAGAAAAGAGCATCAACCTCTTGAATATCCTAATGCAGGTAGCATTTTTAAGAGAACATTAGAAGCTCCAACAGCAAAATTAATAGATGAGTGTGGGTTAAAAGGATATAGCATAGGAGATGCAGAAATTTCTACAAAACATGCTGGATTTATCATAAATAAAGGAAAAGCAAAGGCAAATGATGTTTTAGAATTAATTAATCATATAAGAAAAACAGTAAAAGAAAAATTTAACACAGATTTAGAATTGGAAATAATAGTTTTAGGAGATGAAAAATAATGAAATCTTTTTTTGAATGGTTTAAGGCAAGTACAAAAGTAAAAAGATGGATTCTTTTAATAATTGTTGGTGTTGTACTTACTTGTTATGGAATAGCAAAAATATTAACATCAGAAGAAATATCTTTCTTCGAATTAGGAAAAACAATAGTTATATTTATTATTGGATTTATTGCAATTGTTACTAGTGTTATTTTTATACAAAAAAGAAGTTTAGAGCTAATTATAGAGGCAAATAACACTTCTGAAAAAGGAAGACAAGCTCAATCTAATATAAAATCTTTAATATTTAATAGAAATGTTTATGAAGAAGGACCAAAAGTTGTTATTATAGGCGGTGGACAAGGTTTAAATAATATAATCGAAGGATTTAAGCATTATACTAATAATATCACAGCAATAGTAACTATGTCTGATTATGGAAACACTTCTATGAATGCAAGAAAAGATATTAAAGATGCTTTAATATCTATTTCAAGTAATCAAAACGAAATGAAAAGTCTTATGGACTTAAACTTTAGACATGAACGTTTAAGAGGTTTAAATTTTAGTGATATTTACTTTGTTGCTATGACTGAAATATATGGAAATATAGCAGAAGCAATTTCAAAAAGCAAAGATGTATTAAATATTTCTGGAACAGTTATTCCTGCTACTCTTGATGAAATTAGTGTACATGCAGAACTTGCTGATGGAACAACTATTGATCAAAAAGATAAAATAGCAGAAATAGTAGCAAGTAAAAAAGAAAGAATAAATAGAATATATATTTCTCCTTCAAATTGCAAACCAGCACCAGGAGTATTAGAAGCAATAGCAAGTGCGGATGTTATAATTATTGGCCCTGGTAGTTTATATACAAATGTTCTACCTAGCCTATTAATAAGGAATATAGCAAGAGAAATAAAAGATAGCAAAGCTACAAAATATTATATTTCTAATATTATGACAGAACCTGGTCAAACAGATGACTTTGCAGTATCAGATCACTTAAGAGTTTTACAAGAACATATTGGTAGTGGAATTATAGACTATTGCTTGGCAGATACTGGAGAAGTTATACCAGAATACATAAGAAAATATAATAAAGAAGGTTCAGATTTAGTAGATATAGATAATAAGAAACTAAGTGAATTTAATGTAAAACTTATTCAAAGAAATATGTCATGTATTAAAGATGGAAAAATTATGCACAATTCAGATATTGTTGCTTCAATAATAATAGAAATGGTTTGTAACGATCTTAAATTCCATGACATGCAAAATGATACTCAATATTTATTATTACAATCTGTATTAAAAGAACAGAAAAAATTACAACAGAAACAGCAAAAAGCATTAGTAAAGGTTTCTAAAAAAGGAATATTTAATCAAAACACATCAAAACATCAAGAAGGAAAAAATAGAGAGAGTAAGTTTAAAGAAAAATATAGTGAAAGAGTTAAATCTATTCAAACTACGGATGCTAGAATACTTGAAAATAGAAAAGTTGCAAATCAAATTGAAAAACTAGAGCAAACTCAAAGAGAACTTAATAAAACTAAATCAAAAAGAGCAGATGACGGTAAACGAAAGAAATAAAAAGAAGAGGTAAAGTACTAATGAAACTATTAAAAAAACAAATCGATTTAAAAAATGCTTTAAATAAAGAATGGATTATAACAAATGGAATAGGAGGTTTTGCTTCATCAACAGTTATTGGAGCAAATACTAGAAGATATCATGGACTACTAGTAGCACCTTTAAATCCACCAGCACAAAGGCATTTATTACTTTCAAAACTTGATGAAAGCATATTAATTGATCGAGATGAGTACAACTTATTTACAAATGTATGTGAAAACTATATTTCAGAAGGATATAAAAATTTAGAATCATTTGAAAAAGAATTTTTGCCTGTTTTCACTTATAAAATTGAAGATGTAAAAATAGTGAAAACTATATCAATGATATATGGAAGAAATACAGTAGTCGTACAATATAAAATAAAAAATGGAAAAAAAGAGTCTCTTTTGAAATTAACGCCTATTGTTAATTTTAGAGACTTCCATCAAATGACTACAAACCACGAATTTGAGTTAAAACAAAAAAATGATAATAATAAAGTTAGATTAGAAATAGATGGAAATGCAAGCTTCCCTCTTTATATTTTTTCTAATGAAGGCGAATACATAAAACATTATAATGATGTATTTAGAGATATGTTTTATATAAAAGAGGAAGAAAGAGGATTTTTCCCAAAAGAAAATTTAATTATTCCTGGTAGATATGAAATAAAAATTAAACCTCGTGAAACTAAAGAAATAACTTTCGTAGCTTCATTAGAAGATAATACAGAACAAGTTGATGCAAATAAAGTAATACAAAATGAAATAAAAAGAATTGAAACTGTTGTAAATAACACAAAACTATTAAAAGAAAAAAGCAAATTAACTAAAAAAGAGAAAGACTACAACGAATTAGTAAAAGACCTTGTAATTGCCTTAGATAGCTTTGTTATAAATAGACCTTCATTTGGAACACATTCAATTATAGCAGGATTTCCATGGTTTTTAGATTGGGGAAGAGATTCATTAATTGCCTTTGAAGGAGCATTTTTAATAACTAAAAGATATGATTTAGCAAAAGAAATATTATTAACTTTTACTAGAGATGTTAAATTTGGACTAGTTCCAAACGGTTACTCTGGTTTTGATAATAGACCTCTATATAATAGTGCAGATGCATCACTATTACTATTTGAGCAAGTAAATAAATTTTTACAATATACAAAAGATTATGATTTCATAAAAAATAATATATATGAAAAGTTAAAAGAAATAATTAAATATTATCAATCAGGAATTAATCAAGATAATAACAACATCTATATTGCAAATGATGGACTTTTATGCTCTGGAACTCCAGACACCCAAAATACATGGATGGATGTTAAAATTGGAAACAAAGCAGTTACACCTAGAAATGGTAAAGTTGTTGAATTAAATGCACTTTACTATAATGCATTAAAAACTTTGGAAAATTTAGCAAAAAGATTTGATGAAAAAGAACTAGCTGACATTTATAAAAAAACAGCAGTAGAGCATCAGAAAGAATTTGAAAAACAATTTTATAATAAAAAGAAAAAGTCTTTATATGATGTTATTGGAGATGAAAAAATTAGACCAAATCAATTATTTGCAATATCAACAACATATCCAGTTATAAAACCTTCTTCTGAAATTGGAAAAACAATATTTAAAACAGTAACAAGTAAATTGCTTACTAAGTATGGATTAAAAACCCTTGCAAAAGATGAGGAAGGATATATTCCACATTATGAAGGAAATGTTTTTGAAAGAGATTCAGCATATCATCAAGGAACAATTTGGATTTGGCTTTTAGGACTATATAATGATAGCTTTAAGAATATAATAGAATTTGAAAAAGATAGATTAGAAAAAGAAAAATTAAAAATAGAATACGAAAAATTTATAGAAAAAGTTTACAATACTTTTAAAGTGGAAATAAATAATTCTCAAGGAGTTGGAACTCTTTCAGAAGTATATGATGCAGAATTACCTTTTAACCCTGGTGGAACTTTCTCACAGGCTTGGAGCGATTCTGAAATTCTAAAAATTGTAACTAAATTAAAATAATTTACACAAAAGCGAATTTTTAAAATATAAATTTAAAGTTCGCTTTTTATATATAAATAACAAAATATATAAGAGGAATGATATATGGAAAAGCATAAACCATTTTATAAAATAATTAATGAGATTTGTAATGAAAAAAATATTACCCAAAAAGAACTTTCTTATGGCTGGATTAAAGAACTAATAAAAGATGGAAAGAAGAGACACATAATAGGATATCAATTGGATTTAAATAGTACAACATCATATAACATTGCATCAGATAAATTTGCAACTTATGCAGTGCTACATGAAAACAATATATCAACTATACCACATAAAATAATATTTAATCCTAAAACTAGAAGTGCATATTATAATCAAAAATTTTTAGATGAAGCAATTAATTTGCTTAAAAGTTCAAATAATAAATTGGTAATAAAAGCAAATAATTCATATGAGGGAAAAGATGTATATTATTGCTCAACTGAAGATGAAGTAAGAAAAATTGTTTCTAAACTATTTGAAGATAATGATACTTTAAGCGCCTGTCCATATATGGATATAGACTATGAATATAGAGTTATATTTTTAAGCGGTGAAGTAATATATGCATATAAAAAGAAAAAAGCATATGTTGTAGGCGATGGAGTTCATAATATAGGTGAATTAATTAGCATTAAATATGATAAAATGAATCTTCCAATTTGTAAAGATTTAGATTTAAATAAAATACCTTTAAAAAATGAAGAAGTTACAGTATGCTGGAAACATAATTTAAATAACGGAGCAGAACCAATTTTAATTGATGAAAATGATAAATACATTGAAGAAATTAAAAAAGTTGCAATTCAAGCAGGAAATGCTATAAACATTAATTTTGCAAGTATTGATATAGCAGTTACATCTGATGAAAAAATTTTTGTTATGGAAATAAATGGAAATGTTTGCATGAATAAATTTTCAGAAATAGTTCCTTCTGGATATAAAATTGCAAAAAATGTTTTTGAAAAGGCTATAAATAAAATGTTTGAATAGAAAATTTACATAATTTTCCAAGAAAAAAACTTGACACATTGCAATAATACATATAAAATATTAATGTAGGAAAAAATACAATATAAATTATATAAATGATAACTTAGTTTATGGAATAATTTTGTTGTACATTGAAAATTTAATAGAAAAGAGGTAAATGTAATTATGCAAACAATTTCAATCATTGCCACTCTTCTAATCTCAGCTATAATTTTCATTCCAGTAGGAATGGTTATTAGAAAAAGAACTGCAGAGTCTAAAATTCAAAGTGCGGAAAATGAAGCTAAAAGATTAATTGAAAACGGAAAAGTAGAAGCCGAAAATTTAAAAAAAGAAGAATTAATTAAAGCAAAAGAGGAAGTACTACAAATAAGAAATGATTTAGAGCAAGAGATTAAAGAAAGAAGAGGTGACATTCAAACACAAGAAAGAAGACTAATTCAAAAAGAAGAAAACTTAGAAAAAAGAGTAACAGCTTGTGAAGGAAAAGAAAGAGAACTTGAAAGAAAATATGCAGAAAATGAACAGAAAAAACAAGAATTGGAAGAAATTTGTAATAAACAATCAGAGGAATTACAAAGAATTTCAGGTTTAACTGAAGAACAAGCAAAACAACAATTATTAAGTAATTTGGATAAAGAAATTACACAGGAAAAGGCTGCAATTATTAGAGACCAAGAAGCAAAGGCAAAAGAAGAAGCTACAAAGAATGCAAGAGAAATAATTAGTTTTGCAATTCAAAAATGTGCAGCTGATCATACTTCTGAAACAACGGTATCTGTTGTTGCTCTTCCAAATGACGAAATGAAAGGAAGAATTATAGGAAGAGAAGGAAGAAACATTAAAGCATTAGAAACTCTTACCGGAATTGATTTAATTATTGATGACACTCCAGAAGCAGTTATTATTTCTGGATTTGACCCACTAAGAAGAGAAGTTGCTAGAATTGCAATTGAAAAATTAATTGAAGATGGTAGAATTCATCCTGCAAAAATAGAAGAAATGGTTGAAAAGGCAAAAGAAGAAGTAGCCCAAACAATTAAGGAAGAAGGAGAAAGAGCAGCTTTAGAAACAGGTGTAAATAATCTTCATCCAGATATAATAAAATTAATTGGTAAGCTAAAATATAGAACAAGCTATGGACAAAATGTATTAAATCATTCAATAGAAGTTTCTAATTTAGCTAGAATAATGGCAGAAGAATTAGGTATAAATTCAAAAATAGCAAGACGTGCTGGTTTATTACATGACCTAGGAAAAGCATTAGACCATGATATGGAAGGAACACATGTTGAATTAGGCGTTGAAATTCTTAGAAAATATAAAGAAAATGAAAACGTAATTAATGCAGTTGAAGCACATCATGGAGATGTTGAACCACTTACTTTAGAAGCAGTTTTAGTACAAGCAGCAGATGCTATATCAGCTTCAAGACCAGGAGCAAGAAGAGAAACATTAGAATCTTACATTAAGAGATTAGAAAAACTTGAAGAAATAGCAGATTCATTTGAAGGTGTTGAAAAATCATTTGCAATTCAAGCTGGACGTGAAGTTAGATTAATTGTAAAACCAGAAAAGGTATCTGATGCAGATATGGTTATTATGGCTAGAGATGTTGCTAAAAAAGTAGAGAATGAAATGGAATATCCAGGACAGATTAAAGTAAATGTTATTAGAGAATCTAGAGTAATTGATTATGCAAAATAAAAATAAAGGCGGATTTAAAAAAAATCTGCCTTTTTTTATTCTTTTTCTTTCAAATACTTGACATATCAAGCATTTGAACATATAATACAGCTATAACTTGCATGGAGGTTCTATATATAAATGTCTAATAAAGCGCTATATAGTTTAATGAGTAGTAAATACCAAAATATGTCAGACGAAGAACTAATCAAAAAAATTAGATTAGGCGATTTAGAAGCGCAGAATTATTTATTAGAAAAATATAGAGGACTTGCAAGCATGAAAGCAAATAGATTTTTCTTAATCGGTGCTGAAAATGATGATATGCTTCAAGAAGGAATGATTGGATTATTTAAAGCAATACAATCTTTCGATTTAGAAAAAAATAATTCATTTAAAACTTTTGCAAATTTGTGCATAGAAAGACAATTAATAACAGCAATAAAAAGTTCAAATAGACAAAAACATATGCCACTTAATTCTTCATATTCACTAAACATAGCAGCTTATGATGATAATGAAGATACTTCTATTATGGACATCCTAGACACAAAACTTGTGGAAGATCCATTAGAAACAATCACTAAAAAAGAATACATAAAATTTGTAGAAAATAGAATTGATAAAAACTTAAGCACATTTGAAAAACAAGTTCTAGATAAATACATACAAGGAGATAGTTATGTTTCAATAGCAAATAAATTAAATTCTCCTGTAAAATCTGTAGACAATGCAATTCAACGTATTAGAAAAAAAGCAATTAAATGTTTAGATAATGAAGACTAGTATATGGCATATTTTATGCCATGTATTTTTATGAAAAGATGCCCTCTTAGCTCAGGTGGTAGAGCACTTCCTTGGTAAGGAAGAGGTCGGCAGTTCAAGTCTGCTAGTGGGCTCCATTTTTATTTTAATTAAAACTTAAAATAAATTATAATACAATAAAATATATATTAAAAAAGAAGGTAAAATATGAAAATAGGAATTGTTGGACTTCCTAATGTAGGAAAAAGTACGCTATTTAATAGCATAACAAATGCAGGTGCAGAATGTGCAAATTATCCATTTTGTACAATAGAACCAAACGTTGGAGTAGTAGCAGTACCAGATGAAAGATTAGAAAAACTAGCAGAAATTTATAAACCTCAAAAAGTAACAAATGCAATTGTAGAATTTGTTGATATAGCAGGTTTAGTAAGAGGAGCTAGTAAAGGTGAGGGCTTAGGAAACAAGTTTTTATCACACATTAGAGAAGTAGATAGCATAATTCAAGTAGTTAGATGTTTTGAAAACGACAATATAGTACATGTTGATGGAAGTGTTGATCCAGTTCGTGATATTGAAACAATAAATCTTGAATTAATTTTTGCAGATTTGGAAACAATAGAAAAAAGACTAGAAAGAGCAAAAAAACTTTTAAAAGCTGATAAAAAATATCAATTTGAAATAGATACTTTGGAAAAAGTAAAAGAAACTTTAAATTCTGGAAAATGCGCAAGAACATTAAACTATACAGATGAAGAAAAAGAAGTTTTAAGAGAAAGCTTTTTACTAACTATGAAGCCAGTACTTTATGTTGCAAATATTTCAGAAAGTGAAATAGAAAATCCAAATTCTAATGAAAATGTAAAGAAAGTTATAGAGTACGCTTCTAAAGAAGGAGCTGAAGTTATTTCACTTTGTGTAAAAATTGAAGAAGAATTAAGTTCTTTAGAAAAAGATGAAAAACAAGAAATGCTTGAAGCACTTGGACTTAAAGAATCAGGATTAGATAAA
The DNA here is from genome assembly GCA_947601495.1 of uncultured Clostridia bacterium. Lineage (GTDB taxonomy): Bacteria > Bacillota > Clostridia > TANB77 > CAG-508 > Scatovivens. Next base: position 40,418 of record CANQGE010000001.1, on the reverse strand, counting down.
TTAATAAAAGCAAGCTATAAATTATTAGGATTAATGTCTTTCTTAACAGCTGGAGAACCGGAGGTTAGAGCATGGACAATAAAAATAGGCACAAAGGCTCCTCAAGCAGCTGGAAAAATACATTCAGACATAGAAAGAGGATTTATTAAAGCAGAAGTTGTATCATATGATGATTTAATGAGTGCTTCAGGATCAATGGTTCAAGCTAGAGAAAAAGGATTAGTTAGATCAGAAGGTAAGGATTATGTAATGAAAGATGGAGATATTGTTTTATTTAAGTTTAATGTCTAAAAAACGACAAATATTACAAAAATATTACAATATTTCAAGAATATTAAAAAACAAAAAAATACAAAAAATACTTGCATTGAATATATCGTAATGTTATAATATGTTCAGATGTTAAGTAATAGGGAGATGGAAAAATGGTTAAATTAAGAAAAGAAAAATTTTTAGTAAGTTTAGTACTTATCGTATTAATAACTTTCACATTTGCTAGTATAAGTTCATTAGTTTCTGCTACAGAAGGTCAACAATTAGTTGCAGATACAAATACAACTTCAACAAACGAAGAAGCAGGAGCAGTTAATAATGAAGCTACAGATGAGAACACAAATTCAAACACAAACGGAACACTTATTCCAGCAACAGTTGGTTCACCAAGTGCTAATAATACAGTAAACAACACAAACACTAATACTTCTAGTAATACTAATTCAACAAATTCAAACACAAATAAAGTAAGTTCTTCATTACCATATGCAGGAAATGGATCATCTATGGTATTTGTAACAATTGCACTTGTTGCTTCAGCATTATATGCTTATAAGAAAGTATCAGATTATAATGTTTAATTAGAAATTAATTTTTAAAATATAAAAGGCACACTTTACAGTGTGCTTTTTGGCGTTCCAATTGTTTTAAAACAGAGTTTAAATAGTAATCTATAAAAATAGTAAACTTTAAAAAATAAGATGTCAAAATTAGCATAAAAATTTTTAAATAAATACTTTAAAAGTATTGAATTTTTAAAGAAAGTTTGCTATAATGATTAAGAATTTTATAAGAAAATACCATACAAAAGATGTGAATAATTTTTATTTGCGTCTTTTATTTTTTATTTAGTAGATAAGAGAGGAAAAAAATGATATTTTTGGAAAAATTAAAAGAAAAGAAAATACATGTAATATTAATTGTAATATCTATACTAATTATTGGTATAGTTCTTTCTCTATGCTTAAGTAAAAAAGAATATATTTCAGTATCAAAAGCTTTATTAATAAAATCAGAAGTAACTGAAAATGGACAAAGCGAAAGTAGAGAAAACATAGAAATTACTTCCAAACTTATACATACTTTTAAAGAACTATTAAAAAGTGATTCCTCTATTCAAAAAATAAAAGATGATTTAAATTTGAATTTAAGCAATAAAGAACTAAGAAAAGGCATAGATATAAAAATAAATTCAAATTCAGATACATTTCAAATTCAAGTAAAAAATACTGATGAAAATAATTCAATAAAAGAAAACCAAAAATTGATAGATATTCTTTCAGATAAACTAGATGAAATGTATGAAAATAGAGAAATATATATAGTTGATAGTCCTCATATAAATAAAGTTACAACAAATATTTCAATAATATTATGTGCGTTTATTTCTCTTATAATTGGTATTTTAGTAAGCTCTGGTTATATTTTTGCTGTAGCGATTATAGACAGAAATATTAAAATTAATGAGAACATCGATAATGAAATAAATTTAAAAAAATTAATTGAAATTCCTTTAATAAATTGCAAAAAAAATAAATCAAATAAAATTAAAAATGAATTAATATCAACTACTTCAGGAAGCAAATCAATAACTTTAAAAGCATTTAGAAATCTTAGAACTAATATTCAATTTATAAACGTTAATAATAAAGAGAAAAACATAATACTTATAACAAGTCCTTTAGATGGTGAAGGAAAAAGTTACATTACAGCTAATCTTGGTGTAATTTTTGCAGAAAGTGGAAAAAAAGTAATAATAATAGATTCAGATATGCAAAATGGTAGACAAAATAAAATATTTAACATACCAAACAATCTTGGATTTTCTAATTACTTATCAAGTTTAGATTCTAATGGAATGGAAATAAAAAAACTTACAAACAATTTTATAAATGAAACAGGAATAAAAAATTTAAATTTGATTACTTCAGGAACAGTACCACCAAATTCAACAGAATTGCTTACTTCTGAAAGATTACAAGAATTAATAAAAGACTTAAGTGTTTTTTATGATTTAGTTTTAATAGATGGAACTTCTGTGTTAAACAATATGAATTCTTTAATTTTAACTAGAGCTGTTAATTCAACAATAATAGTATCGGACTATAAGAAAACTAAAAAAGAGGATTTATTTAAAGCTAAGAAAGATATTCAAAATGTTGGTGGAAATCCAATGGGAATTATAATAAACAAAACTAAATTTAGAAGAAAAATATCTTTCCAAGACATAAAAACAACTTCTATTAAAGTATTTTCATTTTTAAAATTAAACGTTTCTAAAATTATAGAAAATTTAAAAAATCTAATTAATAAATTAAAAGATTTTGCGAAAGAAAAACAAGAAGAGAAAAAACAAAAACTTCTTATGGCAGCAAAAATAGATAAAATAGAACAGAAAAAGCAGTCTGAAAATAAAGAAGAAGTTATCGTAGAAAAATTAGATAATAATAAGTTAGAAGATAAAGAAAATAAAATTGAAAATAAAAATAAAGATAAAAAAGAAGAAAAAGATGAGTCAAACGAAGTAAAAGATAATGATAATAAAAAGGAAGAGCAAAAAGCAGAAAGTAAAGAAAACTTAAACGATAAAACTAATAATGAAAATAAAGAAAAAATTATCAATATAGAAGATAGTATAAAAACAATAATTCCAGAAATTGAAATTGTAGATAAAAATAATATTTATAATAAAAATCCTAAAAAAACAAATGTAAACAACATTGTTTTAATAAATAATTCTTCTAATAGAGTTAATAATGCAGAATCAAGTTTTAAAGTTAATAATTATTTTGAAAATATTGCAAAATCATTAAAAAATTTAAAAGAAAAAACCGTAGCTGTAGTAAGTAACTCTTTTAATAAAGTAAAAACAAGTACAGTAAATTTTGGATTAGGTATTAAAGAAAAAATAGAAGAAAGAAAAAAAGAAAAAGAATTTGACAAAATATATCTAAACAACATTGAAACTGAAGAAAACACACAATTATCATTTGACAGCTTAGATGAAAATTTAGATGTAGAGAAAGAAAATAATTCAGATACTTACGAAGGTCAGGAAACTTTTGATGAATTTCAAAATGAAAATGAAATAAATAAAAAGAATGATTTTAAAAATATTCAGAAAGAAAAAAATGAAACTATTTTAAAAGAGAACAATAAAGAATTAGAAGCAAAAAAGAATGAAAGAATAGAACAAGAAAGAATAGAAGCAGAAAAAAGAGAAATAGAAAAACGTGAAAAAGAAAAACAAGAGGCAGAAAGAAGAGAAACAGAGAAAAGAGAATTAGAAAGAGCAAAAGCAGAGAGAAGAGAATTAAAAAAAGAACATAAAAAAGATAAAAAAAATGTAGAAACAAACAAAAAAAATGGTGCAGTATTAATTTTTGTTGATGCAGAAGAGGGATATTGTAGAGTATTTAGTGAAAAAATATTTGTAGAAAAAATTATACGAGGAATAGATAAAAACGACGGATTTGAGAAAAAACATTATTCTCCTTCACTAATACGTGATAGAATGCAAGGCTTAATGGGATTATATGGTATAACCAAAAGGCAAGCTCAAAGAATAGATACCTTAGTTTATACAACTCTTTGCGATTATGATGATTCTGTTTGGATAAAAGAAAAAGTAGTTTCTAATAGAGCAGATACTTATGCTTATTGTATGTCAAAAAATTATGATAGACTTCCAGATGAAAAATCAGAAGAATATGATTTAAGATGTAAAAGATTAAGAATAGCTGAATTAAAAGAATCTAATATTGAACTTGAATATAAGTTAAATAATATTTGGCTTACAAATAGAATAAACATAACAGATAAATTATCTATGATTCATTTCTCAAAAATATATGAAATTGATTCAAAATTTAAAACTGAAGAAGAGTTTAACAAATCAATGGAAAATAGGCAATTTTATGAAAGCATTATAGAAAAATTCGATAGTAAAAGCGATATTGATGTTGAGAGTGCAGAAACAGAAAATTCTGGAATGTATGAAATAGAAAAAGATGAGGAAAATATATTATCTATAGATAAAAAAGAAAAACAAGAAGAACAAAGAAAATTAAGGGAAGAAAGAAATAAACTAAGAAAAGAAAAAGCTGAAAAAAGAAAAATTGAAAGACAAAAACTAAAAGAAGAAAAAATGAGAAAACAAGAGGAAATAAGAAAGCAAAGAGAAGAAGAAAGAGAAAAGCAAAAAGAAGAAGCTAGAATAGAAGAAGAACTATTAGGTGATAATTTATATCCTAAAACAAAATACAATAAAAACTTATAAAAATAAAACCTAAATTGATGTTTTTTCAATTTAGGTTTTTTTATAGAATATGAGATATAAAAATTTTAAAATAAGCAATTTTGTTATTAAAAAGTTAATAAAATTGTTGAAATTGTAAAAATATACTTATATAATATAAATATAAATTTAAAATCAAAGGAGACTAAATATGAACGATATAGATAATTATTTACAAAGACAATTTTTACTTGCAAAAGTTTATGAAAATGCAGATACATATGTATCATCAGATGGTAAAAAAACTATGAGGGTAAGAGATATAGATCCATCTAATATTGATTTAGTAGAAGTAAAAGAAATTCAAAAAAGAGACGGAACAGTAGAAAAAATTGGAAAAGTTCAAATATTGTTACCAAATGGAGAAACACAAATATTAACTGTAAATGACAAAGGTGAAGATATGGCTGTTGATTTTATTGGTGATGATGAAAACTCACAAAATTTTATGCTAACTCCACGAATGAAAAAACAAGTATTTAAATATGCAGTTGAAGCAAATGTATCAGTAGAAGAAGTCGAAAATGCATTATTTCCAGATTCCCCAGAAGAAATGGAAAAACAAATAGCAGAAGATACATTAATTCCCGAAAATGAAGAAGAAACTATTAAAAAAATAAAAGAAAATAATCCAAATCTTCAAGTAAAAGAAATAGATAGAGAAGAAGAGGAAAGAGATAAAGGTAAGGAAGAAGAAACTAAGGAAAAAGATGCAGAACTTTCAGAAGAAGAAAAAGAGGAAGAAGAAGTAAACATACCAGAAAATGTAAAAGATAAAGTAGATGAAATAAAAGAAAGAGAAGGTGCAACTTTAAAACATGTTTTAATAGCAAGAAATCCTTCTAGCATTTCAGATCAATTAATTGATACAGCAGGATTACAAGATAATGGTGGACCAGTTTATTGTTTAGCTTTTTCTAGTGGAGATATTTCAACAGGAAATGACAGAATAGTATTTGTACAAGGTGAAAGAGTTATAGATGAAAGAAGATATGATGAAGATGCAACAAAAGTAATGGATGAATATAAAACTGCTTCTGTAGTTGATAATGCGGAAGATAAAGGTACGAAAGTATATTATAAAGATATGGACGGGCATCAAATAGTTGCAGATTTAGTTACTGAACCTAGAGACTTAAGAAGAGAAGACAAGGAATTATTGGCACAAAACTTAGAAGAATTAGAAAATAAACAAGATTCAATAAAAAATGTTACAAATCTTTCAAAAGCAGAAAAAATCGAAAAAATGCAAGAAATCAATGATGATAGATTAAAATTATTTGATAAATATGGATTAAAACTTCCTACAATTAGATCAGAAATTGAAACAGATATGGGCAAAAGAGACGAAATAATGGACAAAATAGAAGCAAGAGAAAAATCAGAAGCTGAAGAAGAAGTAAAAGAAGAAACACCTGAAGAAACACCAACAGAAAAACCAGCAGAAAAACCACAAAGTAAAGACGAAGAAGATGAAGAAGAACTACATGTTTTGGGACCATCAGACCCTTATGGCAGGAGATATTAGAATAACTTGAAATTAAAAAAGGAGAAAATTAATGAATAGAAAAAATATACTTATAGGTGGAGCATGGCCATATGCAAATAGCTCTTTGCATTTAGGACATATTGCTGGACTTATATCAGGAGATTTCTTGGCAAGATATTATAGACTAAAAGGAGAAAATGTTCTTTATGTTTCTGGATCAGATTGCCATGGAACTCCAATTACTGAAAGAGCAAGAAAAGAAAAAATTTCACCAAAACAAATAGCAAGTAAATATGATGAAGAATTTAACAAAATCTTTAAGGGTTATCAATTTTCTTATGATTTATATTCAAGAACTTTTGATGAATATCATAAAGAAAAAGTAAAAATATTATTTAAAAAATTATATGATAATGGATATATTTATGAAAAAATAGAACCACAAACATATTGTGAAACATGTGGTAAGTTCTTATCAGATAGAGAAATTGTTCTTACTTGTCCTGAATGTGGTGCAGAAACTAAAGGTGACCAATGTGATAATTGTCTTCATGTTCCAACAAACGAAGAATTAAAAACAGGAAATTGTATTGAATGTGGTTCAAAAGTTTCTGAGAGAAATAATAAAGTTTTATATTTAGCTCTTTCAAAATTTCAAAAACAAATAGAAGAGCATACAGAAAAAGTAAAAGGTGAATGGAGAATAAATGCTCAAAATGAAACTTTAAAATATTTAAAACAAGGCTTAATGGATAGAGCTGTTACTAGAGATTTAAATTGGGGAGTAGATATTCCTATTCCAGGTTATGAAGATAAAAGAATGTATGTTTGGATTGATGCAGTTTTGGGATATCTTACAGATACAATGAAACTATGTGAAAATAGAACAGACTGCACATGGGAAGATTTTTGGAAAGAAGGACATAATAATAAAATATATATGTGCCATGGAAAAGATAACATTATGTTCCATAGCATAATTTTAAATGCCTTATTGTTAGGACAAGAAGAAAACTACCATTTAGTAGATACAATAGTTTCAGCAGAATATTTAAATTTTAATGATCAAAAATTTTCTAAGAGTAAAGGAATAGGAATGACAGCCTTAGAAGCATTAGATATGTATGATTCAGATTCTTTAAGATATCATTTATTAGCAAATGGACCAGAGAAAAAAGATACAAACTTTACAATAGAAGATTTTGAAAAAACACATAATGGCGAAATATTAAATAAATTTGGAAATTTAGTTAATAGAACATTAAGATTTAAAGAATTAGAAGAAATTCCTATTGGAAAATTAGATGAAGAAATAAAAGTTAATATTGAAAAAACATATAAAGAAGTTGGCGAATTAATTGAAAAACTAGAATTTAGAGAAGCAATAAAAAAGGTTATGGATTTAGTTGAACTTGGAAACAAGTTTTATGATGAAAATAAACCTTGGGTTGCAAGAAAAGAAAATATAGATTCTTTCAACAATACTATCTATACATGTAGCATAATTATTGCTAATTTAGCAAATCTTTTTGAACCAGTTATGCCAACAGCCTGTCAAAAAATTAGAAACTATTTAGATTTAAAAGAACCTAAATGGGAATTTACAGAGGTTAGCTCTGGACTAAAACTTGAAAATGTAGAACCATTATTTAATAGAATAAGTAAAAAATAGGGGAAATATTATGGGAAAGTTATTTGTTATTGATGGAACAGATGGAAGTGGAAAACAAACTCAATTTGAGTTACTAAAAAATCATTTAAAGCAAGATGGAATAAGTTATAAAACAGTTAGTTTTCCAAATTATGATAGTCCTTCATCATCACTTGTAAAAATGTATTTATCTGGAGAATTTGGAGAAAATGCTAAAGAAATAAGCCCTTATATTGCTTCAACTTTTTATGCTGTAGATAGATATGCAACATATATAAAAGATTTAAAACAATATTATGAAAATGATGGAATAATATTAGCAGATAGATATACAACAGCTAATATGGTTCATCAAGCTGGTAAAATTTCTGATAAAAAAGAAAGAGACAAATTTTTAAAGTGGTTATTTGATTTAGAATTTAATATTTTTGGACTTCCAGTTCCAACAAAAGTATTTTTCTTAAATATGCCACCTGAAAAAGTTAGAGAGTTAATAACAAATAGAGAAAACAAATTTACACACGATAGTAAAAAAGATATACATGAAAGAGATCAAAAGCACTTAGAAGATTCTTATAATGCAGCTTGTAGTTTAGTAAAAGAATATAATTGGAATGAAATAAAATGTGTTAAAGAAGATGAAATAAGAACTAGAGAAGATATACATGAAGAAATTTATAAGGCTGTTTTTGAAGAAATACAAAAGAAATAAAATTTACGTGAGGAAAAAATAATGAGAGGAAAAATTGTAAATTTATGCTTAGCATTTACTAACATATTATTTGGAATTTTAATTGTTATTTTTACAAAAAAGGTTCCACAAGATATGACATTACTTACAATTCAGGAATCATTTGTTGTAAAATATGTGCTATTAGGCATATATATTATTTTAGGAATAATAGTTTTAATAGATGCTATTCAAAGTTATAATCATAAAGCAGATACAACGTTTAATACAGGATATTTAATAGGTATTTTTGCAGTATGCTTTATATTTATAAAACAGCCAATAATAGGTGCTTTTAATATAGTTTCTGGAGTAATTGTACTTTTTAAAACCATAAAAGAAAATTTGGTAGAAATAGATAGCACAACAGGTATTTCAATATCAATAGTATTAATGGTAGCAATAGGCATAATAGGTTTACTAACATTTAATTATGATAAATTAGGAGACATAATAAAAAATAGAGAAAATAAAAATGAATTAGCTTATTCAAAAGATTACTTCAAATACATTACAGAATTAGATATACAAGAGCCATATATTAACGTAAAGAAAAATGGAAAATATGGATATATTGATACAAAAGGCCAAACTGTTATAGATTTTAAATATGATTATGCAAGCCCATTTGTAGAAATAACAGTATATGATAAAAAATTTTATGTTGCACTTATGTGTGAAAATGGAAGCTCTTATATAAAATTAAAAAATGAAAGAACAGTAATGTCTTATAGGTCAGAGTCTGAAGACACCAATTATAAGGCAAAATTAAAGGAATTAGAAAGAATTTATAGAGATACTTTGGGTCAAGTAGGAAATTTAAAATTCGAAATACCTGAAATAAATAATCATATTAATACAGCTCCAGTATATCAACAAATGGTAAATCAAGACTACGATTTTAGATATGACTATAATGATGAATATGATTTATTAATTACTCAATCTAATATGGGAAGAAAAGATAAATATGAACTTGCGAAAAAAAGTGATTTAAACATAAAAATAGCTCTAGATACAGACTATTTGGATTATGATGCAAGCTATTTATATTTGTTTTCAAATGGAACAATACCATTTTATGAAATTTCTAAAAGAACACAAGGCTGGTTTACACCTTATGGAAAAAAGAATGCTATGACAGGAAAAGCACAAATTTTAGATTTCTTTGGAGAAAAAATACTTTTAAAAAATTATAATAATGATACAATTTATTTTATAAATTCAAATGGAGATGTAATTTCTCCTTCTTATAAAGACATTTATGTATCAAATGATGGTCGTTACATTGTAAGAGATGAAGATAACTATTTAAAAGTAATTGATGAAGAATATAATGATTTATTTGGAAGAAAATATGCTGTAATAAATCCAAGATTAGTTACTAGTAATTTATATTTAGTTCTAGATTCAACAGAAAATATAGAATTTAATGAATATGGAATAGCAAATATAACTTGGAGTCTTATGAATTATGATGGTCAAATTATTTTAGATGGAATAGAACAAATTTATGATCAAGTTTATGAATTACCAGAAGATAAAGAAAAAGATGATGAAAATTATAAGGAATTTGAAGAAAATCTAAAAGATTTAAAATATAAATTTGTTGGAGATAAATTTTATTTAGAATATTAAAAAATTATTTGCTAATAATAAAAATAGAGTATAAAAACTCTATTTTTTTTATTGGAGGTATTTATTAATGGACGAAAAAAAGCAAAAAATTAATTGCACAGTAGAAAGCTGTGAATATAATGACTGCGAGCACAATGTATGTGAATTAAAGCAAATAGAAGTACAAGCTTGTCCAGGATGTTCAAGCGGAACACCTGAAGACGAATCTATGTGTGGAAGCTATCAATGTAAATGCGATTAATGTATATTTAAAATGGTGTCTATTTTTTAGACATCATTTTATTATTATATAAACACACAAATTTCACTTGACATACTAATTTTAAGATTATAAAATGTAGAAAGTAAAAATAAAATTTAAGGGGGAATTTAATATGCCATTAGTAACAACAAAGGAAATGTTTGAAAAATCAATGAAAGAACATTTTGCAATAGGAGCTTTTAATATAAACAATATGGAGTTTATACAAGCTATAACAGATGCAGCTGAAGAAGCTAAATCACCAGTAATCTTACAAGTTTCTTCAAGTGCAATAAAATATGCTAGAATGAATTATTTAGTAAAAATGGTTGAAGCAGCAGTAGAAACAACAACTATTCCAATTGCACTTCATCTAGATCATGGACCAGATTTTGAAACATGTAAAAAATGTATAGATAGTGGTTTTACATCTGTAATGATAGATGGATCAAAATATGATTTTGAAGAAAATGTTGCTTTAACAAAACAAGTTGTAGATTATGCTCATTCAAAAGGAGTTGTTGTAGAAGCAGAACTTGGAAAATTAGCAGGAGTTGAAGATGATGTAAATGTTGCAAGTGATGATGCAAGATACACAGACCCAGACCAAGCTTATGAATTTGTTCAAAGAACAGGATGTGATTCATTAGCAATAGCTATTGGAACAAGTCACGGAGCATATAAATTTAAGGGCGATGCAAAATTAAGATTTGATATTTTACAAAAAGTTAAAGAAAAATTACCAAACACACCAATAGTATTACACGGGGCTTCAACTGTAATACCAGAACTTGTTGAAATGTGTAATAATAACGGTGCAAACATTCCAGGAGCAAAAGGTTGTCCAGATGAAATGTTAAAACAAGCAGGTGAAAATGGAGTTTCAAAAATAAATGTAGATACAGATTTAAGATTAGCTATGACAGCTCAAATAAGAAAAGTGTTTAATGATGAGCCATCTGTATTTGATCCAAGAAAATATTTAGGTGCAGCAAGAGAAGAAATAACAAGAACAGTATCACATAAAATAAAAGATGTATTCTGTTCAGCAAATAAAATGTAAGAATAAAATTAATGACTAAATTGACGAAAAAAGAATATATTTTAAAGGCAGCTAAATTATATGGATTAACTAATTATGAAATAGAAGCTTTAGAAAAACACCTAGATGGCGTTATGCCAAATGAGTTTATTGAAAGAAGAAATAAACGTTTATTTCAAATGTATGAAATATATCAAAGCAAAGAGTATAATGACAGAATGGATACAGATGAAAATGGCATTATAAATTTAGATGACTATTCTTTTATAGTTTCAAAAAGAAGGTTGTTAAACAGTAAAATAGGAGAATTTTGGGTTATTAGTTCAAATTTAGATTCTTATTTGGCTACGAGACCACATTCTCCATACATAAAAGAAAAATTTTATAATATATCAGAAAAAAATAATTTTCTATTACCTCAAATAGCAAAGCAAATGAGCTTACCTACAACAACATATTACAAAGGAAAATATTTAACTAATAATGAAGAAAAAGATAAAATTGCTTTCTTTACAAAGAACTTCATTAGAGCAGGGGAAACATTAATTGAAGGAAGTACAATTTATAAAAGAAAAAGAGATACTAAAAGAGTTAGCTTTGAATCACTTCTAGAATCTGCAGATAAATATGTAAAAAAATATTATAAAAAACATAAATTACCTCTTGATGACTTAGAGGAAAAAAGAGAAGAAATTAGAAGAGGATTAATAAAACAAACAATGTTTAATAAAATTGTTTGCAATGATAATGAAAGCAACGAAAAATGGGGACTTGTTACAGAAGAAGATAGCTCTAAAATTAGGTTAGCACCACTTTTTAGCTTTGACTATTGTTGTGGAGTTCCTACAAATACAAAAAGTTATCATAGAGTTATTCAAAGAAGAAAAGAAGACATAGAATCATTTGTTTTTGAATATGGTAAGGAAGAATGGTTTAGAGACTGGTTAAAAGAAAATGTGCTTACATTAGATGTAGATAAAGCAATTAAAAATATGAAAGAAGAAACAGGAGTATGTTTAACTCAAGAAGAAGAGGAATACTATAAATTTACTTTCGATAGAACCCTTCCTAGAGTAAGAGATGCTTTTAATCAAATTCAAAATAGAAACGATTCTCCAAGAGGCTTTTTAGAAAGAAGAAATAATCAAACAGGAAGAGATGAAGAAAGATAAAAAAGTGATAGAACTATGTTCTATCACTTTAAATTTTTGTTAATGCTCTTTTTATTTTAAGTTCTGCATCTTTTTTTGCTAAATCTTCTCTTTTATCATAAAGCTTTTTTCCTTTACCAATTCCAATTTCTAGTTTTACTTTGTTTCCTTTAAAATACATTTTTATTGGAACAAGAGAAATGCCTTTTTGTTTTATCATTCCATATAATTTATTTATTTCTCTTCTATTTAATAAAAGTTTTCTAGTTCTTAATGGGTCTTTATTATAAATGTTTCCAAATTCATATGGACTAATGTGCATTCCATAAATAAATACTTCACCATTTTTTATATTAACATAAGTATCTTTAATATTAGATTTTCCATTTCTTATTGATTTTATCTCAGTTCCAGTAAGCACAATTCCGGCTTCAAAAGTACTTTCAATTGTATAATTATGATATGCAGTTGGATTTTTGGCAATTATTCTTTCCATAAAATTTCCTCTTAAAAATTAATTTATAATAATATATCATAATTTTTTAATATAAGCAATCTAAGTGATATCTAAAATTTAATAAAATAAATATATTAGACAATAATAAATTATATGAATCAAATATTGTTTAATAAAAAAAGAAATAAACTAAAATATATATTTAAAATTCAATTTATAATTTCAATTTTAATAATTTTTATATTAATTACAGCTTTAAATATTAATTATAGTGAAGAAGAAGATTTAGAAAAAATATCAAAAGCTATAAATAAAAATTTAGAATTAACTAGTATATATAATGCAGAAAAAACTAGTAAAAGTATATATCTTTGTAAAATATATATAGAAAAAATTAACTTAGAATATGTAGTATTCAATAATTTTAGTGAAACTCTCTTAAAAATTGCACCTTGTAAATTTTATGGAAATAATTTTAAAGAAAGTGGAAATGTATGTATTGCAGGACATAATTATAACGATGAAAGGTTTTTTGGTAATTTAGATAAATTGGATTTGAAAGATGAAATAATTATAGATGATTTAGCAGGAGCAAAATACAAGTATATTGTTTTTAATATTTTTGAAGCAGATGCAGAAGATATTTCTGTTCTTAATTCTTCTAAAACTTATGAACTTACATTAGTTACTTGTAATAATGCAAATGGAAAAAGAATAATAATAAAAGCATATAGAAAAAAATAATCTCCATAAAATTTGGAGATTATTTTTTACTGTTCAAAAATGTTATCAAGTTCATCAAAAATATTAGTAGAACTTGAAGAATCTTCTTCATCAGAAGTATTTACTGAAGTATTGTTTTGTTCTGGAAGTTTACCAGTATGCTCTATGCAATAATTTGTAGGAACAGTGCCTTTTAAGAAAAATTCTGTATGAGTATTTGGGCATCCGCTGTTTGCAATTAGCCCATTTGCTAAACAAATTTCTGCAGTTTCTAAAGAAGAACCTTCAGGAACTTGAAAAGTAGCTTTATCGAGTTTTGAATGAATAGATTTCATTACATTTGCCCAAATTTGCCCAGAAGGATTTTTACGATTAAAATTAATTGTTTCATTTAAGTCAAATCCAAACCAAGTAACAGCTGTATAATATGGAGTAAATCCGCAAAGCCATCTATCATATTCATCATTTGTTGTACCAGTTTTTGCAGCAACATCAATTCTAGAAATTTTACAATATTTTGCTGTTCCTTTTGAACCATTAACAGGTTCTGTAAGAAGTGATTGAATAATATATGCAACTTCTTTAGAAATAGCTTTTTTCTTTTTTGGCTTAGATTCTATAACTTTTTTACCAAGTGAATTTTCTACTTTAATATAAAAAGTAGGTTCAATATAAACACCGTCATTTGCAATAGTTGCATATGCTGAAGCAAGCTCTAAAGGGCTAATTCCTTTATCTAAACCGCCTAAAGCCAAATTCAAATTTTCATCAGTTTTAGTAAGTGTTGATATTCCCATTTTTTTCATATATTTAATAGAAGTTTTTGGAGTTAGCTGTTCCATTATTTTTACAAATGGGATGTTTTGTGAAGATTCAACAGCTTGTCGTACAGTAATTGCACCTCTATAATCATTGTAGTCAGTAGGAGAATATTTTTCTTCTGTTCCGTCATCAAAAGTTGTAGGCTCATCAACATATATGCTAGCAGGAGTTATTATTTTTTCTTCTAAAGCTGGAGCTAAAACAGCAATTGGTTTCCCAGCAGAGCCAGTTTGTCTTAAAGCTTGAGTTGCTCTATTAAAGCCTCTAGAAGTTTCTTTTTTTCCAATACCACCAACACAACCAACTACTTGTCCAGTTTTATGATCTATAATAACCATAGCAGCTTGAGACGTAACAGATGGATCTTTTTGAGATTTAAGAGAATATCTAGGTTTTTCAAATTCTTTTTCAATTTCATTTTGAATGTTACTATCTTGAGCACTATAAATTGTAAGTCCAGCCATATTTATATAATTTGTAGCAAAATCCTCTGAAATTTTCTTCGCTTTAGCAATTTCTTTAGTGATTTCTGTAATCAAAGCATCTGTATGATAAGAATAAATTGCTTCATTATTTTTATTTTCAATTTTCCCATTTTTGAAATTTAAACCACTATCAACTTTTGAAATAGCTTCATTGTGCTCGGTTTCCGATATATATTTAAGTTCAAGCATTTTATCAAGAACAGCTTTTGTTCTAACTTTAATTTTTTCTGAGTTATCATCATCACTAAAAGGACTATATGAGTTTGGTGAATTATTAATTCCAGCCAAAAATGCACATTCTTCTAGAGAAAGATCTTTTGCAGATTTATTAAAATAATATTTAGAACCTAATTCAACACCATAAATATTTGGTCCAACATAAATAACATTAAGATATGCTTCTAGTATTTCATCTTTTGAAAGAACTCCTTCAATAGCAAAAGCTCTAAACCATTCAGTAATTTTTCTTGTAACTTTAGAAGAATTATCGCCAGTTAAATTTTTAACTAACTGCTGAGTAATACTGCTACCACCAAAGGAAGATGAGCCAAGATTTTTTACATAAGAAAATATT
Source organism: uncultured Clostridia bacterium (assembly GCA_947601495.1). Lineage (GTDB taxonomy): Bacteria > Bacillota > Clostridia > TANB77 > CAG-508 > Scatovivens. Next base: position 24,845 of record CANQGE010000001.1, on the reverse strand, counting down.
GCTTTAGCAGTTCTTGGAAAATCTACTCCAGAATGCTTATAAAAACGTTGGTCTTCAATTGATATGTATGCATTTTTTAAATTATCTGGGACTTCAGAAATAGAAATATTTTTTGTGTTTTTATTATTTCCAAGTTCAGCAATAACATTGCCAGATGTATCTAATACTTTTGAAGGTGAATTAGAAATCATATCTTGTGCCAAATTTTGCCAACGAGAAATAGATATGCCTGTTTTTATAGCTAAAAAAATTATTAATATAAAAAGTAATATAAAAATAATTTTTACAGTTTTTAAATTAATTTTGTGCTTAGAATTATTATCATTTTTTTTACTGCTTTTATTTTTAATTCTATTCAAAATATTATCGACTCCTTTTCAATATTATTAAAAGAATATCAAATAATGAGGAAAAAGTAAATAATTAGAAATTAGTATTTTAAATATAAAAATAGCATTTTATATTTAAAAAAATATCATTTTATACTTAAAATATATCATATTATATTTAAAATAGCGTTATCTAATATAGTTTATATAATTTATTGGTAACTTGGTGTCGCAATCTTCTTTTTGAAAAATAAACAAAAGGAAGATTGCTCCAATCGCCCTCCGCTTACGCTTCGGTTGGTCGCTTACGCGTTACCTATAAATTATATAAACTATATTAGATAGCTGTTTAAATAAAAATATTTAATTTGATTTATTGCATTTAAAATGTTATTATACAATAATAAAACTTAATAGGAGGAAAAATGAATTTAATAACTAAAAAGTTAATAGATTTATCTGATGAAAAGCATAAAGAATTTAATTCTAAACTATGTCCAGATACAAATAAAGAAATTTTAGGAATAAAAATTCCGATATTAAGAAAAATAGCTAAAGAAGTTTTAAAAGAAAATAATGATTGGGAGAGCTTTGTAAAAAATAAAAATCCACAATATTTTGAAGAAGTTATTCTTCAAGGATTAATTATTGCATATAGTAAATTAGAGTTTAAAGAAAAAATAAAATATATAAAAGAATTTATTCCTAAAATAGATAGTTGGGCAATTTGCGATACTTTTGTTCCAACACTTAAAATAAATGAAAAAAACTTGAAAGAATATTGGAAATTCATTTTGCCTTATGCAAAATCAAATAAAGAATTTGAAATTAGATTTTCAGTAATTTCAATGCTAGATTATTTTTTAATAGATGAGTATGTAGATGAAGTTATTAAAATATTAGATAGTATAAATAATGATGGATATTATACCAAAATGGGAGTTGCTTGGACATTAGCTGAAATTGGTATCAAATATAATAGTAAATTAATGGATTATTTAAGAGGAAAAAATAACTTAGATAAATTCACTTATAATAAAACTTTACAAAAAATGATAGAATCTTATAGAATAACAGCAGAAGAAAAAGAAGTGCTAAAACTTATGAAAAAGAAATAATTGTATAATTGTAATAAATGTGGTATATTCTTATATGTAAATTATAAAGGAGAGACATATATGCTAGAAAAAGTAGAAATTTATATATTATTATTTTTTACATATTCTTTCGCTGGTTGGTTTATGGAATCCTTTGGAGGAATTTTTAAAGAGAAAAAATTGATAAATAGAGGATTTCTAATTGGACCATATTGCCCAGTATATGGAGTTGGGGTTATAGCAATAACTATTTTACTTAGTAAATACACTAACGATTTACCAGTGTTATTTATTTTATGTATATTAATTTGTGGTGTGCTAGAGTATTCAACGAGTTATATTATGGAAAAACAATTTCATGCGAGATGGTGGGATTATCGCAATAAGAAGTTTAATATTAATGGAAGAATTTGTTTAGAAACTCTTTTACCATTTGGAATAGTTGGAACATTAATAATTTATTATGCTAATCCATTTTTTGAAAACATCTATATGAACATACCAGCAAACTTGTTAAATATTATTACAGCTGTTTTATCTATTTTATTTATTATAGATATAATCGTTTCATTTACTATTATATCTAGCTTTAAAGGAGAAATTTTTGCTAGCAAAGATAACACAGAGGAAATTAGCAATAAAGTAAAGGATAAAACAGAAGAAATTGGAAATAAAGTAAAAGATAAAACAGAAGAGGCCTTAGAAAAAGCAGAAGAAGAGTTTAAATTATTTGGCAAAGAATTAAAACTTAGAAGAATACAATTTGAGGAAAAAGCAAAATATACTAGAAGTAGAATATCAAATGCAATAATCGAATCTCCAAAAGACCTAGCTGAAAGAATAAATAGAAAAAGAGAATTAATAAATAGTGCAATAAAAAATAAAGCAGATGCACTAAAAGAAAAAAGAGAAGATATTACAAAAATAGTAAAAGAAAATTTCAAAAAGAAATCTATTTTAAAGAAGAGATTAATGGAAGCTTTTCCTAAATTAGAGATAAAAATTAGAAAGGAATAATAATATGAACGAAGAAGTATCAGACGATAAATATATTAGTTTAATATGCAATGGAGAATTTGACGCTATACCAGATTTTAAAATAGGAGAACTATTTGAATCTTTTTTTGATAATATTAATTATAATGTTATAAAAGATGAAAAGGGTGTTTTTGTAGACTTTACAGGAGAGGCAATGTGCGATGATAAGCCTTGTAATATAATTATAAGATTTAAGGTAGATAATAATATTGAAACATTTGAAATTGCTGAAATAAAAGTGGATGATGATATTCTTAATGAATGTGAAGCTATCGATTTATTAGAAGACATCGCTTATGTTGGTGGAGCTACTTTAGAAGATGATTACTGCGATGGTTGTATTGATGGAGATTGCTCAAAATGTGCTCTTGATTTAGATGAAGAAGATGATAATGAAGACCTAGAAAATGATTACGATCCAGATGATGACGAATATAATGATGAAATGAATAATTATATTGATGACGATATTAATGACGATGATGATGATAATAATGATGATTAACAATAATTTAAATATTACTCACATAATAAGTTAAAATTTAATATTATATAAAAAAGGAGGAAGCTAAAATGTTTTTCTGCAAATTCAAAAAAATGATAGCTGGAATACTAATAGGCTTTGGAATTGGAACTCTATTAGTTTTATTTCTTCCTCCAATTGCCTGGATATGCATAATGGGATTAGGAGCTTTTGCAGGAGGCATAAAATATTTGCTAGGTAAATAGGAGGAGTAATATTATGACAATTATTGTTAAAAAAGTACCAAAATTTTTAAGAGGATTTGTTAAAATGATTTTTGGAATAAAATCTACATAATTTAAATATCACAATAAAAAAAGTAGATGAAAAAACATCTACTTTTTATATTTTATAAAATTAAACAGCTCTTTGAACTTTTCCAGAACGTAAACATTTAGAACAAACTGAAACTCTTTTTACTTCGCCATTTATAACAGCTTTAACGTTTCTTAAATTTGGTCTTACTGTTCTAGTTGTTCTTTTACTAATATGAGAACGAGTTACACTAAGTTGTTTACCAAAGCTAGTTTCTTTTCCACAAAATGCGCATTTTGCCATATCTAAAGCACCTCCATTTAAATTAATAAACTGACTATTTAATAGTCTAACACAAATTTATAAAAAAAACAAGTAAAATTTGAAAAAAATATATAAATTAATTCAAAAATTGTTTACATAAATTAAAATGTTGTATTGACTTTTTATTAAAATATATTATATAATATTTGCAGTTTCAATAAAATTGTAGTATAATAAGAATTGTAGTAGTGTCAAGAGAGGAGAAAGCTATGCTAGCTAAGATGTGGAAAAAAGTTTTATTAGCAGTATGTATTATAGCATGTATATATAATGTAATGTCAAAACTAGTGAATAGACATTCTTTGGAGAGCAACTTAAAAAGTGCTAATGACGGAAACACAGTTATAGATGCATTAAGAGAAGATGAAAAAAATCAAAGTTTGAATGAAACTGTAAGCTCTAAAGAATCAGAAAATTCTAAAGAAGTAGAAGCCATAGATGGATTAAAAAATAGCGAAACAAATACTTCTGCTAACTCTCAAGAAAGTGAACAAAAAAATAATAGTAAAAAATCAGAAATAGATTTAACAAACACAGAAGAACTATGGGATTCGTCTCCTAGGGAAGTATACAGATACAAGGACTATACTATAACATTCTAAAAAGTACTTGAAATAAGAAAAATAATGTGTTATTATATTTAAGATTGTTTTAAAAATGTAAGAAAGAGGTGAATTACATGAAAAAGGATATACAACCAAATTATACAGCTGCCAAAATTATATGTGCATGTGGAAATGTAATCGAAACTAATTCAACTAAACCAGAAATGAAAGTTGATGTATGTTCAAAATGTCATCCATATTGGACAGGAAGCTTAAAACAAAATACTACTGGTGGTAGAGCAGATAAATTTAAGAAAAAATATGGTCTTGCATAAAATGCAAAACTAAAATATAAAAATTTATTGCGCAATAAAAAACTAAGATTATATTCAAATCTTAGTTTTTTTATTTTATTAATATTAATCTTCTCTAAATAAATTAAACCATTTAGATCCTACATAGTAAAAAGTACTAAATATATTCTTTTTTTCTATACTTCTATCAGAAACTAAATTAACAGAAGATATTAATTCATCATCTATGTAGTAATTCATTTTTCCGTAAAACATCACCTTTTTTTATTGGCGCTTCTATATTTTCATTTAGTATTAATTCTTGCTTTATTTCAGAAGAATTAGATTTTTTAATTAGTATACCACTATCATTTTCAAATTCAAGATTTACTTCTTTTTCAGTTCCTTTATTAACCATAATGCTTTGAAGAACATCTCCTTTAGTTGCAATTTTTTTAAAACTATAAGTATTAAATCCATAATCTAATAATAATTTTGCTTCAGCAAAACGAACTTTAGGAGTAGGTGCTCTTAAAACAACAGCAATTAAAGATAAATCATTTCTGGTTGCACTAGCAGATAAATTATATAAAGCTAAACTTGTAGAACCAGTTTTTAAACCTGTTGCACCATCATAAGTTCTTATTAGTTTATTTGTATTAACAAGCTCAGATTCGCCATTTCTAAGAGAATCCATCCAAATAGTAGTATAATTTTTTATGTCAGGATGATTTTGAAGTAATTCTCTTGACATTAAACTTATGTCGTAACTAGAAGTTAAATGTCCATCTTCATCAATTCCATGGCAATTTTTAAAAACTGTATCTTTCATGCCAAGTTCTTTTGCACGTTCATTCATTTTTTGAACAAATAATTCTTCACTTCCAGCTAAATATTCTGCCATAGCAACAGTACAATCATTTGCACTTACAACACAAATGGCTTTTAGCATTTCATGTACAGATAAAGTTTCAGTACTATCTAGCCAAATTTGAGAACCGCCCATTGAAGAAGCATTTTCACTACAAGGAATTTGTGTATCTAATGTAATGTCGCCTCTATCTAGAGCTTCCATAATTAATAAAATAGACATTATTTTTGTTACACTTGCAGGGCGTAATTGTTCATGTGAATTTTTTTCATAAAGAATTTTACCAGTTGTTTGCTCAATCAAAATTGCACTTTGCGATTCTAAACTTAAAAAATCTTCACTAGTAGTGTTTGCACTAACTTCAGTAGTATCTACTGCAGACCATGTTGGAATATAATATCCAAAACAATAAGTAGAAAAAAACATAAAAATAGTAAAAAATAGTTCTAATAAAATAATTTTATTTTTCATAGTATATTATTTCTGTAAAAACAGAAGCCTCCTTAAAAAAATAATTTATCTAAAACTAGATATTAAATTATATACTTATAACATAAATTATATTCTATAAATAATAAAAACAATTTAAGTGGTTACTCTAAATTGAATAATAAAAAATATAAATGATTAAAAAAATCATATAAAAATAATAAAAAAATGCTTGTAATATAAAAAAATAATGTATATAATAACGTAGGTGTTTAAAAGAAAAAGTAAAACACAGGAGGATAATAATATGGAATCAAAAGTAAAAAAAGTTGCAATTTTAACTAATGGAGGAGATGCTCCAGGATTAAATGCAGTAATTAGAGCTATAGTAAAAACAGGTAGAACAAATGGAGTTGAATGCTATGGATTTATAGAAGGATATAAAGGATTATTAAACAATAACTATGTAAAATTAGATTTACAAGGAAATGCTTCTGGATTATTAACAAAAGGTGGAACTATAATTGGTACATCAAATAGCACAAATGTATTCAACTATAAAGTAACTAACGAAGATGGAACTGTTGAATATAAAGACTTATCAGATATATGTGTTCAAAATATTAGAAATGCAGGATTTGATTGTATATTTACTTTAGGAGGAGATGGAACACAAAAATCAAGCAGAGACTTTTCTTTAAAGGGAGTTAATTGTATAGGAGTTCCAAAAACAATAGATAATGATGTTGCTCATACAGATATGACATTTGGATATAACACAGCAGTTTCTATTGCTGCAGAAGCATTAGATAGACTTCATACTACTGCAGAATCACATCACAGATTAATGATTCTAGAAACTATGGGAAGATATGCAGGTTGGCTTGCATTAGAATCTGGTATAGCTGGAGGAGCAGATGTTATATTAATACCTGAAATTCCTTATGATATTAATAAAGTAATAGAAAAAATTAATGAAAGAAGAGCAAGAGGAAAAGAATTTACAATTATAGTAGCTTCTGAAGGAGCTATGCCAAAAGATGGAACAATTACAGTAAAGAAAACTTTAAATGAAGGAAACGGATTAGATAATATAAGACTTGGTGGTGTTGGAGACAAACTTGCAACAGAATTAGAAGAACTAACAGGAATGGCTGCAAGAAGTACAGTATTAGGATATGTTCAAAGAGGTGGAACACCATCTGCATTTGATAGAGTTTTATCTACAAAATATGGATGTAGAGCAATGGAACTTGCAATGCAAGGAATATTCAATGTTTTAGTAACATATAAAAATGGTGAAATGAGTTATGTTTCTTTAGAAGATGTTGTTGGAGATAACAAAGTAGTAGGTGCAGCTTCTGGAAACACTAAAGAAAGTAATATAAGAAGAGTTCCAATGGATGATGACTTAATAAAAGTTGCAAGAGATTTAGGAACATGTTTAGGAGACTAATTAAAATAAGATATAATATAAAAGCTTCGAAGCCGGCGACATTTGTCGCCGGCTTCGACCTTTTGGTTCGCCCATTTCGTATGCGGACTTACTTCCGCTCGCTCTTGGGCGCGTGCTTGGGTACGTGCTTGGGGGCGTCCATGGGCACGCTTTTGGGCGTTTCCTCGGACGCAGATTCGCACTTGCGCGCGCGATGGTTCTCGAACACGGGCACGGGCGGAGGCGTCTGGCTGCTGCTACCGTTGCTCTTGGTGGTGCCAACGCTCCTGCTGCTGTCGTCACTCCTGGGGTTGTGGGTGCTGGGCACAAACCTAACGAGGGTCTTCGCGGGAGGCTCAATGTCGAGCTGACCGAAGGTGTTCTCGTGGATGCGTTCCCTGGCAACCCGATGCAACATCCAGGTGTACTTCAGGAGGATGTTCTTCCACTTCCCCCTGGAGAGGAAGATGCCGAGTCTCTTCCAGAAGTTGTTCGGACGAATGTCATCCCAAGAGATGAAAGTCATCGTCTCTTTTCCATGGCCGTGGCTGATATTCACGACCACCGGCTTCGTCAGCTGGTGAAACGAGAAAATGAACATCTCGAAGGTGATGTAGTTGAAGGCCCTGTCGTTCCGCTGAACCTCACAGCTCGGGCAGTTCGAGACCACGTGGATCACGGTGTCGAGGTAGAGGTTGTGCTTGCTGAGAGCGTGCGCGAGCTTCAGGGCAATGCCGAAATCGATAGAATTCGGCAGCGTCGGAGCGGTGTCATCGAGCTCGTAGGTGCTAACCACCGAGCGGTCGATGGAAGAATCCCAGGTGTGGTTGTACCCCAAAAGCTCGTATCTGATGGGGCTCTGCTTGCTGCGATTCCTGGACCTGTTAGACGGCTTTGCCATTTTTGATTCCTCCCATGCGGTTGATGTTTATTTTGTCGTTGTTGGTTAGTCGAGTTCATGTGGAGAATCTTGTTGTTAGCACCGGATTTCTTTTTGGTAATTAACTTCCCTCCTTGTTATCCGGTACTGGGCGCAAAAGTGTTTCGAATGCGCGATTGCATTCGAATATAATTATATCACATTTTTTCTAAAAAGACAAGAAAAGACAAGAAAATACAAGAAAATAGTAAAATTATAAGTAAAAATTCATTTTTTCTTTCTTACTTTAATAGATTTTTTAATTGAAATTCTTGATTTTTTATTTCTTATGTAATATAATATATAAGCTATTCGTGAAATAAAAAAATGGAGGAAATAAAATGAGTGTAAAAGTAGAAAAAACAGATAATAAAAATGAGGTTAAATTAGAATTCACAGTAGAAGCTAAAGTTTTTGATGAAGGAATAAAAAGTGTTTTTAACAAAAATGCAAAATATTTTAATATTCCAGGATTTAGAAAAGGTAAAGCACCTATGAACATAGTAGAAAAATATTATGGTGATGAAATTTTTTATGAAGATGCTTTTAATGAAGTTGTTCCACCAATATATGATGAAGCTATTAAATCTGAAAAATTAGATGTTGTTAGTAAACCACAAATAGAAATAAAACAAATGGGTAAAGGAAAAGAATTAATTTTTACAGCTGTTGTAGCTTTAAAACCAGATGTTAAATTAGGAAAATATAAAGGAATTTCTTTAGAAAAAACAGAATATAAAGTTACAGAAAAAGAAATAGATGATGAAATTAATAAAATGGCAGAACGTAATAGCAGAATGATTACTGTTGATGATAGACCTGCTCAAAAAGGAGATATCACAGTTATAGATTTTGTAGGAACTGTTGATGGAGTAGAATTTGAAGGTGGAAAAGCAGAAAATCATGAATTAGAATTAGGAAGTAATACTTTCATACCAGGATTTGAAGATCAAGTAGTTGGAATGAAAATAGAAGAAGTAAAAGATATTAATGTAAAATTTCCAGATGAATATTTTTCAAAAGAATTAGCTGGAAAAGATGCTACATTTAAAGTTACTCTTCATGAAATAAAAACAAAAGAACTACCAAAAATTGATGATGAATTTGCTAAAGATGTTAGCGAATTTGATACATTAAAAGATTTAAAGGCAGATGTAAAATCTAAAAAAGAAAAACAAAACGAAGAAAGATCTAAAGCTGAATTAGAAGAAAAAGCAGTTAGAGCTGTTTCAGAAAAATCAGAAGTAGATATACCAGCAGGTATGGTAGAACTTGAATTAGATAATATGGAAAAAGATATGGATAGAAGATTATCTTATCAAGGAATTAGTTTAGAACAATACTTAAAAATGATTGGAAAAACTAAAGCAGATTATAGAAAAGAAAGCGAAGAACCTGCTAAAGAATCTTTAAAAATGAGATTAGTTTTAGACGCAATTTGCGAAGATGCAAAATTAGAAGCAACAGAAAAAGAAGTCGAAGATAAAATTAAAGAATTAGCTACAAGCTATGGAAGAAAAGAAGAAGACTTAAAAAATAATGAAAGCTTAATTGAAAGTATTAAAGAAAATATTAAATCTGAAAAAGCAGTAGCTTTAATAGTAGATAATGCAAAAGTTTCAAAAGTAGAAGATAAAAAAGAAGAGAAGAAAGAAAGTAAAAAAGAAGATAAAAAATCTACAACTAAAAAAGAAGAAAAGAAAACTACTACAAAGAAAAAAAGTGAAAAATAGTTAATTTATATACCCTTTAAAAGATGCAAATTTTAAAGGGTATTTTTATATTATAATTTGTCAAAAAAAGTAAAAAAATGTTATTTGAATGTACTTTTTTTTATATTAAATGTATTGAAAAAAAAATACATTTAGTATATATTAAATAAATGTAGAAAGTAGTTACAAATATTAAAGAAAACAAGAAAGGAAGATGAAAATGATAGATAATAGTTTAGTACCTTATGTAATTGAGCAAACAAGTAGAGGAGAAAGATCATACGATATATTCTCAAGATTATTAAAAGATAGAATAATATTTTTAGCAGAAGATGTTAATCCAACTTCTGCAAGTTTAGTTGTAGCACAACTTTTATTCTTAGAATCAGAAGATCCAGACAAAGAAATAAGTTTATACATTAATAGCCCAGGAGGATCTATTACAGATGGAATGGCTATAGTAGATACAATAAATTATATAAAATGCCCAGTTTCAACAATTTGCGTTGGAATGGCAGCAAGTATGGGAGCAGTATTACTTGCTTCTGGAGAAAAAGGAAGAAGATTTGCTACACCAAATGCAGAAGTTTTAATACATCAACCATTAATTGGTGGTGGAGGACTTTCAGGTCAAACCACAGAAATAAAAATACATGCAGATCACATGGTTAGAACTAGAGAAAAATTAAATAAACTTTTAAGTGAAAGAACAGGTCAAAGTTTAGAAACAATAGAAAGAGATACTGAAAGAGATAATTACATGACAGCAGAAGAAGCTTTAAAATATGGCTTAATAGACGGAATATTAGATAAAAGAAATTAATTAAAATTAAAAAAAATACTTATATTAATTATAAGTATTTTTTAAAAAGTTTTATAGATTTTTAAAAAAATCTAAATAAATTAAAAGGAATATGCAAAATGGCGAGAAGTCAGGAAAGAATAGTAAAATGCTCTTTTTGTGGAAAGCCACAAGAAGTTGTAAAGAAAATAATTGCAGGGCCAGGAGTTTATATATGTGATGAATGTATAGCTCTTTGCCAAGACATTATTGAAGAAGAAATATATGAAACAGAAGATAAAAAAGAACCAATAGAAATGTTAATTCCTTCTGAAATTAAAAAAGTTTTAGATGATTATGTTATTGGTCAAGAGGAAGCTAAAAAAACTTTATCAGTAGCGGTATATAATCACTATAAAAGAATAAATAATTTAGAACTTGTAGATGATATAGAAATTCAAAAGAGTAACATATTACTTCTTGGACCTACTGGTTGTGGAAAAACTCTACTAGCTCAAACATTAGCAAAAATATTAGATGTTCCTTTTGCAATAGCAGATGCCACAACGCTTACAGAAGCAGGATATGTTGGAGAAGATGTAGAAAATATTCTTTTAAAACTTATTCAATCAGCAGATTATGATGTTGAAAAAGCACAAAAAGGAATTATATATATAGATGAAATTGATAAAATTACTAGAAAATCTGAAAATCCATCAATTACTAGAGATGTTAGTGGAGAAGGTGTTCAGCAAGCACTTCTTAAAATAGTTGAAGGAACAGTTGCATCTGTACCACCACAAGGAGGAAGAAAGCATCCACATCAAGAATTTATTCAAATAGACACATCAAATATATTATTTATTTGTGGAGGAGCTTTTGAAGGCTTAGAAAATATTATTAAAGATAGAGTTGGTAAAAAAACAATAGGATTTGGAGCACAAATCGAAAGTAAAAAAGATTTAAATAAAACAGAAATATTTAAACAATTACTACCACAAGATTTACTTAAATTTGGATTAATACCAGAGTTTGTTGGTAGATTACCAATTATAGCAACATTAGATGGACTTACAAGAGATGCTTTAATAGATATTGTCACAAAGCCAAAAAATGCATTAATCAAGCAGTATAAAAAATTGGTAGAGCTAGATGGAGTAGATTTAGAATTTAAACAAGATGCATTAGAAGCAATAGTTGATAAAGCTATTGAAAGAAATACTGGAGCAAGAGGTTTACGTTCTATAATAGAAGAAATTATGAGAGATATAATGTATGATATTCCATCAAATGAAAAAATAGTAAAATGTATCATAACAAAAGATACAGTACTAAATAAAACTCAACCAGAGCTTGTTATAGATGAAAACAAAAAAAGAGAAATTCCAAAACAAAAGAAAAAAGGAAAAACTTCAAAAAAAGAAGAAACAGCTTAAATTCATACTTGAATAAAAAAAGATAAAATATTTCGAAGTGAACGATATGGGGTTCACTTCATTTTATTTTATCTCTTTTTTTGATTTAATTAATGATTTCATATCTTGAGGTAGTGGCGCTTCTATCGTTAAAGCCTCTTTTGTAATTGGATGAATAAATGTTACTTTAAAAGCGTGAAGTGCTTGCCTTGAAATTAAACTAGAAGGATTTCCATAAAGAGTATCTCCTAAAATAGGATGACCTATATATTTTGAATGAACTCTAATTTGATGAGTTCTTCCAGTTTCTAAAGAAAATTTAACAAATGCTAATTTTTTATTCTGAGAAGCAGTTTCAAAGTTTTTAATAAGCTCTAAATATGTAATTGAAAGAGCACCATTACTATTTACTTCTCTTTCTATAATTGAGTTATTTTTTCTTGCAATTGGATAATCAATTTTAAAAAAGTGATCTTCGATAGCTCCTTCTAAAATTGCATAATATTCTTTTTTAAAAATATTATTTTTCATTTCTTTAATAAGCATTTCTTGAATATATTCATTTTTTGCAAAAATAACAATTCCAGAAGTATCTTTATCTAATCTATTTACTGGTCTAATTTTAGTTTTTAAATTAATTGTTTCAAAATAGAATTTAACGCCATTTGAAAGACTATCTTCAAAATGTAAAATTGAAGGATGAACTGGTAAATTTACAGGTTTATTTATAATAAGAATAGCTTCATCTTCAAATAATATATCCAAGTCCATTTTTCTAGGATGTATATTTTCACTTTCTTCTTCAAAACTTAAATCTACTAAAATTTTATCTCCAATATTAATTTTATAATCAACAAATTTAGTTTCATCATTTATAAAAATATGATTATACTTTTTTAATTTTGTTAGTAATCTATCAGAAATTTGAAAATAATCTTTTAAAACTTCTTTAATAGTAGAATATTTATTATCTTTAACTTCATATAAAAGTTTCATAAAAACCTCATAAAAATTTTTGTATATTTTATCATAAAATAGAGGTGTTTTCAAAAATGTTTGCATAATTTAAAAATATGTTTCAATAATTTAAACTTTTCATTTTTTGTAGTGCTTATATATAAAATAACCGTGACTTGTTGTCGCAATCTTACTTATAAGATTGCTCCAATCGCACTTCGCTTACGCTTCGTTTGGTCGCTACGCGTCACTTATATTTTATATATAAGCTCTACAAAAAATTAAAATTATGCAAAATATTTTTTAATTATTGTAAAATAGATTTTTAAAATATCAAAAATTATTATATAATTGCCACAAAAAGATTAAACTCTTTTTTTAATCAAGCACAAAAATAATAATTTTAAAAAAATCAAAAATATTGTAAAAAAATTTTTATATGATATAATTTTATATATATTTTTACAAATGAAATAAATGAGGTGTTAAAAATGCTACTTACAAACGAAGAAATATTAAAAAGAAAAATAAAGCAAAATAGCGTAAAACGAGTACTTTTTACAATTATATGTTTGTTAGTTATATTACCATTAATTGCTTATAATGTACTTTTAATTTTAGAACTTAAAGTAATGCCACAAAAAATTATAGACATTAATGGATTTAAACCATACATCATTACATCAGACATCTTTTCACCAGAATTTTTTAAAGGAGATATAATTACTATAAAAGATGTTTCAATAGAAAATTTAAAACCTGGTGATATAGTGTTCTTCTATAATGGTGAGCAAAAAGAAGTTGCAAAAGTTCAAGAAATAAATTTAGAAGATAGCATTGTTTCTGTAGTTAGAGAAACCGAAGGAGTAAACTTTTTAAAAGCTTCAGAACTTGTAGGGCAATATGACTATACGGTATTTGATTTAGGAATGGTAGTAGCATTTTTACAAGATAAAATTTTATTAGTATATTTATTAATTATTATATATCTATTGTATATGAGAAATAGCTACAAAACAGAAAGAAGTATGATTCGTAAAATGAAAAAAGAAATATATGATAAAAAAATACAGAATAGTTAATTAGTAGAACAAAAACATAATATTAAAGAGTAGCAAAATAGATGTTTTTAAAAAATAAAACATCTATTTTTTTGGGATAATAATCAATAAAAATGTATCTTACATATAAAAACAAATGTTTTTTATACTGACCTACCAGTATAAAGATAAAAAGTCAAAAATGTGATATAAATATATAGTAAAAAGAAAGGAAAGACTATGAACGAAAGATTGTATGATTACATGAAAATTACAGATTTAAAAGATATGCTTAAAAAATCTGGAGAAAAATATGGAAATAGAATTGCTTATAAAATAAGAGCAGGCGAAGGAAAATATAAAACATTTACTCATAAAGAAATTAGAGAAATGATAGATGGACTTGGAACAGCATTAATTGATATGGGGCTTAAAGGTAAGAAAATAGCTGTAATTGGCGAAAATAGATACGAATGGAATTTATCTTATCTTTCTGTAGTATGCGGAACAGGAATAATTGTTCCATTAGATAAGTCACTTCCAGAAAATGAATTAAGAAGTTTAATAGAGCGTTCAGAAATTGAAGCAATTTTCTATTCAAAAAAATATGATGAAGTGCTAAAAAGAGCAAAATGCGATGGAATAGGAAAACTAAAACACTTAATTTGTATGGATTTAAAAATTCATACAGATGGTGTTTATTCACAAAGCGAATTAATTGAAAAAGGTAAGAAATTAATTAAAGAAGGAAATAGAAGCTTTATAGATGCTAAAATAAATAACGAAATAATGAATATAATGTTATTTACTTCTGGAACAACATCTGCATCTAAAATTGTTGCATTATCACATAAAAATATATGCTCAAATTTAATGGATATAGCTTCTGTTTTAGATGTAAATTGTAATGACACATTTTTATCTTTTCTACCTTTACATCATGTATTTGAATGTACGGTTGGATTTTTATTTGCACTATATTCAGGAGCACAAACAGTATATTGTGATGGTATAAGACATGTAACTGAAAACCTAAAAGAATATAAAGTTTCTGTTATGGCATCTGTTCCAGCAATATATGAAGGAATATTTAAAATAATTAGAAAACAAGCAGAAAAAAATGGTTGCTTAGATAAAATTTTATCAAAGGAAGAAGAATACGCTAATTCTTCAATGGAAGAAAGAAAAAAAGCATTTAAAGAAATTCATGATATGCTTGGTGGAAATCTTAAATTAATGATTAGTGGTGCTGCTGCTCTTGATGCTACAATAGAAAATAAATTTAGACTTCTAGGATTTAATCTAGTACAAGGATACGGACTAACAGAAACATCTCCAGTTGTTGCTGTTGGAAGTAATAAATATAATAAAGTAGGATCTATTGGAAAGGCAGTTCCAAGTGTTCAAGTAAAAATAGATAATCCAGATAAAACCGGAATGGGAGAACTTGTTGTAAAAGGCCCAAGTGTTATGCTTGAATATTATGAAAATAAAAAAGCAACAAAAGAAGCCTTAATAGATGATTGGTTTTATACAGGAGATTTAGCAAGAATAGATGATGAGGGGTATATCTTCATTTGTGGTAGAAAGAAAAGTGTAATAGTTCTAAAAAATGGAAAAAATATTTTCCCAGAAGAAATGGAAAATTTGGTAAACAGAATTGAAGGCGTAGAAGAATCTTTTATTTTCGGAAAGCAAATGTCTGAAGACAAAAATGATATAAAGATATTTGTAAAAGTAGTTTATAATAGAGAAATTGCAGAAAACGTATATAAAGTTAAAGGTGAAGAAAATATTTATAAAAAAATATCTGAAAGAATAAAAGAAATAAATCAATCTATGCCAAAATATAAAGCAATTAGAGGAATGATATTATCTGAAGAACCACTAATTAAAACAACAACAAATAAAATTAAAAGAGAGAAAAATTTAGAAGTAATAAACAAAGAAAATAAATTTTAAAGTTGCAATTATTTTTTTAGACTTAGAAAAGTAATTAAGATAAAATAAAAAAGGAATAAAATGGAATTAAATACAAAGTTTTTAGGAAAGAATATAGAGTATTATGAAGAAATAGATTCAACTCAAGCAGAAATTTGGAGAAGAATAGAAAAAAATAATGCTGAGAATGGAACTGTAATTATAGCAAATATTCAAACAAACGGAATTGGAACACATGGAAGAAGTTGGCAAACAGATGAAAAAAATAATATAGCTTTTTCTTTTATGATAGAAGCAAATTGCAATATTTCAAAACTAGAAGGACTAACAAAAGAAATTGCAGAAGTTTTAATAGAAACTTTTAAAAACTTATATAACATAAGTCTTGAAATAAAAGAACCAAATGATTTAGTTTTTAATAGCAAAAAAATAGGTGGAATACTTTGTCAAACAAAATTAAATGGTGAAAATGTAAAATATATTGTTATAGGAATAGGGATAAACACAAATAAAACTTATTTTTCAGAAGATATAATAAATATAGCCTCTTCTATAAAAAAAGAATTTAATATTACTGTAAATAATGATGATGTTATAAAAGAATTTTGCAATTTATTTGAAAAAAGATTAATAAAAAGGATTGGTGAATTTAAATGAAAATAGGATTTTTATTTCCAGGACAAGGTTCACAAACTGTAGGAATGGGAAAAGACTTATATGAAAAATTTGAAGATGTAAGAAATGTTTATGAAAATGTAAAAAACATAACAGGAATAGATGTTAAAGACTTAAGTTTTTATTCAGAAGAAAATGTTTTAAATCAAACTAAAAATACACAAATTTGCATTTTAACTTTAAGTTTAGCAATATTAAAATTATTAGAAAAAGAAAACATAAAAGCAGAAATTTCTAGTGGATTAAGTTTAGGAGAATATTCTGCATTAATATATAGCAAAGCTATTTCTTTTGAAGATGGAGTAAAAATTGTTAAAAACAGAGGAGAATATATGCAAAATTTAGCTCCAGCTGGAGACTGGTCAATGGCAGCAGTTTTAGGAATGACAGAAGAAGAGGTTACTGAGCTTTGTAAAAAAGTAAAAAATGGATTTGCAGTACCAGTAAATTTTAATTGCCCAGGACAAATTGTTGTATCTGGAGATAAAGAAGGAATAGCAGAAGTAGAAACACTTGGAAAAGAGATGGGAGCTAAAAAAGTAAGAGTATTAAATACATCTGGTCCATTTCATACAGAAAAATTAATAGATGCTTCTAATGCTTTAAGAAAAGACTTAGAAGATCTAAAATTTAATAATTTCGAAACAAAAGTTGTTAGAAATTTAGATGGAAAACTTTATGATAAAAATGATGATATGAAAGACATATTAGCAAAACATATAATTAATCCAGTTCATTTTTCAAAAGGACTAGAAACCATGATTAATGAAGGAGTAGATACTTTTATAGAAATTGGACCAGGAAAAACTTTATCTGGATTTGTAAAAAGAATGCAAACTGAAAAAGAATTAACTATTTTAAACATAAACAATGTAGAAACTTATGAAAACACTATAAAAATTTTAAAAGGAGAGAATTAATTATGAGTAAAGTAGCGTTAATAACAGGTGCTGGTAGAGGAATAGGAAAACAAATAGCACTAACATTATCTAAAGAAGGTTATAACATAGTTTTAAATTTTAGAACATTAAGTGATGACATTAAAAAATTAAAGAAAGAAATAGAAAGCAATAATGTAGAAGTTTTACTAGCAGAAGGAGATGTTTCAAATTTTGATGACTGCAAGAGATTTGTAGATGAAGCAATAGCCAAATTTGGTAAAATTGATGTATTAGTAAACAATGCAGGAATTACAAAAGATATGCTAATTGCTAGAATGAAAGAAGAGGATTTTATACATGTTTTAGATGTAAATTTAGTTGGTACATTTAATGTAACAAAAAATGTAGTAACATATATGATGAAAGCAAGAGAAGGAAGAATAATAAACATATCTTCTGTTGTAGGAATATCTGGAAATGCAGGGCAAGCAAATTATTCTGCATCAAAGGCAGGAATAATTGGATTTACAAAAAGCTTGGCAAAAGAATTATCTTCTAGAAATATTTTAGTAAATGCTATTGCACCCGGATTTATAGAAAGTGATATGACAAATGTTCTAAAAGATGAGTTAAAAGAAGAAATTACAAAAAATATACCTCTTAAAAGAGTTGGAAAACCAGAAGATGTTGCAAATGTTGTTAAATTTTTAGCTTCAAGTGATAGCTCATATATTACAGGTCAAGTTATAAATGTTGATGGTGGAATGTTAATGTAAGGAAAGGTGATATAAAATGGAAAAAAGAGTAGTAATTACAGGATTAGGAACAATAAATCCATTAGGAAAAAATACAAAAGAAACATGGGAAGGAATTAAAGAAAAAAGATGTGGAATAGATGCAATAACATCATTTGATACAACAGGATATAAATGTTCTTTAGCAGGAGAAGTAAAAAACTACAATCCAGCAGATTACTTAGATTTAAAACAAACAAAAAGATTAGATAGAAGTTCACAATTTGCAATAATTGCAGCAAGAGAAGCAATGACAGATAGCGGAGTAAATCATGAAAATACAGATTTTGAAAGAGTTGGAGCATTTATAAGTTCTGGTATTTCAGGAATTAACACAATTGAAGAGCAATGTGAAATTTGTAACACAAAAGGCTACAATAGATTATCTCCAATGTTTATTCCAATGGTAATTGCAAATATGCCAGCAGGAAACGTAACAATAGATTTAGGACTAAAAGGTGAATCTTTATCTATAGTAACAGCATGTGCTTCATCAACACATGCAATTGGAGAAGCTTTTAAAACTATAAAAGAAGGAACTGAAGATGTAATTTTAGCAGGAGGAACAGAGGCTTCTGTTTGCAAACTTGGAGTAGCAGGATTTGAAAATATGAAAGCTTTATCTACTTCTCAAGATAAGAATAGAGCAAGCATTCCTTTTGATAAAGAAAGAACAGGCTTTGTTATGGGAGAAGGAGGAGCAGTGCTTGTTTTAGAAGAATTAGAACATGCTAAAAAAAGAAATGCAAAAATTTATGCAGAAATTATTGGTTATGGAGCAACTTCTGATGCATATCATATAACTTCTCCAGCACCAGATGGCGAAGGTGCAGCAAGAGCAATGAAAAGAGCTATGGAAAATGCTGGAATCAGTCCAAAAGATGTAGATTATATAAATGCACATGGAACTTCAACACATTTAAATGATATGTATGAAACTATGGCTATAAAAACAGCTTTTGGAGAAGAAAGTAAAAATGTAATGGTAAGTTCAACAAAAGGAAACACAGGACATCTTTTAGGAGCAGCAGGAGCAATTGAAGCAATTTTCTCAGTTAAAGCAATTGAAGATGGAATTGTTCCACCAACAATTAATTACAAAGTAAAAGATGAAGACTGCGATTTAGATATTGTTCCAAATGAACCTAGAAAAAAAGATTTAAACATTGTTATGTCTAACTCTTTAGGATTTGGAGGACATAACGCAAGTATTATAATAAAAAAATATGTAGATTAAAGAAAGGAGAATATGGTTATTTAAATTATTTTAAATATATCATAAAAGAGAATTATGGAATATGAGAAAATAAAGCAATTAATGGAAGATATGGGAAATTCAAAATTAACTTCTATTGACATTGATTTTCCAGACGGAACTAAAATTAGTATGAAAAAAGAATCAAAAGAAACAATAACAAAAGTAGAGAATGTTGTTTTAGAACCTAAAGAAAAGATAGAAAAAGAAAATAGTCAAAAATTAGATGAAGAAGTAGAAGAAAACTATAATTTAGTAAAATCACCAATGGTTGGAACTTTTTATCTTAAACCATCACCAGATTCAAAGCCTTATGTTGAAGTTGGAAAAAAAGTTAAAAAAGGCGATGTTCTTTGCATAATTGAAGCAATGAAATTAATGAATGAAATAGAGTCTGAATTTGATGGAGAAATTTCTGAAATTTTAGTAGAAGATGGAAGTCCAGTTGAATATGGAAAGCCATTATTTAAGATAAAATAGAATAAATTTATAAGAGGTAAAAAAATGCTTAATAAAGAAGAAATTAAAAAAATAATTCCACAAAGAGAACCATTTTTAATGATAGATGAAGTTGAAACTTTTATTCCAGGAGATAGTGCAACAGCATATAAACATGTAAATGAAGAAGAATGGTATTTTAAAGGACACTTTCCAGGAAACCCAATAATGCCAGGAGTTTTAATTACAGAAAGCTTAGCTCAAACAGGAGCAGTTGCTATTCTTAGCATGGAAGAAAATAAAGGTAAAAATGCTTTATTTGGCGGAATAGATAAAATGAAATTTAAAAAAATGGTAGTACCAGGAGACACTTTAAAATTAGAAGTTAAAATAATTAAAAGAAAAGGTCCAATAGGAGTTGGAGAAGCTATAGCAACAGTAGACGGAAAAGTTGCAGCTAAAGGAGAACTTACTTTTGCAGTTGTATAATTAGTTTGCAAAAATCAAGAAAGGAATGAATTTTAAAATGAATAAAATTTTAATTGCAAACAGAGGAGAAATAGCAGTTAGAATAATAAGAGCTTGTAAAGAAATGAATATAAAAACAGTTGCAGTATATTCAGAAGCAGATAAAGATGCGCTTCATACACGTTTAGCAGACGAAGCAATATGCATAGGACCTGCAAATTCTTCAAAAAGCTATTTGAATTTTAAAAATATAATAGAAGCAGCAAACATAACTGGAGCAGATTGCATTCATCCAGGATTTGGATTTTTATCAGAAAACAGTAGATTTGCTCAAATTTGTGAAGAATCAAATATTAAATTTATAGGTCCATCATATAAAGTAATTGAACTTATGGGAAATAAATCAAATGCTAAAGAACTTATGAAATCTGTTGGTGTTCCAGTTGTTCCAGGCTCAGAAGGAACTGTAAAAAATGTGGAAGACGCTATAAAAATAGCAGAAAAAATAGGGTATCCAGTTATGCTAAAAGCAGTAGCAGGTGGCGGAGGAAAAGGAATTCGTGTTGTAAATTCTCAAAATGAATTAATAACAAGCTATAATCTTGTTAAACAAGAAGCAAAAATTTCTTTCAATAATGATGAAATTTATATGGAAAAATTTATTCAAAATCCGAGACACGTAGAAATACAAATTCTAGCAGATGAACATGGAAATGTTATTCATTTAGGAGAAAGAGATTGCTCAATTCAAAGAAGAAATCAAAAAATACTTGAAGAAACGCCTTCAACTGCTATTGATGATAAATTAAGAAATAAAATGGGAGAATCAGCAATAAAAGCAGCTAAAGCATCTGGATATACTAGTTGTGGAACAATAGAGTTTTTAGTAGATAAAGACAAAAACTTTTATTTTATGGAAATGAATACAAGAATTCAAGTTGAACATCCTATAACAGAAATGAGAACTGGAATTGATATAGTTAAACAACAAATAAAAATTGCTGCAGGTGAAGAATTAAAAATAAAGCAGAAAAATGTCGAATTTAGAGGTCATAGCATTGAATGTAGAATTAATGCTGAAAATCCAAATAAAAAATTTATGCCTTGCCCTGGAACAATTACAGGATTAAACCTACCAGGAGGAAATGGTGTAAGAGTAGATACAGCAATTTATGAAGGTTATACAATTCCACCAAATTATGATTCTATGATTGCTAAAATAATAACACATGGAGATACAAGAAATGAAGCTATTAGCAAAATGAAAAGAGCTTTAGAAGAAACAGTTATTGAAGGTGTGGAAACAAATATAGATTTTCTTTTTGAAATAATTACAAATCCAAACTTTATAAGAGGAAATTTTGATACATCTTTTATTGAAAAAGAAATTTTAGAAAGTAATTAATTTATAAAAATAAAAGGAAGTGAAAAGTTTTAATGATAGTAGACAAAATGAAAAAAAGAGCACCAACAGCTAAAAATAAGAAAAACAATGTTGACATACAAGTTGGAAAATGGGTTAAGTGCGATAAATGTCAGGAAATTATTTATAAAGAAGATTTACGAAAAAATTTAAATATTTGTACTAATTGTGGTGCTTATTTTAGAATGCATATAAATAGAAGACTAGAAACTGTTATAGATGAAGGAACGTATAAAAGATTTGACTTAAACTTAGATACAACAAATCCATTAGGATTAGAAGACTACACAAAGAAAATAAAAGCTTTAAGAGAAAAAACAGGGTTACAAGAAGCGGTAAGTGCTGGAACAGGAAAAATAAATGGAGAAGATGTTGTTATTTGCGTAATGGACAGCGGATTCTTAATGGGAAGTATGGGAGTTGTTGTTGGCGAAAAAATAACATATTCCATTGAAAAAGCAATAGAGCTTAAACTTCCAATAATAATATTTTGTGTTTCAGGTGGCGCTAGAATGCAAGAAGGAATTATATCTTTAATGCAAATGGCAAAAACAACATCAGCTATTTCAAAATTAAATGAAGCAGGTCTTTTATATATTTCTGTTTTAACAGATCCAACCTATGGAGGAGTAACAGCTTCTTTTGCAAGTATAGCAGATATTGTTTTAGCAGAACCAGGAGCAATGATTGGTTTTGCTGGAAAAAGGGTAATAGAGCAAACAATAGGAGAATCACTTCCAGAAGGTTTCCAAACAGCAGAGTTCTTATTAGAACACGGATTTATAGATAAAATTGTTGAAAGAAAAGACTTAAAAGATACTTTATCAAAATTAATTAAATTGCATAAAAGCAATTAATAAATTTCATAAAACTTAAAAGAACATAAGATTTTAGCAAAATGATGAGTAATTTAAGGAGGAATTTTATGAGTAAAATAACAGCTTGGGAAAAAGTAGAAATTGCAAGATCACCTAAAAGAAAAACAGCTTTAGATTATATAGAAAAAATTTTTGATGAATTTATTGAACTTCATGGAGATAGAAATTTTAAAGATGATAAAGCAATTGTTTGTGGTTTAGGAAGAATTGGAAATCAAAATTATACTATAATAGCAGAACAAAAAGGTAGAACAACTAAAGAAAACATTGAAAGAAATTTTGGCATGCCAAATCCTGAAAGTTATAGAAAAGGCATTAGATTTATGAAACAAGCAGAAAAATTCAAAAGACCTATTATAACTTTTATAGATACAAAAGGAGCATATCCAGGAGTTGGAGCTGAAGAAAGAGGACAACGGTGAAGCAATAGCAAGCTCAATGTTAGAACTTGCAAAAGTTAAAGTTCCAGTTATTGCAATAGTAATTGGAGAGGGCTCAAGTGGTGGAGCATTAGCTTTAGGTTTAGGAAATAAAGTTTTAATGCTAGAAAATGCGATTTATTCAATATTATCTCCAGAAGGATATGCAAGTATTCTTTGGAAAGATTCATCAAGAGTTAAAGAAGCTGCTGAAAAAATGAAACTAACGGCACAAGACTTGTATGATTTAAAAGTTATTGATAAAATCATTAAAGAGCCAAAAGAAATAAATGATGAGGCATTTGATAAAGTAATTAAGTCTATAAAAAAAGAAATAAAAGATACAATAGCTGAAATGAAAGAAATGAGTTCTGAAGAGATTGTGGAGCAGAGATATAATAAGTTTAGGAATATGGGTGAATACATTATTACAGAATAATTTAAATGTTCTCCTATGCTATAAATATAATTTTTTAGTGACTTGGTGTCGCAATCTTCTTTTTTAAAAAATAAACAAAAGGAAGATTGCTCCAATCGCACTTCGCTTATGCTTCGTTTGGTCGCTTACGCGTCACTGAAAAATTATATTTATAGCATAAGAGAAAATTAGAGAAATATAAACGATAGTATAAGGTAGAAATAATAAGCAAAAGAATAGTATAAGAAATAATACAATATAAAAATAATATGAGGTAGTAATATAAAGTAAATTATATAAAAAAGGAGAAAGAAAATGTTATTAGAAGGAAAGAAAATATTGATTATGGGAATTAGAAATAAGTGGAGTATTGCTTTTGGAATTGCAAAATCTGCATACGAAAATGGAGCAAAACTTATTTTTACATATATGGGAGAAGAAAATAAAGACAAAATAGAAGACCTTGTTTCTGAATTTGAAGGAAGTAAATGCTATGTATTAGATGGAGCTTCTGAAGATAATTTAGTTAGAGAAGTTTTTGAAAAAATAAAGAAAGAAAATGGAAAAGTAGACGGAATAGTTCATGCTATAGCACATGCAAATACAGAAGATTTAAGAAATGATTTTATTTTTACTAGTAAAGATGGATTTTCTCATGCATGTGATGTTAGTGCCTATTCTTTTGTATTAGTTTCAAGAATGGCTAAAGAATTAGATATGCTTAATGAAAATGCAAGTTTAGTTACTTTAACATATCATGGTTCTACAAAAGTATTAGAAGGATATAATGTAATGGGAATAGCAAAAGCTGCATTAGAAGCAAGTGTTAGATATTTAGCAGAGAATTTAGGAAAAGAAGGAATGAGAGTAAATGCTGTTTCTGCAGGACCTATCAAAACTTTATCAGCAAAAGGAATAAAAGATTTTAATAGCATATTAACTGTTGTAGAAGAAAAATCTCCATTACACAGAAATGTAACAACAACAGAAGTTGGAAATGTTGCAACATTTTTATTAAGTGAAATGTCAAGTTCTGTTACAGGCCAAGTAATTTATGCTGATAGTGGATATAATATAATGGGTGTATAGTTAAAAATAAATTTTTATAAAAAAGATAAATATAGCACAAGTGCTTATATTTATCTTTTTTTTAAATTTAATATTATATTATGGAAAAATAAGGATAAAATATTTATATATTAATAAAATTTTAAATATATAGGTTTAAAATAGATATGTCACAAGTAAATTGAAAATAAAATATTGAAAGAGAGTACCAGAAATGATATTGT